>NZ_JCACIN010000045.1:0-3684 GCF_059504425.1 Drouetiella sp.
ATTGCGTTGATGCTGCCTTTAAAGAGTGTCCTAACGTATGTGCGTAGCGCTATAATAGCCTTTGCTTACTTGGTTGTGGCTTGCCTTGAGAGAAACCAGGTTGCAGTCTAATTAAACTCAGCAGGCAGATCGCTCCACCTGCTGGTCTTCAAAACCGGACATGAAAGCTTTCCCTTCATCTGGCTCCTTAATGTCTTGGTGGTTGTCATCCCTACTGGCAAAGCCGCATGGCGAGATTAAACCTCTTCGCTGAGGTGATCGCTAATCTAAATTTCCATGTGCCCAGAGTGCAGCTTGAGTGCGATCGCTCACATTCAACTCACTGAGAATCCGGCTGATGTAATTTCTGACGGTTCCTTCGGTGATATGCAAAGTTTTGGCAATTTCACGATTTGTCTTTCCCTGCCCCAGTAGCTTAAGAACCTCTAACTCTCGTTCACTTAAGGCTAAATTAACTGGGGTGGCACTAACAGGTTGTTGAAGCTGGGCAAAGACTTTGGGTGCGATCGTTGGTCCGAGTTGGCTATGTCCTTTATAAATGGTGCGGATAGCATCAGCTACCTGCCCAGAGGGAGTGTTTTTGAGCAGGTATCCACTTGCTCCTGCCTTCAGCGACTCCCACACATAGTCATCCTCATCAAACGTTGTCAGCACCAGGATACGAATCCACGGATAGCTGCGGAGAATTTCACGCGTTGCCGTAACGCCATCACAGGTGGGCATGCGAATGTCCATGAGAATGACATCGGGCTGAATTGTCTCAGTCAGGTCGATCGCCACTCTCCCATCCGTTGCCTGTCCGACTACTTCGATGTCTGCCTCTAGCGACAACAATGCGGCTAACCCTTCTCGAAAGAAGGATTGGTCATCAACGACGAGCACTCGAATCATAAGGCATCACGATTTCGATTTGCGTTCCTTGGTCGGAACTTGTACTAATTTGAAGGGTTCCGCCCAAGAGTTCTACCCGTTCCTGCATTCCTGGCAAACCGCACCCGGTCAATGGCTGCTCCAGGTCAAACCCGTGACCGTCATCTTGCAGCGTCACCACGATCGTGTCTGAATCAACCAGACCCCGCAGCGTTACCTGAGCTGCCTTCGCGTGCTTTTGAATGTTAATCAAGCCTTCCTTCAAAATGCAGTAAAGCTGATAGCTCGATTGTAGGGAGAGAGCAGGCAAACTTAAATGGACTTGAGTGGCAATTCCCTGCTGGCGCATCTGCTCCACTCGTTCGTGTAGCGCCTCCTTGAGATTGAAACTGGACTGCCACCTCATGGTTTGAACCAGTTGCCGCACATCTTGTAGGCACTGACTCGCCAATAAGGCGGCATTGTCTACCGAGTGAAAGGACTTGGCTAAATCGCGATCACGCAATTTCTGAGCGACTTCCAGTTGCACTCCCAGTGAGGTGAGAGTGTGCCCTAAAGAGTCATGAATTTCACGCGCAATCCGCAGACGTTCTAGTTTGGCACCCAACACTTCTACTTCTTGAGACAAGGCTTCGGCTCGTTGGCGGCTTTCACGCTCTACCACAATCACAAAGCCAAGAAGAATAACAAAAACGCTGGCACTGACATAATATAGCAAGGCATGCAGCAGCGTGATGTACAGATTAGACTGCAAAGTGACACTATCAAACTCTGGGAGTTTTCGTTGAATTAGTGACGGATACAGCCAGGCAAAACTAGCCAACCAGACCACTCCACCGATAATATTGGTCAAAATAACTTCGCGGCGACTCAATAAGAAACACGCCTTGATTAGTAGTAGATAAAGCACAAAACTAAATTCGATTCCAGACGCGATCGCAACGCCCGTCAACCCCACTTCCAGCGCAACATAAGCGCGACGCTGCCAAAGTGGGCGATCGAGCGGCAAGATAAAGCTGAGACAGAAAAAGAGCGTGCTAAACGCGATACATTTGACGATTAGCTCAGGCGTGGAGGCTTCGTCAAGCACATAAATCAAGACCGTCATGAGCAGCAGGAGCCACTCGCCAAAGCGCAGTGTCCGACGGAGTGATGGAGAAGAGCCAGTATCTAGATTCATTGAATAGATTAACCATCCTGCTCTCTCTAGTTTGCGCGATCGTCCGCCAACCCTGGTATGACACCTATCAAGTTTAGACATGACAAGTGTCATCCGTTTCCATGATAGCTGTAGGTATCTAAAACACTGTGCGTGAGTTTAGATGTTTGTAGATGAGTCATGCGACCACTGCCGCCGTCAATTCTGACGATGACGCGAGTGTCTAGCTAACTCCAGGAATTTGTGTCAATCCGTTTGTTCAATGCGGATGAACCCTCAAGTTCATCTAGCAGTTTGACCTGCGATTTTTACATTTAACTCAAGGAGATTAATCATGCAAGCGCAATTTATTGGAACGCAAACCGCTGAACGGTTCAGCAATCCCTTTGCCTGGTATGCCAAAATGCGCCGCGAAGCGCCCGTGTTCTACGACACAGAGCAGCAAAGCTGGATGGTATTTCGCTATGAAGATGTAAAATATGTCTTTGGAAACTGGCAACTGTTTTCATCGAAAGTGCCGCATCCGCCAGAGCAAACTGACTTTACCCAAAGCCTCAATTTCACTGACCCGCCCAAGCATCGCTCGCTCCGCTCACTGGTGGCAAAAGTATTCACCGCTCGGCGTGTGGAAGAACTCGCGCCGCGCATTACACAAATTACTCAGGAACTGATTGACCAAGTTCAAGCTCAACATCGCATGGATTTTGTGCATGACCTAGCAATACCGCTGCCCGTCATTGTGATTGCCGAAATTCTCGGCGTTCCAGTTGCCGATCGCGCTGACTTCAAACGCTGGTCAGATGGAATCGTTGTCCTTGATCCGGCCGCATTGAAAGCAATGGCAGACTACTTTCGGCATTTGCTAGCAGAGCGGCGCAAGCAACCTGGAAAGGATTTGATCAGCGATTTGATTGCCGCCCATGAAGCGGGCGAAACCCTGACAGCACAAGAACTAGTCGATTTCTGCATTGTGCTACTGGTGGGCGGTAATGAGACGACGACCAATCTGCTGGGCAATGCGATTCTTTGCTTCCATGAGTATCCAGAAGCGTATAAGCGGCTGAAGCAAGACCCCGACTTGTTGCCTTTAGCGATCGAGGAAGTGTTGCGCTATCGCTCATCGATTCAGGGAATTGAACGGTTTACCAAAGTCGAAACGCAATTGGGTGGACAGACGATTCCACCAGGACAAAGGGTGACAGTCTGGATGGGTTCAGCGAACCGTGATGCAGTCCAGTTCGATCGCGCTGAAGAATTTGTGGTCGATCGCGACCCGAATCCGCACGTTGCGTTTGGCAATGGCATTCACTTTTGTCTGGGTGCGCCACTGGCTCGACTGGAAGCTGCAATCGTACTGCGGGCCGTGCTAGAGCGGCTGCCCAATCTGCAAATTGATCCAGCGGCAACGCTAGAATTCATCCCCACAACGGATGTGCATGGACTCACATCGCTGCCTGTGCTGTTTTAATTTCATTGCTTACTTGCTTGAAAACGATTTCAATCAGCAGTCGGAGTGAACTGTGAGGAGTGAAAGGAGGGCAGCAGTGACGACTCGCTGTTGCATTATCCTCAACCCAAAAGGTAATCGTTCAAGGGGTGCAGTCTTGAGTAGGCAACAAAGAGGGAGCAGATTGAGCCTGCCGTTTGGCGCGACA
>NZ_JCACIN010000046.1:0-326359 GCF_059504425.1 Drouetiella sp.
GACGGCTTCAAGCACCTTAAAGCAGAAGCCGGAAGATGTCAAATGGGTTCTATACGACCAAATACCTAATCAACAACCACACACTCTTTCCGTTTTTTGCGCCTTTCTTACATCCTAAACAGGCTCAGAAACTTTGGACTGATATGGAAGGGGCACGAGGACCAGCTATCAAAATGCGCTCTGGTGTTATGGCAAGTACTGTTCGTCCTCCAGAATGGCTGAGATTTTGTCCCCTCTGTACATTACGTGATGAACAAGAATTTGGTGAGTACTATTGGCATCGTCTTCACCAATTACCAGGAGTTCAGGTTTGTCCTGAACATAATGTTTGTCTGGTCAATAGCCAAGTTCGAATTCTAACGCCTAAAACCCGCCATGAGTTTGTTGCAGCAGAGCAGGGAATTCAGCTACCAAAGACACTCCCACTCGCTGTAATACAACCTCACCACAAAATTCTGCTGAAAATTGCACAGGATGCTGCTTGGCTGTTAAAGCAAACTATTTCCCCGTCCGGATTAGATGTGCTGTTGAAGCGTTATCATCAACTCCTCACAGAGAGGGAACTTGCTACAAGTAGCGGTAGGGTGCGGGTTAGCCAGTTGCTGAACGAGTTTTGTCATTTCTATTCCAACAATTTCCTGCAAAGTCTTCAATGTGAGATTAATGCTGAAAGTCAGCACAACTGGTTATTTCGGTTAATTCGATCGCCCAAAGGATCTCAACATCCCCTACACCACCTATTGCTCATGCGATTTCTGAAGTACTCAGCCGAGTCATTCTTCCAGTTTCCTAATCAATTCAAGTCTTTTGGTAAGGGACCTTGGCTTTGTCTAAATCAAGCTGCTTCTCACTTCCATCAACCTGTAATTCACAATTGTGAAATTACCTACACTCAGGATCACGGAAAGCCAATAGGTACATTCCATTGCTCTTGTGGCTTCATCTACTGCCGTACTGGTCCTGATAAAACTCAGGAGGATCAATTCCGTATTACAAAGGTTCGAGCTTTTGGCTCAGTTTGGGAAGAAAAGTTGAAAGAACTGTGGGCAAATTCAACAGTTAGTCTTCGAGGCATGGCACGGGAGCTTGGAGTTGATTCAACTACTGTCAAACTACACGCTGCTGCACTGCAATTGCCTTTTCCACGCCAGGGCAAACGGCAAACAAACAGAAGTAATAGGATGCTTGTTTCTTCATTAGAACATCAAGAAGGAGTACCAGCGAATACTCTAGAGAACTACAGGGCAGAATGGTTGACTGCACGAAGCGAAAACCTTACATCACGAAGAACGAAACTGAAGAATCAATTTCAAAGAGTTTATACTTGGTTACGGCGAAATGACCGCCAGTGGTTAGAATCTAACCTACCTCCTAAACAACAAATAAACTCGCCATCTCTACGTGTAGATTGGAGCAATCGAGATTCTGAACTTGCAGAAGCAGCGAGACTTTCTGCTACCAGTTTATACAAGCAGGAAGGACGACCAAACCAGGTAACAGTTGCAGCGATCGCTCGAGAACTCGGTCAACTAGCTTTGATTCAAAAACATCCAGATAAGCTACCGCTGACATCGGACGTTCTAGCTAATGTTGTAGAAACCCGTGAATCTTTTGCATTGCGACGAATCGACTGGGTGGTGCATTGCTATAGAGAGGAGAGAGTTTGTCCGCAAAGATGGCAACTGATTCGCCGAGCAGGGTTACGACCAGAGCTTGCAAAGCTTGAATCGATTCACGAAGCAATCAATTCAGCATTAGAGTCTCTGAAGATCCTTTAAGGATTACTCTTCTGCTGCCTCTGCTGCCAGTCCAATTGCATCATTGAACTATTGCTGTTCTATGCCGCACCAGAATTTGGGATTAGAGTTACCAGTTAGCAACCCTACAGAGTTTGCTTACGGAACTAGAAGGGGAAATTGCTTTTCCCTTTTCCTATTCATAACTAGCAGAGAATACCACTTCCATGCGTCAAGCAGATCAAACGGTTAAACTATTTCTACCCGCAGTGCTTGTGTATCAGAGGTTTCAATGACTAAGTATTTATGCTCTGTGCCAGTTAGTAAAGAATTCTATTCCCTACTTAAGAATTCTATTCCCTACTTAAGAACCCTATTCCCTTTGTACAATATGAAACTGCTACGGAAGACAGGTTACTCCACGGTAACTGATTTTGCCAAGTTGCGCGGCTGATCGACATCTAAGCCTCTACGAGCTGCAATGTGATAGGCCAAAAACTGTAGTGGAATCACCGTCAGAATAGGAGATAGTAACTCTTCTACAGCGGGTACAGGCAGCAGATGATCGAAGACCTCTGCTGCTTCTGCATCATTCATGGGCGTAACGCCAATTAGCTTTGCATCTCGCGCCTTTGCCTCCTGGGCATTAGACAAAACCTTTTCATAGACCATTCCCGGCATCGCGATCGCCACCACGGGCACTTTTTCATCTAGCAGGGCGATCGGCCCATGCTTCATTTCTCCGGCTGGATAGCCTTCGGCATGGATGTAGCTGATCTCTTTGAGTTTCAAAGCGCCTTCCAGGGCGATCGGGAAATTGATGCCGCGCCCGATAAAAATAAAGTCTTGAGTTTCGGTGAACTCATGGGCTAACTGCTCCACATACCGTTCTTGCACTTCCAAAATCGACTCAATTTGGGCAGGCAGCAGCCGTAGTTCTGTGACGATTTCCTCTAGGCGATCGAGCGACAGCGTTTTACGACGATAGGCAAGATCGATCGCCAAGCAGTAGAAGGCAACCAGCTGAGCCGTAAAGGTTTTGGTAGCTGCCACCCCAATCTCAATCCCTGCATGAGTATTAATCAGGTGATCGACTAAGTGGCTGAGGGTGCTGTCCGTTCGGTTGGTAATGCCCAACAGCTTCGGCTGAAATTTTCCACCCATCTCGGTTCTGCGACGCTTCTCCATATCTAGTGCCGATAGGGTGTCAGCCGTCTCGCCCGATTGAGTCACGCCGATCGTCAGCGTATGGGGAGTCAGCGGGGAAGCCCCATAGCGAAACTCTGAGGCATACTGTACCTGCGTCGGAATATCCGCAAGCTGCTCTAGCAGGTACTTCCCTACCAGGCTTGCGTGCCAGCTCGTACCACACGCCACAATTTGAATTTGCTCTAGGTCAGCATAAAACTCTTCTGGTAGGCTCAGGTGAATGGGCGATGTGAGAGACTGTGCTGTCCATTCGCTATCCAAATAGGCTTCTAGACCTGCCCGCACGACTCCCGGCTGCTCATAGATTTCCTTGAGCATGAAGTGCTTGAAGCCCTGCTTTTCCACCAGAATGGGGTTCCAATTCAGCGTTTGCGGCGTTTTGCGGAGGCGATCGCCCGCAAAGTTATATACCTCTACGCCCAGACGCGTCAGACGGGCAATCTCGCCGTTCTCCAAGGTCAGCACCGTGCGCGTGTGGCTGACTAACGCGGGCGTATCCGAAGCACAGAAAAACTCGCCTTTGCCAAAGCCGATCGCCAGAGGAGCCTGCTGCTTGACCGCGATCAGCTCATCGGGATAGTCAGCATTGACGATCGCCAAAGCAAAAGCACCGCGCAGGTCATTAACGGCTCGGCGAACGGCTTCCAGAAAAGGAGTCAGGTGCTCTTCTGCTCGGATGGCCTTCAAATATTCCGCAATCAGGTGGGGAATCACCTCAGTATCGGTGTCAGAGCGAAACTCGTGTCCTTTCGCTTTCAGGTCTTCCCGCAAGTCTCGATAGTTCTCGATAATGCCGTTTTGCACCACTGCAATCCGGCGAGCGGTGTCCATGTGGGGATGGGCATTGTATTCTTCGGGCTTGCCGTGGGTTGCCCAGCGCGTATGTCCAATGCCGACCTGCGCCGGATTTTCCACGCCTTCTAATCTATCCTGTAAATTTTGCAGCTTGCCCTTAGCCCGGACACAGTGAATTTCATCGTCCCAAAGGGTGGCAATGCCCGCAGAGTCATAGCCTCGATACTCCAATTTTCGCAGCCCTGCCAGCAAAATTGCGCTTGCGGTCTGATTGCCGATATAGCCCACAATTCCACACATGACCTATTTCTCCTGATCGAAGCTAGAGATTGCTTAGCATACAATACTTGACCCGACAAATTAAGCCTTATTGCAAACTCGCTATTCCTGCAAATGTTGCGATAGCTTTGGAGCATGAGCTTGAATACGAGCTTCGGAGGACAGCACAATGGGATTTAAGCGAATTCTGGCGGCGATCGATCACTCTCCCCTCAGCCAGTTAGTGTTTGAACAGGCGCTTGATCTGGCAAAAACCAATCAGGCAAATTTAATGTTGTTTCATAGCGTGTCAGCAGACACAGTGGCACTGTCTCCCGTCTTCCCTGGCGAGTTTGGCGTATCGCCACAGTTTATTAATCAGGCTTATCAGGGTGAGCTTGTCCGTTTAGAGCAGCAGATTCAAGAAATTCAGGCGACCTTGCAGCATTTTTACGATTTGGCAAGACAGGCAGACGTGGCGGCAACCTATCAGTACAAAATTGCTGAACCGGGGCAAGGTCTTTGTGAAGCGGCTCAGCAGTGGCAAGCCGATCTAATGATAGTGGGTCGGCGAGGACGCAAGGGTTTGACCGAGGCGCTACTGGGCAGCGTCAGCAACTATGTGTTGCACCATTCTCCCTGCGCGGTGCTGGTGATTCAGTCGGCAGGGCTATTGGCAGGACAGTCGGAGCGATCGGCGTTTCCGCAAGCGTCCTTCAAGCAAACAGCACCAACCACAGCGGGATAGTCAGCAGCAGCATCGCGGTAGACAATACAATGCTGCTGGCAATGAGTTCGCGATCGAGCTGATATTCTTCTGCCAAAATCAATCCGGCAAACGCTGAGGGCATTCCCGACATTAAAACCAGGGCAAGACGCGCATCGCCTCCCAGACCGATGAATGGAGTCAGCAATCCAATCAGCACCGGGCTAACCACCACTTTTAGCAAAGCTGGGACAATAGCAAGGCGTAGACTCGACCAGCCTCGCAACTGGCTCAGCCGCATTCCCATGAGCAGAAGAGCCGCCGGGATGACCACCCACACGGAAGCCTCAAGCCCAAACTCGATCGCCTCTGGCAATACCACCGAACGGGTAGAAGAACCGATCGCAAATGCCCAGAGCGAAGGTACAGTCAGCACATCCCGAATCTGCGTCCACCAGTGGCTCTTTTGCAGACTGCGCCCATAGTAGCTCGACAAAAACACGCCAATCCCATAGGTGCCTACCACGTTTTGCGTCACGCTGTAAAGCACCAGCCAGCTCGCATAGGCAGAATCGACAAAAGCAGGCGCGATCGCCAAGCCCACAAATCCCGTATTGCCAAAAATTGAGGTGAGAATAAAGCTGCCTCGTCGAGCGCGATCGTGCCAGGGATCAATTTCTGCAATTGGAGCAGCATCAGGTTCCTGTAGGGTTTCACTCTTCTCAGCTTTTGGCTTCTCAGCTTTTGGCTTCTCAGCACTGGATAAAGGGAAAGGCAATTGCCGAACTGCCTGAAGACTGAGCCAAGCCAAGCCCCAAACGACGATGAGTCCGGCGATCGTTACAATGGGCGCTAACCCAACCTGCCTTGAAAAGTGAGTCTGGCGTGCCAATGCCAGTATTTCTAAAGGCACACCCACCCAGTAGAGACTGCGCCCTAGTACGCGAGGCAGCGACTCCGGCAAAAAGCGCAATAAGACTACTCCTAGTCCCGTCCAAAGAAAGAGCGGTAAATAGGCTTGGATCAAAGAGTCTGTCATTCCTCCAGTCTAGGAGAAAAACCCGTCTTGAAAACCCATGTTGGAGATCTCCGGGCAGGATGGTTTAGAGCGCCTGAATAGATTCGATCCGCCATTGGTCGCCCTGCCGAATGAGGGAATACTGAACCCGCAGATTTTCAGGACTGGCAGTGTTGCCATCGGGTCTTCCATTGGAGTAAGGCTGAATCTTTTCGGTGACCGTTGCCTCTACTGTGGCGCGATTAGTCTCTCCTGCCGTAGGAATTGGGCTGGCAGAATCAGAGGGGGAAGCGATCGCCCCCTCTGTCGGTGAAACGGTGGGCGAGCTGTCTGTAGATGGGTCAGCTGGTGAGGCTGTACCCGACGAAGCTGTATCGGTTGGTGAAGCTGGAGAGCCTTCTGTCTCTACTGAGGTGACCTCTACGTTAGAGTGTTCGTACACCAGATAAGAATTGGCAGCCTTTACCTGCTCTGCATCCCCTTTCCACTGAGACAGAATCGGCTCAGCCAGCACCTTATCGAGCTGCGTCAAGTCATGATTTTCGCCCATTGCAGCTGCCTTTGCCGCCAGCCAGGACTCGATCACAGATTTTGCTTCTTCTGGCGTTAAGGAAGCGCTGGCGGTCGCAGGTCTGCCCTGCTGAGTCAGCTGACCAAAGCCCTGCTCAGCTTTCGTTATTGCACTGGCGGTTGCAGTCTGCGATCGCCCACCCAAAAGCCTGCTGCCCAGAAAACCTAGCAACAGCAAGCCTAAAATTCCTAGCGCCGCCAAAAACAAGAGGCGATCGAGTCGAGGGGCAGGAGAACGCCGAGAAGGAGCATCTTGCCCGACTCGCGTTGGGGCAGTACCAGACGATTCAGACCGATCTATCGAGTCCCCGCTGTAGCCGTTACCCGTATCCGTAGAAGTCGGGTAAATCACCTCAGACAAGCCTGAGCCGTTATTGGCATACCCTGAGTTAACGTGTTCAGAATCGGTGACAGAAATATTCTCACTCGATACTCGACCCGTTTCGAGCGGTCTCATGCGCGGCGTGTAGGGGACATCAGATTCTCGACGGGGCGACTGTCGAGGGGTCTGCCGGGGAGCAGGCGATCGGCTCCATGCCACCGACATCTCTGGCTCGTTGGGCAGTTCCTCTAGGTAAGCCTGTACATCCTCGTCAGCGAAATATTCTTTCAGAGAGGGCTGCTTTCTCGACAGGTCGCGGAAGTGGGGAAACACTTCAGTTTGCAGCCAGCGTTCGCTGTACAGGCAAAGCCCAGGCAGCAGGTCAGGCGATCCTTGAGAATGCTCCCGGATAAAAGCAAGCGAGTCAAATTCCTGGCTTAGCCCTAGCGCCCGACTGGCTTCATCGGTTTGTCCTAACAGCAGAGCGCAAACGGCTTGCTCCAGATGCACATCTTGCTTGGTGCCTAGCCGCAGCAGCACTAATTTTGCCCGTCGGATGAGGGAAGGCTGACGTTCGGCAAATCCGCGAGCTAGCAGCGCATAGACGGCTAGATAGGACGCAACCGCCGAGGGACGCTGAGCCTCAGCCTCAAACAGGGTTTGCTGCTCGGTTGCGGTCAAATAGCTGCGCAACTGCTGAATGAATCGGAGGAAATCATCGACTCCCAACCCCGAATGATCGTCTGCAGAGCCATCAATGCCACCGCGATCGTGCAGCATATCCTCCAGTAGGCTCAGCCCCTGCCGCCTCACATCCTCCCGGTTTCCGGGCATAGCCAGCAGCTCTAAAATTCGGTAGGGTCGCAATTTATAAAGATCGGATCGCATCTCACCCCGTAGACTTGCAAAAATTCCTTCTCGTAACAAAAGCTGTTGCCCCGTCTCCAGAGATTCAGCCGCATTTTCATACTGTCCCTGCTGCCATTGCTCTCGTCCGAGTTCTAGGCAAGAGAGCGCCACCGTTAAAACAATATCGGCTGACACAATCTCTGGGTCGCCGAATTCGCCAGCTTTGAGGCTAAGGTTGCCGCCGCTGAGGTACGGACGACCCAGCCGCAGCACTAGCTCATATTCCCCCAGCTCAAACAGAACCACAAGGGCACCAATAAACTGAGATTCTGAAATTTCGATACTTGGGCTGTGGGGATCAGTGCTTGAGTCCTGAACGGCCATTTGTTCGCGGCCAATCTCGCTGTCAGGTTCTATACTTCTACCTGCATCCAAAAGCTCATAAGATTTAGCCAGAAAGCGAACATCATACTCTTGACGCGCCTCCGGATCAGAGAGTACTGCGTAGGCTACATCCAAAAGCTGCCGCCGCGAGGCGATCGCCGCCTCCGAGAATTCGCGCCTGGGAAGTTGCTGGGAGCGATCGCGATGAGCTTGCCGCAGCTGATCAGCCGTGGCTTGAGTTGGTAAACCTAAAATCCGATAATAATCGAGCGGAATTCGCACAATTCCCATCCCCGCAACTAATAAATCCATTAAAACCCCAGCTTTTCCCACTCATCGCGGTTGCGATTTAACCCCACTATTTAATTTTGGCGGAACCTCTGTAAGAGCGTTCGCCAAAATTCACCCCAACCATAGACAAAAAATCAGCAGCTTTTACACATATTTTCTAAAGCGTTTACATATATTTTCTAATTGAGAAGCTTGATCTTACTCTCTATCAAAACCTGAATCAAATTTACACTTGGTTATACTTCGGACTCTAAAGGATTGCAACTGCTCATATCGTAACCCCTGGCATATAAGTGCATTGGAGCTAGCGTGCTAAAGCTACAGAGCAAGCCATAGCGTGAGCAATAGGGCTTGGAGTAAGGGCGAAACTCACGTGAGCCATAGCACAAGCGATTTTCAGCAAGGAAGCCGAAAGCCAAGAGCTTACTTTATTAGGACTTACGCAAGCCAGCCGTAATGCATTTTTGTTGTGTGTGGTGGGCTGCGCCCACCACACACAACAAAAATGCGTAAGTCCTATTTATTTTCCATCTGTTGAGTGGAGCGATCGAGCCACTCAGTCATCCAGAGAAGTACTTCTATACTGAAATATTTCCGTACTAAGCGGTTGACCGAGGGTAGATCGGCGCGTAACTTAATTTACAGGAAGATTGCCCTTAAGGTTAGCTGACACAGATATAAATTAACCGAGTCAGATAACGGTTTTATGTGCTTTTAGCTGAGCAAAGCTTAAAATAATCTGCTTTAGGTATAGGTAGATACGGTTGCCCTGAGTCATGTCAACATAATCCTTTCTCACAAGGGTGCTGACCGGGTTATCTTGGAATGAATATATCTAAAGACTACACCGCTTTCTAAAGGATACTGTACGCCCATGATTGAGGAACGGATCATCCCCACACTGCCTTCGATCGCATCCATCTCGCGAGAAGAAGGGCAAAGGCTCTACGAAGACATGAATCTGGGGCGCATGTTTGAAGACAAGTGCGCTGAAATGTACTATCGGGGCAAGATGTTTGGGTTTGTCCACCTTTATAACGGACAGGAAGCGGTTTCGACGGGCGTCATCCAGGCGATGCGTCCGGGTGAAGACTATGTGTGCAGCACCTACCGAGATCATGTCCATGCCCTCAGCGCTGGCGTACCTGCCCGCGAAGTCATGGCAGAGCTATTTGGCAAAGCCACAGGGTGCAGTAAGGGGCGTGGCGGATCTATGCACCTGTTTTCATCCGAGCATCGGCTTCTGGGGGGATACGCCTTCATCGGCGAGGGCATTCCAGTCGCGCTAGGAGCCGCATTTCAGTCGAAATATCGGCGCGAATCGATGGGGGATGCCTCTGCGGATCAGGTGACGGCGGCATTTTTTGGCGATGGTACTAGCAACAACGGTCAGTTTTTTGAATGCCTGAACATGGCGGCATTGTGGAAACTGCCGATTTTGTTTGTTGTAGAAAATAATAAGTGGGCGATCGGCATGGCTCACGAACGCGCCACCTCCCAGCCGGAAATCTACAAGAAAGCCAGCGTTTTTGGAATGCCGGGAGTTGAAGTAGACGGCATGGATGTTTTGGCAGTGCGCACGGTGGCTCAAGAGGCGGTGAGACGTGCCCGTGCGGGTGAGGGACCTACCCTGATTGAGTGCTTGACCTACCGTTTTCGAGGACATTCTCTGGCAGACCCAGACGAACTGCGCTCTAAGGCCGAAAAAGAGTTTTGGCTAGCCCGCGATCCAATTAAAAAGCTGAAGGCTCATCTAATCGATCAGCAGCTTTTTGAAGAAGAAGAGCTGAAGGCGATCGAGCGGCGGATTCAAGCCGAGGTTGAGGAAGCCGTTCAGTTTGCTCAAGACAGCCCAGAACCCGATCCTAGCGAACTTCACCACTTCGTATTTGCGGAAAACGAGTAAATTGCCACATTGAAGCGCCACAAGAACTTTTTGTGGCGTTTCGGGTGATTCGTATAAAAATCTCAGCAAGCCCTTTATCCGTCTCGCTATGCCCGATCCGCTGATGTATCAGGCGAATGAAGCCTACGTCATTCTGGAACCCAACCAGCCAGAGCAATTTCTCACGCCCACAGAGCTGCTGGAAAAGCTAAAGGTCATTTTGGGCGATCGCCAAGATGATTTGCCCCAAGATTTGCAGCGGTTTACTGACCTCACCGATCAGGCGAGGCATCTGATGGAGACAACCTGTGAGCTAGATATGGAGCCAGGGCAGTTTTTGCAGTGGTATGCGGTGCGCCTAGAAAAGTGATCTGCGAAAAGTAGTCTGCAAGAAATAGTCTGCAAATCGCTCAATAGGTCGGGAACTGCTCTTGATAAGCCAGATAAACTGCCTCCAGAAATTGATCAGAAGTTAATCCTGGCGGGATTTCTGCAAGCTGGACGATCGCCCTCGTTTGTCGCGCCAGATTTAGGCTAAGTTCGCTTTTAGCTTTGGCATCCATAAAGCCTCGGCGCTGAAGATATTCGCGGATCACCGCAAAGTCGTCGGGCAAGAGCTGGGTTAACTGCGTCATTTGAGGCAGATCCGCCGCTAACCGCTTTGCCTCTGGACTGACCAAAATGCCAGACCGACTTTGCGGTCGCTCCTCCTGCACTACCAGCGTTCCGGCAACCCAGTCGCCTAGCCGCTTTTCTCGCTTGCCAAAGAAAATAAGAAAAGCTCCGGTGAAAAAGAAATCATCTAGCGGTCTGAGCAAGGCTCGTAATGTCGCCTGACTCATTCTGATGGGTCTGCCGTTATCGCGAATCACCCGAATCTTAGTCAGGCGCTTTCCGGGTGTTTGCCCCTGCCACAGCATCTCAAAAAACACAAAGTAACCCACAAAAATTGCAAAGCTGACCAGAAGCGCGATCGCTCCTAGCCAAATAGGCAGACTTTGGTAGGCAGCTCCTGTATTCTCCAGGTAATTTAAAACCTGATTGGAAATGATGCCCCACACCGTCCAAAATAGCAGCAGACACAGCAGCAAAAAGGTGTAGTCGAGGGAGAGTGCCAGCGCTCGGCTGCCAATGCCAGCTAGCGTAAACTCTAGCTCAACGCTTTCGGGAGTCAGCAGTTTAACTCTGTTAAAAAGGCGCATGGGGGAGATACATGAATGGGCAATCGCTGGGTGTACTAGCCACGTAACCGTAAGCCAAGACCTTCTCGACGGCTACGCAAGTCGTAATACAGGGCAGCTTTGATGGTTTGCCAGAAGGGTAAAAACAAAGCGCTGGTCATGAAGGCAAAAATATAGCTAACCGTTATGGACAGAAGATAGAGCGCGGAAACTCCTGAAGGCTGGATGGCTACTAGGACACCGCTAATAATGCTGGTGACAATTTGAATCAAGAGCTGCAAAACGAACGCAATCATAGCGGCAATAAACAGAATCAAAAAGATGCGCCACGCGCTTTTTTTCGTCAGCTGCCAGCTTCGACCGACCGATCGCGCCCCATCCATATCTAATTCGATCGCCAATGGCACATCGGCGATGGAAAAGCGAGCGCTGAACCAGCCAAAGATCGCAATGAAAAGAACCACAACCACCAGCATACCCAGACCAAAAGTTAGCAGAAACCCAGGGCTACTAGCGATTCTCTCAAACACGGCCTCTGGCGCTGCGGATTGAAGCACCGACAAACCGCCAACCGCTCCAAAGGCGACGGCAAATAGCACCGCCACGAGCAAATAGAACGCAGTTAAAACGCCGCCAAAAATCAGCGAAGTCAGGAGTGAAGTGACCCAAAACCACCACAGACGCGAACTGGTAAACTTCTTGGCTTGCTGCGTTGATTCAGGCTGTTGTGTCAGTTCCCCAAACGCTAGTCGGGCGATCGCTGCCGAATCTGCCATATATTTGCCGACACAGTAGGCTAACAACACCAGCCATGCGGGAATAATTAGCCCTAGCAGGGCATAGTAGTCTTGCACCGACGCAAAAAAACCGACGATCAGGGCGATCGTCACAATGGGTAGCAAAATCCACAGTGTGGCAACCAGCGCCACCCCCATATACTGTTTGAAGTGGTCGCTATAGAGCCGCAGCCCGACGCTGACGACATTGCCAACGCTCAACGGCTGAACCAAACCTTGAGGATCAGAACTTGAAGCCATCTGCTACTTTCTCCCAGATTTCAGGTGCAAATGAATACGGCATTCCTATGTTTCCCTGTTTCAATCGAAACACATCCTCAGCCGGATCAGAGGCAGTGAATCACCTCCTACAAGCTGAGTTTATTGATCTGTATTACTCAAACTATCGTCTAAATTTCAGCAGAATACGCATTACAGCTTTCAATTGCATAAACCACAGTTATTTTTTAGAAGCCGTGCGGAGCAGGGTTTCTGAAAAATGACCCACACTTAGCCAAGCGCAAAGCACTATAAGGTCAGAACTTAAAGTTAGAACTTAAAGTCAAAACTAGAGACAGACAAAGATGGATATTCAGCGTTGGGTTGCGCGACGAGAACAGACCTGGAAACAGTTGGAAAGTTTGCTCGATCGAGTAGAAAAATTTGGCATTAAATCTCTTAAGGCAAAAGAAGTTCAGACGCTAGCCAGCCTTTATCGCTCTACGTCAGCAGATTTGGCTCGTGCCCGTACCCATCAGGTGGGAAACCTGATCGTGCAAAATTTGCAGACTTTGGCGACCCGTAGCTATGCACAAATCTATCAAGGATCGCGGCGGCAAGAATGGAGAGCGATTCGACAATTCTATCTCTGGGGCTTTCCTGCCGTTGTGCAGCAAACTAGAGGCTACATTGCCCTGTCTACAGCGCTGCTGTTAGTTCCTGGCTTAGTGAGCTGGTGGTTGGCATGGCGTGATCCCACTTATCTGGCTCTGGTGGTGCCACCCGATCTGATTTCTCAGGTGCGCGATCGCCAGGAGCTTTGGATGGGTTCTATCCTGGGCGTAGAGCCATTTGCCTCTGCCAATATCATGATCAACAATATTCGGGTGTCTTTTAGCGCGTTGGCGGGCGGTATGACAGCCGGATTGGCGACCACCTACATTATGGTGATTAACGGCATCTCGTTGGGGGCGATCGCCGCGCTGGTGGCTCAAAACAATCTTTCCTATCCCTTTTGGGCGTTTGTGTTTCCCCATGGCGCTTTGGAGCTACCCGCGATTTTTTTTGCCGGAGCCGCAGGGTTTTTGTTGGGGCGGGCGATTTTGTTTCCGGGGCAATATCGGCGTGGGGATGCCCTGAAGCTCTATGGTCAGCAGGCAGCTCAGCTGATGTTTGGGATTGTGCCGCTGCTGATTATTGCCGGAACGATCGAGGGGTTCTTTTCCCCCAATCCTGCCATTCCCGATCTGGTGAAATATGCAACGGGCATCGGGCTGTTTGTGGGGTTAGTAATCTATCTCCGACGGAAAGTCTCTACCCAATAGTCCCTACTTGATATGGCGCTACGCGCTTAGACCCAATGAGTTATTTTTTGAGAGCTGCGCTCTGCGCAGCTCTCAAAAAATAACTCATCCTCACTCGATTACGTAATGCTACATCGATGGGGATAGTTTTCTGGCATGGTAGCCCCGCATAGTTCTTTTGTACTATAATGGAAGCAGCTCAATCTTCCACAAACATGCTGGTTTCCACCTACCGCAAGGGCGATCGCTCCCAATTGCCAGTTGCCCAACCTGATTCTGACTTGCTGGATGCGCTACGAATTGAAAACCTTTGCCACACTGCATATCTAGAGAGCAATATGGACATTCGAGACATTACCACCCAACTCAAAGCCTGGTTTCCACCCGAAGCACACCGAGAGAGAGATTTACCGGGCGGTAGCAAATGGTTCTATATTCCTTGGCAGACAATCCGCGAACGATTTGACGAAGTTTGCCCTGACTGGGAGGTGTCTTACTCGGCTCCATCCTACTTGGGTGATTACTGCGCCATCACCTGTACTATTACGATCGGCGGGATTGCCAAACAGGGAGTCGGCAATGCGGAAATTATGCTGCTGAGCAGTAGCGGCAAAAACATGGCAAGAGGGACACCGATCGAACGGGCGACTGCCGATGCCTTCAAGAATGCCGCCGAAGTCTGGGGCGTAGCCCGCTACCTTGATGAACAAACGGACTCGAAAACAAAGGCAGATTTTGTTCGCTATATGCAGCATGCGGGTGATGGACGAGCCGCCGATTTTCACCACCGCAATGTGGGTAATTTGCCAGCTCGTTCGTCTGCTACCAAGATTCAGGCAAAGCCTTTTGGTCAGTCTTCGTTTGGACAGCCTTCTGCAAAACCCGTTGTCAAAAACACCCGCGAGATTAGCCGCGAAGAATGGGAGTCGAAACGACAGCAAGCTGGGTAAGTAGAGGTATCATCCGTTTGCTGGGAACATTTTGGCGGGGCGCAAAGCGCCCCGCCAAAATGTTCCGGCATTAATCAGGAAGGTTTGACCAAAACTTCCAGGGCTTTAAGATTTGCAGCTACATTTAGCTGAGCTTTTCAATAATCTGCTGGAGTCATACCAATTTGAATTGGAACCACGACAGATCCCGGTACGGGCTTGGCAATGCCAAGCCCCTTCTGAGTTCGATGTGCCCACAAATTCTTTTAAATCGGTATCACATTGATCTGCCCTTGACAGAAGATTTTCCCTTCAGCAATCCGTAGTTCTCTAAGATTGACTTCTTCCCCTAGATCCGCTTCAAAGGTTTCAAAGGCAGTGAGAGGTTGCCCTTGCTCCGCTCCTGGTGAGGACAAAGACTCTGGATGATCGAACCGCAGACGAGAGCCGTTGAGCATCTGCAAACCCGTTCGCAACATAAAGGGAAGGGTTCGATTCTCGACAATGAGTTGAAGGGTTAGAATCGCTCGATCGCCTCTCAACACCACTTGATGGGGTTGAAAGTCAGTAAGGCGATCGCCCCAAAGCTCTCCGGTTGCAGGATCGGTAATGCCAGACCGCAGCAATGGCAGTAGCGCCGACCGCATGGCTTCACTGAGCAAGGGCGAACGGAGAGAGAGATTCAAGTCGTCTTGCTGAAACTGAACTTCTCCAGCGATCGGGATCTTTGCCAGCAGCCTTAAGGGCTTTCCTTGCAAAACCTGACTCAAATTAATCCGAATTTCCCCAGCAGTAATAGCAGTCTGGCTAATATGAATGCCTCGGTAAACGGCTTTTTCAGCCGTGACGACAACACCTGGAATACAGCCTGCGAGGATTTGGCGATCGCTGCCCTGAATTTGAAATTCTAGATGAGCGATCGACTCAACCTGCGATCTAATCCACAGACGCACCGCAGGAGATAGAACTTTGCTAATTAACCGACTTTGCATGGCGTACTTCAAACAGGCAAACTCACCAGACGCACAGCTGAGATTGAATCTGCACTTGATGAGCAAATTTACTCATTTTGCTTATGGTATACCAGTCGCATGGGCGATCGCCTAATGTCATGATTTCACAACATTAGGCGATCGCGTAGACTCCAGGCGAGCTGCAAAATGTCAGGATTTCTTGACATTACGATCCCCGTTTTTCCTATAGTCCCGTAAAACGCTTCAGAATCAAGCCTGTCACCCCCTTGCTTCCTGAAAGAATTTTCTGCACTATGGAGAGGCAAGTTGATCCCCATAGCCTGAAAGCTGTGATCCCAAAGAAAAGTGATAGATTTGCAGAGCAGCGATCGCCCTTTTTATATGGGAAGCCACTTGTAAAGCGCTATAGCCGTTTATCTATTGAATTTTGTTAATTTTGCTCGTTAAAGCTGATTGATATCTGAACAACCGGAGGTATTTTCTATGTCTGCCCAAAGACCACCCGTGGAGGAAATGACCCTCCGACAGCTCCGCCGAGTGGCTAGTGAGTTGAATATTTCTCGCTATAGCCGGATGCGTAAGGATCAGCTGCTTAACTCTATTTTGGAAATTCAGCAGCTCCGAACTGCTTCTGACTCTACTCGTGTTCTCGAAGCGCAGACAGCAGAAGCAGGGGTTAAGTTTGATGAGGAGCAAGCTGAGCGTTCCCGTACTTCACTCGCCACTGTTTCATTAACTGATGTGGATGAAACATTGCCCGATTTGCCCAATGGCTATGGCGAGAGCCGTATTGTCTTGATGCCTCGTGATCCTCAATGGGCATACGCCTACTGGGATGTCTCTAATGCCAGTAAGGAGAGCCTACGTCAGCAAGGAGGCATACGGCTGGCGCTAAGGTTTTACGACATTACCCACGTTGATATAGAGACTCAGCGCCCGCACAGCTTGCAGCAGTACGAGTGTGACGAATTAGCAAGAGAGTGGTATTTGCCAGTTCCAGTGAGCGATCGCGATTACATGATCGAGATTGGCTACATCACACTAGAGGGGCGCTGGCTAATGTTAGCGCGATCGGCATCGGTGAGGATTGCGCCTGTCTATCCCTCGGATTGGATCGATGACCAGTTCATTACAATCGACTGGGACGAAGACTTGCGGAGCAAAACGTTTCTCCGTCTGGTGCATCCTGCGAGGCAGCTAGCGGTTGCTAGTGTTGCCATGCCTGTCTATCAAGAGGCGTTTGCCTTGGCAGAAAAGGCAGAGTCGAAGCGATCGACAGGCTCTGTATTTGGCTCAGTGCAACAAGTTCCAGAAGAATCTATCAGTTCCTATGTTTTCCCTTCGGGTATGGGGCAATGGGCATCGGGTGCAGGTTCTTTCTCTGAAGCGGAAAACATGTCGGGCGTTGGGCGATCGTCCGGTGTGGGTGCAACTGGAATGTCAGGTGTAGGGATGACATCTAGTACGGTATCCGGTGTCGGGGCGATCGGAATGTCTGGAATGGGCACGATGTCGGGCATTGGTACCATGTCGGGTATCAGCACAATGTCAGGTATCAGCACAATGTCAGGTATCAGCACGATGTCTGGAATTGGAATGTCGGGCATTGGTGCAGCAGGGATGTCGGGTATGGGAATGTCCGGTGTCGGAATGTCAGGTATGGGTGCAGCAGGAATGTCCGGTGTCGGTACTGTGTCAGGTATCGGATTCTTGGGAACGGGAACATCGGGAATGGGGATGTCCGGTATCGGTATCATGTCAGGTACAGGTATGTATACAACTTCTGGCACAGGAATGTCGGGTATCGGAATGTCGGGTATCGGAATGTCAGGAATTGGTTTCTCCGCGTCCATGCCTCCTATTCGCCCACGCCAATTTTGGATGATTGCTGATGCCGAGCTGATTATTCATGGCGCAACTGAAGCAGATGCCAACGTGACGATCGCTGGACAACCCATCAAGCTAAATCCTGATGGTACCTTCCGGATGCAAATCTCTTTTCAAGATGGTGAAGTTGACTTCCCGATTATGGCGGTAGCGGCAGATGGAGAACAGACGCGATCGATTCATCTGAAGTTTAATCGTGAGACTTTAGAGCGCCGCACTAATTCTCCAGAGGAATCAGCGCCAGAATGGCTGTCCTAGTCTTTCAATTCGTTGAGCAACAAAACGTCCTTGAGAGTCTCTGTCCCTCAAAAATTTGGGGGACTTTTTGTTGCTAAGGATTTTTTTATTGTTTTGCTAGATTGACTTTTGTAAATAAGCTTAAATCGAGATGAAATAAATGGGCGATCGCGTCAATACTTGAGCTAAGTACAAAAATTCATCGGGTACGCCGGGTCATTGCTCTAGGTTTTACAGGATTCAACTCGTGATTCAAACGATCTATGTGTTAGTGCATGAGCTGATTAGAGCCATTCAGCCCTTCATTGTGCCGATTTGCTTTGTCTTTGCCTGGGCGATCGTCCTACTGATGATTTGGAGTGTCGTTAGCTCTCTGTGGGTAGGCATTGCTAACGTGAGGCAAATGCATCAAATTCCCTGTGCCAACTGTCAGTTTTTCACCCAAAACTACTATCTCAAGTGCCCCGTGCATCCGTCCAAAGCGCTCTCAGATGCGGCTGTTAACTGTCCTGATTACGAACCGTCCTGACTATCTAATGCCAAGGATTGCATACAAAATGAAACCCAATAGTTTTTTGGAAGTGTCGCGCGGAGCGCGACACTTCCAAAAAACTATGCCAGATCAATTAATTGGTGATCCTAAGCACTGAGCTGCAAAGCTACGCAAGTTCCTCTAACCAGGATTTTTAGACAGGACTTTGACCAAAATCTCAAGCTCGATCGCCTTATCCCAATTTACTTCCCCTCCATGCTGATCCAAAAACTCTCCGATTGCCCAGAATTTATTGCTGGAGATGGAACTCGGCTACGGGAACTGCTTCACCCTGATAAGCAGACGATCGCCATTCGCTATAGCTTGGCTCACGCGATCGTTCCCCCTGGACAAACTTCAGTTCCACACGCTTTGACCACAACAGAGGTGTACTACATCCTGAGTGGAGTCGGCGAGATGCACATAGACAATGAGACACAGCGCATAGAACCAGGTGATGCAGTGTATATTCCACCTAATGCCAAGCAATTTGTGCATAATTACGGCTCTGAACCGCTGATCTTTGTGTGCATGGTTGATCCTGCATGGCGGCAGGAAGATGAAACAATCTACTAATTTTTAGCGTTGGCTATTTTTTGTGAGGCTACAAGAGGCACACGCCTCACAAATCGTAGGGTGCGGAGTCTGTTTCAAGAGTCCGGTGCAACGGTTGTTGGGCAAGGAGAGCTTGGAATAGTTCGCGATCGAATCGCGATCGAAAATTCTGCCGCCTGTAATAGCGCCGTTTATAATGGGCGTGGCTCCTGAGTTAGGTGATAGATGGCACGTTTTAGGGAATTCTAATCTTGAAGACCCGTCGAATTTTTGCCCACTGTCCTTAAATATTTACAACAGTTCCCTTTTGCCACCATGCAAGTAGCCCTCCCATCTTCCACTAGCCGCTACACTGCCCTGATTTTGAAGCTGACGGGTGTCATCTTGATCTTGGGTGTGCTGCTTGATTACGTCGTTCTATCATTTCCGCCCAATTTTAATAATTTTGACTGGCTTGTTGGCTTGATTAACGAATGGGTAGGGCGTGGTACGGTGCCGCTGTTAGGTGTTGCGTTTATCGTGTTCGGCACCTGGATCGATCGCACTTCCGGTCATTCTCCAGCCGATCGCAGCGCCCTAATGACGGGCGCTCTCGTTCTTTCGCTGCTGTTAGGAATTATTTTTTTGCTGTTTGTACCTCTACACTTCAACAGCAGCCGCCTGTCTAGCGCCGCATCAACCCGGCAAATTAATGACCAAGCTGCTCAGGCTCAGCAGCAGCTTGAAGCCACTCTAGCGCAGCAGAAAGCCAAGGTGACCGCTCTGCTAGCGAACCCCCAACAGGTAGCGCAGTTGCAGCAGCAGCTAGACAGCGCCGAAATTCCTGCCGATCAGCAGGCACAGTTGCAGCAGCTCAAAGACACGCTGCAAAAGGTTAAAGCTGATCCAAAAGTGCTGGATCAAGAAGTGGACAAGGCGCGATCGCAAGGCATGAGCCAAATCCAGCAGCAGCAGCAACAGCAGCTTGATCAGGTGCAGGGGCAAATGCGCAACTCTAGAAATCAGGCGACGCTTAACAGTTTCCTGCTTTCGATCGGCTATTTCATAGTGGCAGCAACGGGGCTGGGAACTGCTAGAGCAGGGCGAGTGAAATCGTCGAGACGATCGCGAAAGTAGTGGTTTCTGCCCGTAAGACTGCTGCTGTAGCTGGTAATGTGCAGCATACGTAATTAAGTTAGGACGAGTTATTTTTTGAGAGCCGCGCTCCGCGCGGCTCTCAAAAAATAACTCATTGGATCTAAGCGCGTAGCGCTACAGCAATTGATCAAAAACAGCAAACCTATTTTTCTTCCCCTTGCAGCACATCTTCCAACAGGGGAACCAGCTCTTTATTCAACCGTCCGGCTCGGACAAATTCTGCATAGGTATCGGCTTCGATCGCCAGGAGTTCTCCACGTAGCTGCTCAGCCATAAAGTCCCGTAGATCAGGATACTCATCCCGCAAGGTTTCGATTTTTGTCTTCAAGGTTTCACTCTCCCCTTTGAGCAGCGCTTCCTGATAACGATAGAACTCTGGCTCAATTCCAGGTCGGGTGTCCGCTTGCAAGTGTTGAAGGGCGCGATCGAGCGCCACGTTACGAGCTACCAGCTCTAAATACTCCTCTCGCATCGGCTGATCTCCCAGTAGATTGAGCCACTGAAGCAAGGGTTTGACCGTTAGACCTTGTGCCAGCAACGTAAACAACACCACACCAAACACAGTTGCAATGACTGTTTCACGTTCGGCTATTACTGTAGGTACGCTCAGCGCTAAGGCAATCGATACAGCTCCTCGCAAGCCGCCCCACCAGAGGACGGTCTGCTGGGGCAAAGAGATCGTTTCAGTGGGAGCGAAACGGTTGCAGAGACTGCTGAGAACAAATGTAGCGATCGCTCGTGCCACCACCATTCCAGCGATCGTAATTGCAATAATTCCCGAATTGTTCAGGACGCTGTCGAAGTGAATTTGATCGCCAATTAGCAAAAAGACGATCGAATTGACGAAGAAAGACAAGAACTCCCAGAACTCAGACACAATCACGCGAGTTCTGGGACTCATACCGATGCGGGAACCAAAATTTCCTAAGATTAAGCCAACGCTCACAACCGCGATCACCCCAGAGCCACCCAGTTCTTCGGTAACGAGATAGGTACCATAGGCAGATACTAATGTAATAGATTGTTCCACTAACGGCAAATCAAATCGCTGCGTTACATAGGAAATGCCGAAGCCAACGACGCTACCCACCGCAAGACCAATGCCAACTACCGTAAAAAGCTGAGTTAGTACCGACTGGACTCCTAAATTTGCTGTCCCTAAAGGCAACGCCACCAGTAAACTAAAGGCAACGACTGCCATCCCGTCATTAAACAAGCTTTCGCCCTCCATCAATACAGAAAGGCGTTTTGAGACTCCCAATTCTCGGAATAAAGCTGTTACTGAAACTGGATCGGTTGCCGATAAGCTAGCGCCAATCAGCAGCGCTGTGGTCAGAGACATTCCTGCTAACTGGTTGAGTCCCAAAGCCACTCCAGCAATAGAAATACCTACGCCAACGATCGCATATAGACAAATAGGCAGCAAATCCCGTTTGAGGTCTGACCATTTAAGGTTCCACGCTGCTTCAAACAAGAGAGGAGGCAGCAAAATAGTCAGAATCAATGCGGGAGAGAGATCTACCAATCGCACATCCAGAAACGCTAATCCGGTGCCAACGATCACCAACAGCAGAGTGTAAGGAATTTGACGAAACCATCTTAAAACCTGGGGAAGCGTTGCAACGGTTAAAGACACCGAAAGCACTAAAAGAAATTGCTTCAGGTGGGCTTCGATTGCCGCTTCACCCACTGCAGAGTCGATCGTCATATTCTAATTCCTAGAACTTCATAGGCAATATTACTGATCTGTCCACCAGATAGCAACTTTTTGCTTACGATCGCTTCTCCACCCAAACCGAGACCGAGCCACCATTGCAACGAAACTCTCCCCAACCATCCTGATTTGTATAAATGGATTCTTTGACATGTTCAGTCAGGTCATAGAAAGCAGTGTTGGGCTTACCGACCTCCATCCACTTGCTGCCGCCTGACGCGTCACTCATAATCACCGCCATTGCTCCTGGATGCTGTTCTGTGCCGAGTCGCGTCCAGCCAATGATATCTGGGTGATCAAAGTAGTCATACTGCGCGCCATAGGCAAAGTTTTTGCGCGCAAACAGGAAGCGATCGAGAATCCACTGGTGCGAATCCATCCAAATTTCGTAATCGTTACCGTCTCTGCCTTTATCCTTATAGTGGGCACCGTAGTAATCGCAGTGAAAGATACAGGGATATCCTTCTGCACGCAGTAGCGTAATGGCATAGGCTAGCGGCTTAAACCAGGATTCCACCATCGATTCCAAAGCTTGCAGCGGCTGAGTGTCATGGTTATCGACAAACGTAACGGCAAACAGGGGCAGGTTCTTCATCAAGCTGTTGTCGAGGATCAATCGCATATCAAATCTGCCACCCGACTTGCTGGCCCGGTAGAAGTTGTAGTGGAGCGGCACATCAAACAGGTTCAATCTGCCACCCGCGTTACCGATGTACCAGCTCAACGTACCAAAGTCTTCCGTCCAGTATTCACCCACGCAAAATAGGTTTCGTTTTGTGTAATTTTCTAGGTGATCGAGCCAGTCGTTGAAGAAGTCTCCCTGAATATGTTTAACGGCATCTAGGCGAAAGCCATCGACTCCCACCGTGTCCATAATCCACTCGCCCCAATACTTCAGCTCACCCCGCACCTGGTCATTATTCATGTCCAGATCGCAACCCATCAGGTAATCATAATTGCCCGATCGCAAGTCTACCTTATTCTCGAAGTTTTTATCCTTCATGCGGTAAACAGCACGATAGTTAGGATCGTTGCTGTTGTAGTCTACTGAGTCAAAGTGCGTCCAGTTCCATTTCATGCTGGAGTAGGTATTCCCCCGACCTGGAAAGTCAAACTTTGTCCAGGACTTAATTTTGTAGCTATCGCCTAAAGGACGGTTGCGATCGTTCGGATCAAACGGGATGATCTCAAATTCCTCCTCAGCATCACCCCCCATTTTGTGATTAAAGACAACATCCGCATAAACCTGTAATCCTGCCTGCCGCGCCGCCTCTACAGCAGCAACATATTCATCTTTGGTGCCGTATTTGGTGCGAACGCTGTCTTTCTGATTAAACTCTCCTAGATCAAACAGGTCATAGATACCATACCCCACATCAAACTTGCCGCCGTTGGCTTTATAGGCAGGCGGCATCCAGAGGGCAGTAATCCCTGCATCTGCCAGCGCCTTAGCCTCTTGTTTTAAGCGGTTCCAGTGGTTGCCATCACTAGGGGTATACCAGTGAAACCATTGCATTAAAGTACCGTTAAACTCAGCCTCCGCCTTTTTCTCAGCGAGGTTAGCGGCATATTCTTCCAGCCACTCCTTCAAGTAAGTTTTGGCATCTGCTAAGACGGCTGGGTTCAAATCTTTACCCAGCGCTTTAAATCGTTGCTGTAACTGTTGAAATGGGTTGCTCATTTTTCTGAAGGAGGTTTGGGAAGAGTTACAGAGAACTCTATACCAAAACTGTTTCTCTTCAGAGTCAGCTACGTAACCTTATTCTTCGCGGTTCGGCAGTTCTTCTGGAATAGATATTTGCCGAAAATCGGGTATTTCCAGCCGTTCTTGCTCTACCAGCTCCTTCTGAGGCTGCTTTAGCTCAAGGGGTAAGGCGATCGGTACGGCTTGTTCGATCCAGCAGCTGGCGATCGGCAATGTGTCTTCCAGATCTTCCAGCGGTCTGGGAATCACCATGACGGCATGAAGTTCGCCAATCCGTTCTGCCTCATGCATCCCCACTTCTATTGCCATAGCTACATTGGCAACCTGCCCCCGAATAATGGCGGTGCATAAGCCATCTCCCGTCACCTCGTAGGCAGCAAGCTGCACATCCGCAGACTTCAACATGGCATCGGCTGCGCCCACCATTGCCGGAAAACCGCGCGTTTCCAGCAGTCCGATCGCCATATTGCTTAGGAGGCTATGACCTTGCTCAGCCGCATACTTCGAGAGACGATTGCTGATGGGTAGCACCACCTCCAAGTTAGGCATGGGGCGGGCAACAATCGTCTTGGACACCAACTGCCCAAACTTCTCGGCAACGTCAGCCCCAGCCTCTACCGCCAGCCGAACATCCGAGATGTTGCCTCTAATGACCGCCGTGCAGAAGCCGCTACCCGTCTTTTCGTAGCCCACTAGCCGAACTGATGCCGATTTCAGCATCATATCTGCGGTGCCCACGATCGCAGGAAAGCTGCGGGTAGAAACCAGACCTAACGCACTGCCTTCTGGAATGGGCGATCGACTGAATGAATTCATGACAAATCCCGCTATTGCAGGCAACGTCAGCCTGTGTATCTCATCTCAGTATAGAGCTTCAGCCCAGGACACCATTCATGATCCTAATGCAGGTTTATCCTGATGTCGGTTCAGATGGCGGGATGATCAATTGCTCAGATGCCTGCCGATAGGGAAACATCGTCACCAGGATCTTTTCTAGATAGGTGCGCCCATAGATCGGCGGCTTGGGCGATGACCCATTCTGCACCGGATCGTTCTGAGTTGCGGCAGGCGGCTCGATAAATTCGCCGCCCTGCCCGTTCAAGTCAATCTGACGGCTCTCGTCTCCTATCAGAGAACCAGATGCGACGACTTGCTGTGGGGCGATCGACTGATTGAGAAGAGTGACCGCCGAGCCAATACAGGCATTTGCGCCGACCGTGACCTGACCCACAATCAGCACACCGCTCCCCAGCGTTACACCTGCTTCAATCATTAAGTTGCCCTGGTAGGCATGAAGAATCGCGCCAATGCCCACACAAACGCCCGCGCCGACCACAAGCCGACACCCTGGATCGGCTTGCAGCAAAACTCCTGACGCGATTGCCGCCGTCGGATGAATCGTAACATCGCCAGTCACAAAAAACTGCGAGTCATGAATCAAATGCGGTGCAGGCGATCGGATGGGGGGATTCATTACGCTCAATTCATCGTTGCCTCATAGCCTTCATAGCCTTTATAGCCTCAGCCTAAGGGCGTTGAATCATCAGCTCTAAAACCCGTCGCTTGGTCTTAGTATCTACTCCCACTAGACGAACGTATTTGCCGGAATTTTCGTTCACGCAGGACTCTAGAGCCGACAAAACATCGGTATCGCGACTGCTCTGAATGGGAGGGCAGGTCGTCCAAGAGCTAGTCTGAAAATGTCGCTTGTCCGCATGTTCAGCCGAAACTCGATACCCTTGAGACAGAAGTTGACGCACTTGGTTTACCACTTCGGCACTCAGCTTACCGGACGCTTGCTTGTGGCTGCCGTTATTAGCCGACTGGCTGCTGGGCTTGCTCGACGAGTAGCTGCTAGAAGCAGACGAGTGGCTGGGTGCGGTCGTTACTGTTTTGTCTGCTGGACGCTGAATAATCATTTCTGAAACGCGCTGCTTGGCTTTGGTATCGATACCAAAGAACCGAACATATTCTCCTGCATGTTCTATCAGGCAGCTTTCTAGAGCCGCGATCGCATCGCTCTCCCGATTGGCTCGAATCGGCGAACAGCTTGTCCAGGAACTTGTCTGGAAACGGCGCTTATCAGCATGTTCTGTGCCAATCAGATAGCCCTGAGCCACAAACTGACGGATCTTGGCGATCGCTTCACCGCTGAGCTTTGTATTAGTCGGAGCTGCCTGTCCACGGCTGAAACCACCGCTAAATCCACCGCCAGACCCACCGCTAGCCTTGACGCTGGGCGCTGGAGCCGCCGCACCACCTGGGCGCTGAACCATCATTTCTGAAACCCGACGCTTTGACTTGGTATCAATGCCAAATATGCGAACATATTCACCAGGATGCTCAGCTACGCAGATTTCCAGTGCGGAAAACACGTCAGCTTCACGATGGCTCTGAATGGGCGTACAGCCATACCAGGAGCTAGTTTGAAAATGGCGTTTGTCGGCGTGTTCTGAACCGATCTGGTAGCCCTGAGCAAGAAGCTGGCGAACCTGTGCGACAACGGCGGAATCAAGACGAGCAGTAGTTATCATGGGACTGTTTGAGATAGAAGAACTGGTTTTTCTGACAGAATCGGCGTTAACAGAATCGGCGGTGTAAACTTTTTCGAGCTGCTGACGAATGGGCGCAATCCCAGCAATGTCTTGATGATGCCCCGATCGCAGGGCTTGATTGGCTCCCACCATATGAGCCGCAAACTGAGCATCAGCTTCCTGCACAGGGGGTAAGCGATCGGCTTGCTCTTGTGAGGTGATAATCGACCCGGACGGCACAAATTTTCCGGCAGCAATTTCCACATCTTGAATCAGCGCATGCATCATAACAATGCAGCCATCGCCAATTCGGGCATTAATCACGGTCGATCGGAAGCCAATAAAACAGCCATCTCCCACAAAGGCTGGCCCATGAACCAGAGCCATATGGGTAATCGACGTGTTTTTGCCAATCCAGATCGAGTAGGGATGCTGATCATCCCCCAAAACTCTCCCTTGCCCCAGACCATGAATAACAACGCCATCCTGGAGATTGGTGCCCTCTCCAACATACAAAGACCCTCCTTCCTCTGCCCGCATAGAAACTCCGGGGGCAACCAGCACATTTGCGCCGATCGCCACATCGCCAGCGATGCTAGAGAAAGAATGGATGTGAGCGGTCTGATCGATTTTGGGTTGCATCAGACTATTGGGTGCTGAGGCGTATGGAGTATGTGAAGCAGCAGAGCCGCTGACAACCATAGGAATTTCTCCTAACTAAGTAGCAGCCTTAAACTGCCCCAAGACTTGAGCTGCCTCAAAAACAGAGTACAGCTTCAGGCTGCCATAAAAATTAGGGCTGCCATAAAAGTTAAAGTGCAGCTTGAAGCTGTCATATTTATAAAACGTTGCTGAGCGGACAAGGCTGCTGAGCAGCGAAGTATGTAGGAGGACTATAGGAAGGTGATGAGGCGATCGTTCCCGAATCGCCACACCTTCTACCGATCCTGGTCTCGCTTACTGTAGAGTCGCTGGTTTCCGATGCTTACCGTGTCAATAATGCCCACAATTAGCGCATCAAGTGGGCGCGCTTCGCTGCTGGAAGACTGACGTGCAGCGCTTCCTCGGCTCACCAAAACCCACTCATCCAGTCCAGCCCCTACACTATCTGCCGCGACCTCATACTCAGACAAAGGCAAGCCGCCTTCATCAAGAAACTGCACTAACAGAAACTTGACTCCGGTCAGGCTTTGCTCTTTGTGATTACTGACCACCGTGCCGCAAACTCTAGCAATTTGCATGAGAGCTAATAAGATCCTGCTGATTACGATCTTACGGGCGACCGATCGGACGGATACCGCTAACGCTCTCCCGGAATGCTTCAACTGCCTCGGTGTAACGGATAGGCAGGACATACTCCAAGTTTTCGTGAGGACGCGCAATGATGTGAGTAGACAAAATCTGTCCGCCGTTTACCCGCTTAACGTTTTCAATGCCAGCCGCGACTGAAGCTTGAACCTCAGACACATCGCCTCGCACGATCACGGTAACGCGACCGCTACCAATTTTTTCGTAGCCCACCAGGGTAACGCGAGCCGCTTTCACCATCGCGTCTGCTGCTTCCACTACTGCTGGGAAACCTAGGGTTTCAACCATTCCAACTGCAATTGCCATCGTACTTTCTCCCTTCCAGTGATTGCTTTAAACTTAATCGCGCTGAGAATTTCAGCGACTTCTAGCCATCAAACCGTTCTATCTAGGAACGGAACTGATCTACCGCTTCGGTGTAGCGAATTGGCAGCACATACTCTAGGTTCTCATGCGGACGCGCAATAATGTGAGTCGAAACCACTTCGCCACCATTCACTCGCTTTGCACACTCTACCCCAGCCGCAACAGAAGCCTGAACCTCGGACACGTCGCCCCGCACAATCACGGTGACGCGACCACTCCCAATTTTCTCGTAGCCCACTAGAGTGACACGAGCCGCTTTCACCATGGCGTCTGCCGCTTCGACTACCGCAGGGAATCCCCTGGTTTCAATCATTCCTACCGCAATTGGCATCGTCTATCTCCCGCAACAAATAGAAACTCTTAGTTAAATGCTGTCTAAAAACTTCGACGGAATAACCGATCGTTAAATCTTTGTTAAGGCATTTTCAGAATCCCCAGATCTAACAATACTAGGGTTGTTTAACGTTTGCAATATAAAACAAAATGATTGTAATTTATGTGAGTTATAAAATACGTTTATCTGTACGGATCATTTTTAGATAAAGTTCTGCAAGCCAGGTTGGCTAAATATTAGCCAACCTGGGTCGTGCTAGTATTTCGTTAATAAACTGTGAGATTTCCTTACTTCTCTCTCTTACTTTTCTCTCTAAGTATCTGGCTCTGTACGTATCTCAAAGAGGTCACGAGCTAGTCTGCGGAGCTACCCTCCACCCTCAGCCTACCTCCATCGCCTAGCCACTGCTCGGACTGGGTTGGCTTTTATAAGAAATAAATTCAATAAGAAATCTAAGACAAATTCATGATTGAGCTTTTCTCACAGACTAGCTGGTGGGTTCCCGTTTACGGCTTGATCGGCGCGGTCATCACTCTGCCCTGGTCAATTGGTCTAGTGCGTCGCACGGGATCTCGACCTGCGGCATATCTCAACGTGCTAATGACCGTTTTGGCGCTGATCCATAGCTCCATATTGCTATGGAGCGTTTGGGATTTGCCTCCAGAGCGATTGCTGATTCCCTGGCTCCACGCTCCTGGGTTTAACATTTGGCTGACCCTCGTGACTTCCAGAATTAGTGTCGGCGGCACGGTGATCATCGCAGGTCTGAGCCTGCTGGCTCAAGTTTTTGCCTTGGGCTACATGGAAAAAGATTGGGCATTGGCGCGTTTCTTTGGGCTGATGGGAGTCTTTGAGGCGGCGCTGAGCGGCATTCTCCTCAGCGATTCGCTGTTCTTTAGCTATGCACTACTGGAGATTTTGACCCTCTCTACCTACCTGCTGGTGGGCTTTTGGTACGCACAGCCTCTAGTCGTCACTGCGGCAAGAGACGCATTTCTTACTAAGCGAGTGGGCGATCTACTGCTGCTGATGGGCGTAGTCACGCTCTCGTCGGTTGCAGGCAGCCTGGACTTTACGCACCTCGCTATTTGGGCAGAAACGGCTCAGCTTTCGCCCCTAGTGGCAAACTTGATGTGTCTAGCCCTATTGGCAGGGCCAGTAGGTAAATGCGCTCAGTTTCCGCTGAATCTATGGCTGGATGAGGCAATGGAAGGCCCTAACCCAGCTTCGATCTTGCGAAACTCGGTGGTGGTTGCCTGCGGAGCCTATGTGCTGATTGCGCTTCAGCCTGTGTTGGCGCTCTCTCCGCTGGCGCTGACGACGCTGACGGTGCTGGGGGCGATGACAGCGATCGGGGCTTCTTTGGTGGCGATCGCCCAAATTGATATCAAACGTGCTCTATCTCACTCCACTAGCGCCTATTTAGGTCTGGTGTTTTTGGCGGTTGGGATGCAGCAAGATGAGATAGCGCTGCTGTTCCTTTTCGTTCATGGGTTAGCTAAAGCGCTGCTGTTCATGAGTACCGGGTCAATTATTTTGACCACCAGCACTCAAGACTTAACTGAAATGGGCGGACTTGCCTCTCGGATGCCCGCAACTACGGCAGCCTACGTTGTCGGTGCGTTTGCCTCCATTGGGCTGCTGCCGTTGGGCAACTTTATGGCAATGGTGGAGTGGGCAGAGGCTGCCTGGATCTCAGCGCCTTGGTTACTGGGTGTGCTGATTACAGTCAATAGCCTGACGGCTTTTAACTTGGTGCGAGTCTTTGGGCTAGTGTTTTGGGGAGAGCCAAAGGTTAAGACGCGCCGTGCCCCAGAGGTAGGCTGGCTGATGGCGGTGCCTATGGTGACATTGACCATCTTTAACTTACTGACCCCGTTTATTCTGCAAAAGTTTTATATCTTGCCCACTTGGGATGATTCAAACCTTAGTCTGGTGGTAGTACTGGTGCTTTCTAGTCTGTTGGGCTGCGGTTTAGGCGGATGGCTCTACCTCAGCCCTCAGCGACCCAAGCTGGCTGGCGCAGTTGCGGCTCCGTTACGCGAAGTATTTGCCGATGATTTCAAGATGAACCGTCTCTATCAGCTCAGCGTTGTATTTGCAGTCTTGCTAGGATCTCGTATGGCGGCGTGGTTCGATCGCTACATTGTGGATGGTCTGGTCAACTTTGTGGGTGTCGCCTCAATTTTTGGCGGCGAAACGCTGAAGTACACGATCTCTGGTCAGTCGCGGCATTATTTGCTGACGGTGTTTATCGGCATTCTGCTATCCATTACGGTCTTGAGCTGGACGTTTTGGGAGTGGTCGCCCGATCTCCATTCCTTGGCAATTAGAGTTCAGCCCTAGATCTGGTTTGCTCTGGAGCTGTTTTTTGGGCGATCGGCGGTGACGTAAACAAGTTTAGTCATAAGGACAGGAGCCGTAGGTTAGGAATGCTGAGTGTTTTAGTTTGGGTTCCCATTGTTGGCGCGATTTTAATTGCGGTATTGCCTGAGTCTGGAGTGCAGACCCGATCGCGGCAGGTGGCGCTGGCGATCGCGGGTCTCACCTTGCTTTGGACGGCTTACCTGTTGATTCAGTTTGATGTCACTGAACCGGGCTGGCAGTTTCAAGAGTCGCTGCCCTGGATTGAGAATCTAGGGCTTGCCTATCAGATGGGCATTGATGGTCTTTCCCTGCCGCTGCTGCTGCTGAACAGCTTGTTGACGGCGATCGCCATTTTTTGCACCGATTTGAATATCAACCGTCCGCGACTCTACTACAGTCTGATGCTGGTGTTGAGTAGCGCGGTGGCAGGAGCGTTTTTGGCGCAGAATCTGCTGCTATTTTTCCTGTTCTATGAGATTGAGCTGATTCCGCTGTATCTAGTGATTGCGATCTGGGGCGGGGCGCGGCGCGGCTATGCGGCTACAAAATTTTTGATCTACACAGCAGCTTCAGGTGTGCTGATCTTGGTGGCTTTCTTTGGGCTAGCGCTGGTTAGCGGTCTTTCTAGCTTTGACTATGAGGCGTTGCGATCGCACACGCTTCCCCTTTCGACTCAACTTGTCTTGCTGATAACGCTGCTGATCGGCTTTGGCATTAAAATCCCGATCGTTCCTTTCCACACCTGGCTACCCGATGCCCACGTCGAAGCGCCAACCCCCGTTTCCGTTCTGCTGGCAGGGGTCTTGCTGAAGCTGGGAACCTACGGCTTGCTCAGGTTTGGTCTGGGGCTGTTTCCTGAAGCATGGAACATCATTTCGCCGGGATTGGCGGCGATCGCTGTAGTCGGCGTCCTGTATGGCTCTTTGGCGGCGATCGCGCAGACCGACATGAAAAAAATTGTTGCCTACAGTTCGGTTGGGCACATGGGATACATCATTTTAGCGAGCGCTACTGCTACACCCTTGAGTCTGGTGGCAACGATCGCGCAAATGGTCAGCCATGGTTTGATTTCGGCAATGCTGTTTTTGCTGGTGGGCGTGGTCTACTCCAAGACGGGAACTCGCGATATTAATGTGCTGCGCGGCTTGCTTAGCCCAGAACGCGGCTTGCCTTTGGTCGGCAGCATGATGGTGATCGCAACGATGGCGAGTGCTGGAATTCCGGGCATGGTGGGCTTTATTGCCGAATTTTTAGTCTACCGCAGCAGTTTTCCAGTCTTTCCGGTACAGACGTTGCTGTGCATGATCGGCACAGGGCTAACCGCCGTCTATTTCTTGATGCTGGTCAATCGCGTGTTCTTTGGTCGCTTGCCCGAAAGTTTGTCCAACCTCCCTAGGGTCAAATGGCGCGATCGCATTCCGGCTGGGATCATTGCTGCCCTCGTCATCCTTTTAGGCATTCAACCCAACTGGATGCTGCGCTGGAGCGAACAAACGGCTACGGCAATGGGGATGAACAGCGAGGAGCGCGTAGCCGAAATGAAGCGGATGGAGGCTGCCCATGAAATTGCAGAGGGCGAAATGACACAGCGTTTAGAAAAAGCTATCGAAGCCCCCGAAGTGAAAGTTTCGGTATCCCAAGATCGATCGCATTCTTGAAGTAATCTGAAATAATTGAGGGGCAATCTGCGGCTGAGCTGGAATCCAGCATCAGTCGGGTACATTGCTATAGGTTGTTATACTGAGATCGCGCCATACCTGGCTTTAAAAGCCTTTACTTTGAGTCTATGCAGCCCACCGACCCTAGCAAATTCACCGAAAAAGCCTGGGAGGCGATCGTCAAATCCCAGGATGTTGCCCGTCGTTTTCGGCACCAGCAGCTAGAGGTCGAACATCTGGCGATCGCGACCCTCGAACTAGAAGGGACGGTGAATGCCATGCTGACTAAGGCGGGAGCAGATCCGGTAAAGCTGAAGCAGCAGATGGAAGCCTTTGCTCAGCGTCAGCCCAGGGTTGCTGCCGATGGACAGCTTTATCTGGGACAAGGGCTAGACACCCTGCTAGACAATGCCGAAGCCTCCCGCAAGTTTTTTCAGGATGACTTTATCTCTGTCGAGCATTTGTTGATTGGGCTTGCCGAGGACGATCGCGTGGGTCGTCGTCTGTTCCGCAGTTTGGGCGTGGAGCCTAAGCAGCTTGAAACCGCCATTAAAGCCATTCGGGGTAGCCAAAAAGTTAAGGATCAGGCTCCAGAATCTAGCTATGCGGCGTTAGAAAAGTATGGACGCGACTTAACCGAGCAGGCAAGAGCCGGAAAACTCGATCCGGTGATCGGTCGAGATGAAGAAATTCGGCGGGTGGTGCAGGTGCTATCTCGCCGCACCAAAAACAATCCTGTGTTGATTGGGGAACCGGGCGTGGGCAAAACGGCGATCGCTGAAGCCTTGGCGCAGCGGATTGTTAACGGCGACGTGCCAGAATCTCTAAAAGGAAGGCAGTTAATTAGCCTGGATATGGGGGCTTTAATCGCTGGAGCCAAATATCGCGGCGAATTTGAGGAGCGGCTACGAGCCGTTTTGCGAGAAGTCACGGGTTCTGGCGGACAAATTGTGCTGTTCATCGACGAGCTGCATACCGTCATGGGTGCCGGGGCGGCTCAGGGAACGATGGATGCAAGCAACTTGCTAAAGCCGATGCTGGCACGAGGCGAACTGCGCTGCATTGGCGCGACAACTCTGGATGAGTATCGCAAGTACATTGAAAAAGATGCGGCGTTAGAACGTCGATTTCAGCAGGTTTATGTGGATCAGCCTTCGGTAGAAGACACGATCTCAATTCTGCGGGGACTCAAGGAGAAGTACGCCACCCACCACGGCGTCAAGATTTCGGATTCGGCATTGGTTGCCGCCGCCACCCTATCCGATCGCTACATCAGCGATCGCTTTTTGCCCGATAAGGCGATCGACTTGGTGGACGAAGCTGCCGCCAAGCTGAACATGGAAAACACCTCTAAGCCCGCAGAGCTGGAAACCATTGAGCGTCGCTTGCGCCAGCTCAAGATGGAGAAGCTGTCTTTAGAAGGAGAAGGGCAGCCTGCTGTGGCGATCGGAGCCTATCAAGGATCGAGAGAGCGGCTGGAGAAAATAGATCAAGAAATCAGTGATCTAGAACAACAAGAGGGTGACTTTAACTTGCAGTGGGGGTCTGAAAAACAGCTGCTAGATGCTATTAATGCCCTCAAAGAAGAAGAGGAGCAACTGCGTCGTCAAATTGACAAAGCTGAGCGAGGATATGATCTGAACACAGCCGCCCAGCTCAAGTACGGCAGGCTAGAAGCCGTTCATCGTGACCTGGAAGAAAAAGAAGCCAGCTTGGTAGAAATACAAAAGCAAAGCCGATCGCTGTTGCGAGAGCAGGTGACAGATGCTGATATTGCCGATATTGTCGCCAAATGGACAGGCATTCCGGTAACGCGATTAATGGAATCCGAGCGCCAAAAGCTATTGCAAATGGAGCGTTATTTGCACCAGCGCGTCATCGGTCAGCAGGAGGCTGTAGAAGCAGTTTCAGCCGCGATCCGACGCGCCCGTGCAGGTATGAAAGATCTGGGTCGTCCGATCGGCTCCTTCATGTTTTTAGGTCCGACAGGTGTGGGGAAAACCGAGCTGGCGAGAGCGTTGGCAGAATGCCTGTTTGACACTGACGCGGCTCTGGTGCGGCTAGATATGTCGGAGTATATGGAGAAAAACTCCGTGGCGCGGTTAATCGGCGCACCGCCGGGGTATGTCGGCTATGAAGAAGGCGGTCAGCTTTCTGATGCGATTCGGCAGCATCCTTATTCTGTGCTGTTGCTAGATGAAGTCGAGAAAGCTCATCCAGACGTGTTTAATATCCTGCTGCAACTGCTGGATGACGGACGCATTACCGACTCCCAGGGACGCACTGCGGATTGCCGCAATACCATTGTGGTGATGACGAGCAACATCGGCAGCGAACATATTTTAGATGTGTCAGGGGATGAGGCAAAGTACGAAGAGATCCAAAAGCGGGTAATGAATGCTTTGCGATCGCATTTCCGTCCCGAATTCCTCAACCGTGTAGACGACATCATCCTCTTCCACCCCCTCAGCATTCAGCAATTGCGCCAAATTGTGAGCATTCAGCTTCGGCGCGTACATCGTCTGCTGGATGACCAAAAAATTGGACTAGAGCTGACGGTTGCTGCGCAAAACTTCATTGCAGACGTAGGCTATGACCCCGTATATGGGGCACGTCCGCTGAAGCGCGCCATCCAGAAGCTGATCGAAAACCCGATCGCCACCAAGATATTAGAAAACGCCTTTGTTGAAGGTGACATCATCCAAATTGAAGTGGTTGATCACAAGCTAACGTTCGTCAAAAAATCGCCTGTTGTGGGCAATGCACCTGCGATCGTTCCTCAAGCTTTGGCGGCTGAAAACTAAAAGAACACTTTGCGCTGAACACTTTGCACTACGGTAAAGCCATCGAGGTCGCATAGGAGAAAGCCATGCAAACTCAGCCAAGCTATCACAAGCCTGAAGAATCTGTCCCTGAAGAACCGACCTTGGCGGAGTCTGCGCTCAAACGCTACACGCCCGAAGAATATTTACGGCTGGAGGAAACTGCGGAATTTCGCAGCGAGTATCGAGATGGAGAAATTACGCCCATGACGGGAGGTTCAATTAACCATAATCGTATTGTGGGCAGCATCTATGCTTATTTAAAGTTTGCGCTACGCGGTAAAAATTTGGAGGCCTTCACAAGCGATTTGCGTCTCTGGATTCCGACCTATCAGCTCTATACCTATCCGGATGTCATGGTGATTCAGGGCGAGCCTGTCTTTCAAGCCAAAAGAACTGACACGGTCATGAACCCTTGTCTAATTGTAGAAGTGCTGTCAAAATCAACTCAAACCTACGATCGCACCCGCAAGTTTAAGTTCTACCGATCGATCGCTGCACTTCAGGAATATGTGCTGGTTGATCAATATGCGATCGAGATTGAGCATTATACTCGGCTAGAAGATAATTCTTGGCGGCTGCGGGACTATGGAGCTGATACACAGAGCCTTACACTTTCCTCAGTGGAGCTGGAGATCGCGATCGCCGATCTCTACGAAGGCGTGAATTTTGACCTTCAAGACCCTGAAGCCGCACCTTCTGAAGCACAAGCTGAAGAACAAGCAGCAACTTGAGCAACGTCTCTACTCGTTCCGAACCTCAATCAAGTTGCAAGTCGTACTCATAACGAGTATGATTAATTGAGTGAAGGATTCACAAGGAGACTCAGAGCAATGACCGCTACTCTACAAAACCCGACTGCCAGCATTGTTAGCACCCTTAACCGCGAACAAGCCAACGCCTTAGTTGCGTACCTTAACTATAAAAAATATCACTGGCTGACTTTTGGCCCCTTATTCCGCGATCTGCACCTGCTGTTTGAAGAGCAAGGCGGCGAAGTCTTTGCCATGGTAGACGAGCTAGCCGAACGTAGCCTGATGCTAGATGGCAAACCCATCGCTGACCCGGCTGACTACCTGCGGACGGCAACAGTTACTCCCTCAACAGGCGAGCTGGCAGTGCGCGATATGGTGGCAGAAGCGATCGCTACCCACGAGCTGATCATTAGCGAAATGCATGAAGATGCGGCGATCGCCAATGACGCAGGGGATATTGGCACGGCTGACCTGTACACGCGCTTGGTGCAAGTTCATCAAAAGCACCGCTGGTTTTTGAAAGAGCTACTCAGAAAAGGGGACAACCTCGTGTCTTAGTTGGATACAGGGTAGCCCTTGAGAGGTGAGGATTTTTAGTGGCGTGGGCAAAGCCCACGCCATTAAAAATCCTCACCTAAGTACCACTACCAGACACAGTTAGAGCGACATAGTTTTTGAGAGAAATACGCTGCACACCTTTCAAAAAGTAAGCGTTGCTGATGTACCTGTAGCTTGGACATTCCGCCCACACTACAGGTACATTTTTATTCAGAAATTTCCTAGATCACGCGATGTGCGACTCTTTTTCTAAGGCTCTTGATCTATGTGGGACAGGCATCTTGCCCGTCCGAATCTGGGGAGGCAAGATGCCCATCTACAAGACTTTCAGACCAAGTTGGACGTCGCGTTAGATCCTTATTTCACAGTGCCGTCTGGCATTGTTGTATTTGACAAAGTAGCATTGCCTAAGTCAACCCCAAACAGATTAGCTCCTTTGAGTTTTGCCCCTGTTAGATCCGCGCCGTCGAGATTTGCGTCACTGAGATCCACGCCACTGAGATCAGCATTGCGTAGATTTACGCCGCTGAGGTCGGCTCCCTTGAGGCTGGCGCTCTTGAGGTTGGCGAAAGATAAATCGGCACTGCTTAAATCCGCGCCGATAAGTTTGGCGTTGCTGAGATTGGCAAACGAGAGATCGGTCTGGCTCAGGTCGGCATTGCTGAAGTCGGCTGCCGTCAGATTGGCGAGGGATAAGTCGCCGCCTTTGAGATCGGCACTATTAAAATTGGCATTGCTCAGGTTAGCAAAGAACAGCTTGGCATCTCCCAAACTGGCTCGGAAAAACTCGGCACCGCTTAAGTTAGCAAATGACAGATCCGCACGATTGAGCGTTGCCCGAAATAGTTTGGTGCCGCTAAGGTTGGCGCGGCTGAGATTGGCATCGCGCAAGTCAGCATCGCGCAGGTCAAGATTGCTCAGCGTCACGCGACTTAGGTCGGCGCTGCTCAAGTCGGCACCTACGAGAGAAATCACCGGAGTTTTGCTGTCAATCAAATAAGACTCTGCTAAAAACTTGAGCAGAGCCGCTTTCCGCTGGCTGTCTAATTGTTCGAGCGTGGCGATCGTCTCTTGCTTTGCCTGAGTCCGAATGTCACTGCCTTCTAAAGATGTTTTCAAATCCCGATTTACAACGAAAGCATGAATCTTGTCCTGATAGTCTGCTAATAGTTCTTGCTGCGATCGCCTTACTGCTGGCTGCGGATTAGAGCGCCTCATCCGGGTCGGTTCATCTGCTATGTACGTCGGCTCAGAGGCATACAGGTCACTGTCAACTGCTTCTGGCACAGTTGCACCAGAGGTATCATCTATATTGGAAGCATCCATATTGGAAGCATCCGTTGCACTGGTGGCATCAGGATTGACGCTAGAGTCGCCGCCCACAGCGCCATCCACAGCGCCATCCACAGCGCCATCCACCAGATCAGAGCTGACAGGTGTCTCGATCGCAGTAGGGATAGGGGGGCGATCGATATAGACAGGCTCATCGGCAATCTGTATCGCCTCTATGGGTCTAGAAGGGTTCTGCTGAGATTGACCCGGTGGCAGGGGAGAGCGATCGTCCTGTATTGATTCGGATGAGAGCGTTTTGGCGATCGAAACTCCCTGAGACTGCACCAAAAGCAGGGAAACGACCAGCAGTTTTAGGGAGGGCCACCAAGTTTGCTTCAATTTTTCTCTAGACATGTTGAATAGCCGGGATGGGAGGAGAATGGGTAGTGCTGGCATCAAGTAACTCTTTTAATCATTACCTGATGAGAAATTAGAGATAAGTAAATGAGACATAGTTGAGAACTACGTCATTATTATTTTTAAATAGAGGTACGATCGATTCAGGATTACATCCGGATGAATGATCAAAGTTAATGACGGTCATTCGCTTAATTTAGCTCCCGCTGTCCTGGCTTAATTTTGTGAATTTATAGCTGTCGCCAGTTTGCTTAGGACATTTTGGGTGGGGCGCTTCGCGCCCCACCCAAAATGTCCCCGTCCTCACCCCTTTGGCGGTTACCATAGCAATCATTACGAAGTTCTAGCTGCAAAAGCGCTACACCGGAGAAGTCGATCCCTTGCTCGATTTCCTCTAACGAATTTCCCCAACGCATCGCTTTTAACCATTTGATGAGTAAAAACTCCCCTCGTCGATCGCCACGTTCACGCCCTTCACGTCCTGCAAAAAAGGTGTCTCGCTGGCTTGCCAAAGCGATGTCTTCATTGCGGAACAGAGTCAGAGGCATACTGCAATGGCTGCGTCCCCACCAGCCCATGGGCGTAGGGCTACTATTACTTTGGGTGATTGGCTCTCTGCTGGTGATTCGAGTGCTTTCAGGAGAATTTCAGACAGGTCAGAGTCAGACGGGTGATCGCTCCCAGTTTGAATCTGCTTTTCAATGGGTTTCTCAAATAGGGGCTTCTGATACTGATGCGCGAGCTAGCAAGTTTGGGATCAACCAAATGACTTATAACCGCTGGCGGCGATCGCAAAATCAGCCTTATCGGAATGTGAGTGAAATCAGCGAAGGTGAAGCCAAAAGACTCTACCAGACTTACTGGCAGCAAGAACATTGTGGCAGCTACGCGGCTCCGCTAGATGCTACCTGCCTCGATACGATGGTTAGTTTCGGTATGAGCGGCTCCCGTTCAACGACGGAAAGATTCTTTTCAAACCTGCCTACTGATCCTCAGGCAGCGGCGATCGCGGTTCTCAATCGCCGTATAGATTATCGTCAGCAGCTCGGCACAAGATATGGAGACCAGTCACCTAACTCCCAAACGCCACTTCGCGGTCAGTATCCGCATTCTGCGGGGCAATCTCAAGGGCGACAATCTCAAGGGCAGCTCCCACGATCGCTCCAGACTGGAGTTGCACAAGGATTGAGGCGTGATCAAGAGCTGCTTGCCCAAGTCGAAGCCTACCGTTCGCCTCAGCCCTCTGGTTCTCTATGGGCAGCCGGATCAACTTTTTTGCAGCGGCTAATTTTTCCCTCTGGCACTTCATCCAGTTCACCATCGCCACAACTGCTTTCATCTGACCAAATTCGCGCTAACGCAGAACCCTTCACTGTTGAAGTCTGGATTACCCTAGAAGACGGCACTTCTGCACCCGCCACTGGCATTGTGGTTGCTGACGGATTGATTCTCACCAATGCCCATGTGGTTGAGGGTAATCCGCGACCTACCATCCACACGCGCGATCGGCTGCAAAATGAGCAAACCTACAGCGGACAGGTCATTGCAGACGATCGCAGCGTCGATATGGCGCTCATCCAGATCTCTGCCAGGGGATTGCCGATCGCCCCTTTAGCGGACAGCACGGCTCAGGTGAAAGTGGGAGACACTGTATATGCGTTAGGTTCTCCAGTGGGCTTTCATTGGAAGTTAACCACGGCAAAAGTGATTGAAGTGCAGAGTCAATGCGGTCTTCCAGGATTGAAGTGTATTCGGATGCCGCGAAATTTCTTGCACCCCGGCAACAGCGGCGGCCCCCTGCTTGACGCAACTGGAATGGTGATTGGCATCAACCGAGCCGTACAGGGCAGTACAGGCGAGGGAGTCAGCATTCCTGTTGAAGAAATTAAGCGCTTTCTACAGGAGGAAGGACTGCGATCGGCAGCACATAAGCCTGATCTCTCCAACCTGACTTAACGCCATACCCTTTTGCCTTCCCGCATTTATTGTTGTGCGCTTACACGCGTTGGCTATACGCCGGGTCTAATCACAAAATCGTCAAACCAGGCATGTTCAGCAGAACCTTCGCTAGGCTGATCGCTCTCTGCAAATAGCCCTACCTTGACGGGACCTTCAGGCAAATTGCAGGAAGTCTCAAAATGACGTATCCAGGGCGTTTTTTCGTTCTCACGAATTTCAGAAAGTAATCTGCCCTTACTGTAGGTCAGCCTAAACTCTACTTGGGTTTTGGGATGCCAAGGCAAATCAATTAAGTCCTCTGGTGTTCTGGAGTCTACGCCGTCAGTTTCCTTTAGGAGAACCACAACAATCTGCTGCATGATATTGAACTCAATAACGACTTTGCAATAATTATCGAGGTCATTAAACAGCAGAATGCCTGCCTGCCCAAAAGCCTTTTCGTTATAAAAACCGACTTTGCACTGCACCTGAAACCCTTCTGTAAGTCGGTACCCTACCCGATAGAGAATAGGGACAGGAGTTTGTCCGTGATAGGTGTCGGGAGTGCGGTAGAATCCGTGACCTTGATAGCGGCGCATGTCTAAGCGCCCCTCCAAAAGCTTCCAATCAGATGGAGACTCATTTACCCAGTAATATCCGGGCTTCAAAGTTGATCCCTCAAAACCATCGGTGAATATTTCATCAGGTTGAGATATCTGAGTAGATGGAGAGCTTTGAGTAAATTGAGATATCTGAGTAGGCTGAGAGCTTTGAGTAGGCTGAGATATTTGAGTAGGCTGAGACACTCTAGAAGAACGCGCGTTTACAAGAGTAACAGCCTGCACGGTTCCAAAGGCAGTTGCCATTAAGACAAACTCTCGTCTTCCTATCATTGCCATAATACTTTTCCTCCGCTGTTAGATTCCATCATCCACCTACAGATTTTTCGGCAGCTTCCGTAAAACCCGTCAGATCTGAGTTTAGGTCTGGGCTATGGGCGAAACTGCTCTCAAAAATTACCTAAATCTTCATCAGGATGCACTCTGGAATACAGCCATTGATCCCAGTCACGGAAGCCAGGATTTTTAACTGAACGTAGATATATTGCCTCAGGCTTTTCTATATTAATCCACTCTATTTAGCTTCCATCTCTACCTTAAGACGGTGGCGCTTGGAAAGCCTTCCTGAAAGTTGAGACAAACAGCTAACTGAGTCTTTCTCTAATTTGTCCGGGTCTACCCCATAGTACGCGCTCCTGCTTATAGATCACCATTCCGGGCTTTGCGCCCTTGGGCTTGTAGACAAGCTTGGGTTCTGTATAGACCACCGGAGCCTGATCGCCTTGGCGCGCCCGACTGTAGTAAGCCGCCAAGTCTGCCGCGCACTGTAGATCGATCGCATCGGCAACGGCTCCAGGCTCTAGGCGCAGCAGCACATGGCTTCCAGGAATCTCTTGAGTGTGGAACCAAAGATCGTAATCTCCGGCGACGCGGAACGTCAGCTGATCGTTCTGACGGTTGTTGCGACCAATCAACACCTCGAAACCATTGGGAGTGCGATCGCGCAAAAAGTTCGTCGTTTCAGCCGCACCCGTATTCCGGTAGCGCTGCTCAGGATCATCCATGTAGCTTTGCTGAATCAGCTCCTCGCGGATTTCTGCCAGAGACACCAGATCTTCGGGATTGATGTACTGATCAAACTGAGCGATCGCCACCTCAATTTGCTCCAGGTAATGAATCTCAGCCTGAACTTCCGCTAACAGCGGCTCTAGGGCAAGGCGCGATCGCTTTAGCTTTTGGTGCCGCTTGTAGAACGCCTGAGCATTCTGTACGGCGTTCTTTTCAGGATTGAGCGGAATCTGGACAGGCTGCTCGGTGGTAAAGTCAGTCAGAGTAATTTGCTTCATTCCGGGCTGCCATTCATGCAGGTAGGCCATCAGCAAATCAGCCTGTTCGCGGTACTGGTCGGCATTGTCTGACTGTTGTAGCCGCGACTGAAAATCTTTTGCCTTCACGTACAGCTTTTTCAGAATATTGCTCAACTTTTGGCTAATTTGGTGCCGCAACTGAGAAAAGTCCTGCTGGTTTAGCTCATCGGTATAGTAGCGATTTAATAGCGCCTGCACCGTTTTCTCAGGTCGCTCTATGCCCCAACCCATGACCGTGTAACCTGACGATCGCCATCCCGGCTGAAACTGCTCCTGCTCTAGTCCGTTCAGCCAGGTTTGCCAGCCCTGAAAGAGCTGCTGCCAATCCAGTGCCGTCAGCGTTTCGGTAGACTGCTCAGGGTCTAGCCCTGCCGCGTCAATCATCGACAGCACCAGCGCCGAACTTAACCCGCGATAGCATTTAATCAAATTTCGTCGCAGCGATCCCGGAATCAGGCTCAACCGCTCTTGCCAGCGCGATTGAGATTCCGTTAACGTCGGCACAGCATCCGTTAGCGCCGGGGGAAATTCGTAGGGCTGACCAGTTTGGATGGGTCGGACTCTGGACTGCTGAGCGCTGACCTGATGCGCCGCCGTCACAATTAGATCCTCTTGATTGGTCAAAATTACGTTGCTGTAGTTGCCCATGATTTCGACATAGAGATGCCAGAGGGCGCTATCTCCGGGGCGGCGGGCGAACTGCAAGTCTATCACCCGCTCCCAGGGAGAGAGGGGAACGATCGCCACCAGTGCCAAACTGCCCAACTGATGCCGTAACTGCTGGCTAAAGGTAAAGGTATCGGGTAGCCGAGGCGGCGGGTCACCCATACAGACGCGAGCCGCCTGGGGATGCCAGGAGAGGGTGAGCCAACCCCGCTGATCTAGGGTGCGGAGCGCTAGGGCGATCGTGTGGCGATCGATCTGATACACCTGCTCCAGCCGAGCCGGAAGCCAATCGGCTCTGAGTTCGGCACAGGCAGCCATTAAGGTTGTAAAGTCTACAGGTTGCACAGAGGATGAGAGAGATAAAGAGTATTGCGGGAAAAGTGATTTAAGCGCTCAAAACCCTAAATTTTTGATGAAGCATTTCATCATTTAAGTCAAGAGTTTTAAGGAATTGAGAGGTTTAAGTTCTGAACTTTCTAAATTTAAGTTGAGTACAGTACCTTAAGATTCAGGGTGTAACCGCCAAACTTTCTAAAAATTGAGAATATTTCTGTCTTTGGATAGAGTGATGTGGTTGTAGGTCAATATTTTTCCCGATAACATAAAAAGGCAACAAGGTTCCTGATCGGCTACGAAAACGGGTTACTTATGGATATTAAGCTCATAAACATTGGATTTGGCAACATTGTGTCTGCCAGTCGGGTCATTGCAATCGTAAGCCCAGAGTCAGCTCCGATCAAACGAATCATTACAGATGCTCGTGAACGCAATCAGCTCATTGATGCGACCTATGGTCGTCGGACGCGAGCCGTCATCATTACAGATTCAGGACATGTTGTGCTCTCGGCCATTCAACCTGAAACAGTTGCAAATCGCTTTGTGGTCAGTAAAGATATGGCAGGAGAAGATAAGTAGCTCGGTTCAATAAAATCGATATCTTGCAAAGTCAACAGTGTTTTGTAGAATCAACAGAGTATACTGAACTACATTTGGCGATCGCACAACGGTACAGATATGGCTAAAGGTAGACTAATTGTACTGACTGGACCCAGCGGTGTCGGCAAAGGTACGTTGCTGCAATCCCTGTTTGCGCGTCATCCAGAACTGTACTTATCCACTTCTGTGACCACCCGTGCGCCTCGTCCGGGGGAGATCCACGGACAGCACTACTACTTTGTCACGCGTACCGAGTTTGAACGCATGGTGGCAGAGGGCGACCTACTGGAGTGGGCAGAGTTTGCCGGAAACTGCTACGGTACGCCTCGCCGCCCCGTAGAGGAGCAAATTCAGCAAGGGCGATGGGTTGTCCTAGAACTTGAGCTTCAAGGCGCTAGACAAATTCACAAAAGCTTTCCAGAGGCGCTGCGTGTTTTCATTATGCCGCCTTCGCTGACCGAGCTGGAGCAGCGCCTACGCAACCGAGGGCAGGATACTGAAGAGGCGATCGTCCGTCGTTTGAAAACTGCTAGAGCTGAAATAGCAGCCGTTGACGAGTTCGATTTTCAGGTCGTTAACGATGATTTAGACAAAGCGCTACACCGCATTGAACAAGCTTTGTTTATGCCGATCGCCAGCGGTGCGTAAATAAAGCTTGCAGCAGAAGCTCATCAAGCAAATTGGGGCGATCGCTCCTCTCTTAAACTACCCTGCTGTCAGGCAGAGCCGAAAGCTTGGGAAGGGTGAGCGATCGCACTCTGCAACAAAGATTACTGGGATAAATCTATGCAAAGTTGAAAATTGGGAGAGGGTGGGAGCGATCGCACGATTAGCAATTAAGCACACAGGCGCAGTTCTCTCTGACAAGAATTGATAAACTGTTGATCGGAACTCTGAGGTCAAAGACCTATGCTCAAGAACTCTTCAACGATTAGCATCTCTTCTGAAATAATGGGCGGCACTCCGGTTTTTGCTGGCACTAGGGTTCCTGTGCAGACGCTTCTGGATTATCTTAAAGCTGGAGAATCGATCGACGATTTTTTAGATGGATTTCCAACGGTGGCTAGGGAGAAAGTGATCACCTTTCTAGAGGAAGTAGGAAAACGGTTCATTAGCGTAGCATAAAATAGTGGAATGACATGAAGCTATTGTTGAGATGATTTTACTATGGTTCAAACCACAGAGCACCTTTATATCGTCAGAGATGAGCAGATTCTAGGCAGTGAACCAATTATTAAAGGAACGCGTACACCTGTTAGGGCAATTGTTGAGACTTGGCGCATGGGAATTGCCCCTGAAGAGATTTCAAAGGGATTACCCCACCTCACCCTTGCACAAATATTCAATGCGTTGAGTTATTACAGCGATCATCAAGATGAGATTAACGCTTATATTGAGCGAAACCGCATCCCCGATGACTTAATTGATCCATTAGTGATCGATCTATGAGTAGCCTATTTATTCGTCTGTATCTGGACGAAGATGTCAATGTATTGGTGGCAGATTTACTGAATGCGAAAGGATTTGATGCTTTAACCGTAAGAGATGCGGAGCAACTTCAGGCAAGTGATGAAGAGCAACTTGCCTACGCAGTCAATCAACAAAGGGCATTTGTTACCCACAACCGTAGTGATTTTGAAGAACTTATCCAGACTTATTTTGATGCAGAACGAAAGCACTATGGCGTAATTTTAGCTGTCCGTCGTTCGCCTCAAATAATTGCACAGCGATTATTGGCAATTTTGAACCAAGTCACAGCAGATGAGATGGAAAATCAGGTTCGATATATCTAATTATTCAGTTAGACGGCTTGCTTTTGGGTTTCCAAGTGCGAAGTTGAAAACCTGGATGGGCGATCGCGCTCTGCAACAAAAATCACTGGGATGAATTTATGCAAAGTTGGAGAGGGGGCGATCGCTCCTCTCTTAAACTAATCTGCTGTCAGGCAGAGCCGGAAGCTTGGGAAGGGTGGGCAATCGCGCTCTGCAACAATCACTGGGATAAATTCATGCAGGGAGATTGAAGGAACGATCGCCCTACAACCTTAAAATTAAGCTTCGTTGACGACATCCAAAATCTTGTTGTACAAGGCTGTGGACACTCTAAATTCTGATGTTGCAATCAGGGCATCCATCAAGGGTCTAACGGCAACAATTAGATTTTTCCCCTTTGCCTCAATTAGGATACCTAATAATCCAGTAATCCTAATGCCTAAGCGATCGGCTTCTGCTCTGCCACGACGCTCATCAATCAAGAGCAGATCTGCATCAAGCTCTAGGGCAAGAGCGATCGCCTCAGACTCTCCAGGATCTAGCTTCACCTCGTCTTGAAGACGTTCAACGATTTCGCGGCTAATCACCTGTCTGACTTCAACCCAAGGAACTGTCTGAATTTCGAGAGTTCCCGGAACAGGAGGATCGATATCAGCAAGTTCTCGATAGACTGCTTCAGGAATTGTGACTTGATCGTAAAGCTGGGGCAAAAGTTGTAGGTAGTGAATTGCCGCTAAATTTGTGATGGCTGACGTATCGCTAACAACAGTCACAATCGTCCCAATTCACGTAAGTTTTTCAGATCTAGGTTAAAGTCTTCGACATCATAGGGGTAAAGTGGAATGCTGCGCTGCTTTAGAAGCTGACGAAAGGTGTTAGGGGGCATCTCTGCTAACTGACTGGCATAGCCTAGCGTCAGACGACCTGTTTCAAACAGGTGCAGTGCAATTTCTTGGCGAAACTCGCTTGGGGTGAGGTGAGATGCTTGCAGGATTTCGTCCGAGATTACGACACTCATAACAGGGTTACCTTGCCAATAATGCTTTCAGAGTAACCCAAAACCCTCTAGCCTGACAGAGATCCAGCGATCGCGCTCTGCAACAAAAATCACTGAGATGAATCTATGCAAAATTGGAGGGTGGGGCGATCGTTCCTCTGTAAACCACAACTTGGCGTGGAATCTTGGAGGTAATCGAAGAAGTCAGCTAACGGTTCTAGTCAGCGGCTACCGATCGCTTTAAAACTCATCCAATCGACTTAGACCAGTCCGCTGCACTAGAATCGTTATGCTGCATCAACTTCTATTGAAAGTAGAAATCGTTAAAGAAAACTCCTTTACCATCTAAATTGTCTACACAAAAAGGTAGAAGCTTACCATTCCAGGGCGCATCGGGGTTAGGCTTCTGAATAACAATCTGTCCTCCCTGACCTGCTGTGGGTGAGTAGTTCGCCGCGAGTCTAGAGCATTCATCATGAGTAAGTTGAGGGTTATTGGTGTCAACTTGAATACGCTTGCCATTACCTAGGGGCGTTTCACTCACACGATGAGGTGGAAGAGCAACCACGCTGGGACTAGGTGACGAGTTCGCTGTAGTGCGAATATTTTGATGCGCATATTCTAAATTCGTTTGATATTCAACCGCTTTTTTCTGGGCAGTCTCATAATTCGGACTAGCCTCAGGGACAGCTTTCATAAGATTAATAGATTGTTGCCAGGAAGCTGCTACCTTAGTCCACTCCTCAGATGTCTTAGCTGTCTGTGCGAGTTTTGCAGCTTCCATCGCCTGATTGACCGCATCTCTAAATGAATTAGCCTGTGTAGATTGATTTGAGGCTGTTGATTCAATAGCTTGAGGACTATTCGGTTGTGCTTCTGGCGCTGGATTATCAGAAATACAACCAGTTGTAGATAGAATCAAAGCCTCTGTGCATACTGCAAGAACACATACATTTATTCGCATTACAATTTCTCACGGCTATTGGTGTACAAACATAGATGCTCAACGCATACAGCCTATTTGTAGTATTCCCAACCGATCGCTTCAGCGGACGCAGGTACCTTTGAAATCCATGAAGCAAATTTCATGTTCCACTGCAACACGGTTGTTATGTCTCTTTGATTTATTCTTACTTTCGCGCTGCACGGAATTTAAGGAAAAATGATACCTCATTCAGTTGCTCATATATATCATTGCTTGCTAGCAACAACTTTTCAAAAGGATCGTCCTCATCTTCTTGCTTCACAAATGCCCACTTCCACATTCGTCCAACACTATGCGCTTCAGCAGTACGAAAATTATCGTCAATCTCTCTAACATATTTCTCAAATTGATCAATAGACTGTTCTAAAGCCTTATTCCACTCCTCAGCCTCCTCTATCTGCTTTTCATCGGCTATTTTCCATGTATCTACAACCTTTTTAAATGCTCTAAGCCTGCTTTTTGCTCCAGAGAAGCTCTCATATTTATCTGGACAATATAACAGTACTTTAAGACCCATCAACTTGTCCCACATTGCTCGAAGTCGTATGGCTGTATTACTTGAGGCTATGTATCGTCCCATACGAAGGGAGAAAAAACCGTCGATTTCTCCTCCCTTGTATTCACGATTTGTCTCATCTTGAATAACTTTAAGATCACTTTGTAGGGCTACGTCTTGCAGATATATATCAAAAAAGGCAGAGAAAGATTGACGGAATTTTGGATACCCTTCTAGAGCATTAAAAGTGTCTTCAAGGGAAATAAAAGGCCATTGATGAATGTGATGGTCTAATCGATATTGATTTAACAACTGATCAAATTTTCTGGCATCTAATTCTGTTAAAATTTTGAATTCAGTAGCCTTCATGAGATGAAAACCTAGTAGTGTGCATCATAGGGGTGAGAGACATAACTATTGATTAGGCTGAATCCCGTCGGGGTATTCACTCAATTGGCGCATTAGCCCAAATATTTTTCGCCTAATTCCTGAAATAGGGAATTAGACTAACCTCTTTTCCGCATGATACTTCTTACCTGCTGATTAGCCCGAAAAAATCATGATTTTTTCGGGCTAATTCTTGCTAAAGCTCTGCCTAATTCGCCTAGTGCAAGATTAGAGCGATCGCTCTCCATAATCTCCAAAAGTAGTTAGTAATCAGCTATTCCTTGGGAGCAGCAAACTCGTCGGGCATTTCTTCCAGCGTCCAGCCCATCAACCGACAGAGCCGCTTTACCTCGCGGGGAGTCATTTTTGGCTCATACAAGCCTGTTTCCCAATTGCTGATGGTTTGAACGGTTTTGTCGAGTGCCGCAGCAATTTCTCTCTGCGTCAAACCCAATTCTTCTCTACGCTTTCTTAGCGGAGATTCTTTATCTTGCTGTGGTTCTTTAGTCATGCTTTGTTAAAGAACACTTATATAACCCATATTGACAAACGGGTTTAAAGTCTGCTTATATAACTTTTATGGATAAGTGATCCAAGATTTTCGGGCGATCGCCAGCCAGCGTTTGCCTTGAAAGCCTTTGGTTCGTTCCTTAGTTTCTCATCAATTCAGCGATTTACGGTCTTTTGTCCTCGCAATGCGGCGAGTTAGCTGCGTTCGTCTGTGAACGAGAGCCGCCTTGCAATCCTACCCATCCCCCTAGCGCGATCGCCCGATCGCCCCCATTTCCCATGTCTTACTCCGAGATTTTGTTTCCCTGGTGCATCATTCTCTGCTTGCCCAACGCCCGCACGATCGTCATAGAACGCTTTCGCCGCCGCAGCGATGCCGAGGCGTATCTGCGAATACTGCGCCAGATTAACACTGAGGCAACCTACAGCATCATGTTCGATTGGGGCGATCGGCGCTCTTAATTAAGACCAGCACATATTATCGTGAATAGATTGTCCCTCGCTCCCCATCTCCCCATGCCTACCCCAAAAATCATCGTTCTCGACGACGACCCCACTGGTTCCCAAACCGTTCATAGCTGCCTCCTGCTCATGCGTTGGGATGTGGAAACGCTGCTGTTGGGGCTACGGGATGCCGCACCGATTTTCTTTGTGCTGACCAACACGAGAGCCATGACCGCCGAGAATGCCCTGCACACCACGCGAGAAGTTTGCCAGAACCTAAAGCAGGCATTAGCGATCGCCCAGATCACCGATTTCCTGATCGTCAGCCGCTCCGACTCGACGCTGCGAGGACATTACCCGGTGGAAACCGATGCGATCGCCCAAGAGCTAGGCTCCTTTGACGCCCATTTCCTCACGCCAGCATTCTTTGAGGGCGGACGGTTCACAAAAGACAGCGTGCATTACCTGATGGTGAACGGCGTGCCGACCCCCGTACATGAAACTGAGTTTGCCAAAGATTCGGTGTTTGCCTTTAGCCATAGCTATCTGCCGGACTACGTGGAAGAGAAAACCGAGGGCAAGATCAAGGCAACCCAAGTCGAGCGGATTTTGCTGGAGGACGTGCGATCGGATCAGGAGGCGCTGCGTCAGCGGCTAATTCAGTTCCACGATAACCAGTGCGCCGTGGTCGATGCCGAAACGCAAGAAGATCTCAACCAGTTTGCCGCCGCGATCCTGGCTGCCGCCTCGCAGGGCAAGCGGTTTTTGTTTCGCAGCGCGGCAAGTCTGCTGACGGCGCTAGCAGCCCTGCCACCCCAGCCTGTTCCCTCCGAAGACATGGCATCCTACACGCGCAACGGTAAGCCCGGAGCTGTGATTGTCGGATCTCACGTTCAGAAGACGACTGAGCAGTTTGAGGAATTGCTCAAGGCAGAAGCGATCGTGGGCATTGAGATTGAGGTATCCCGGCTGCTGGAAGATTTGCAGGCGCGATCGCGCCTGCTCCAGGAAGCTCTAGAACAAGTCCATGCCGCCCATGCCGAGGGCAAAACCCCTGTGATCTACACCAGTCGCCAAGAGCTGAGCTTTGACGATGTTCAAACCCGTCTCGACTTTGGCACCGCCGTTTCTGACCTGCTGATGGACATCGAAAAGGGCTTGCCTGCCGATATCGGCTTTTTGATCAGCAAAGGCGGCATCACCTCCAACGACACTCTTAGCAATGGACTTGCATTAACCGCCGCCCGTCTGCTGGGTCAAATTTTGCCCGGAGTTTCCGTCATTATCACGCCCGACGACCATCCCCAGTTTCCGAAAATGCCCGTGGTGCTGTTTCCGGGTAATGTGGGCGATCGCCATGCCCTAGCTGCCGCCTATCAGCGATTGCGGGGAAAGGGGTAACATAAAGGCGTTCCCAGTTCTAACCTGCTTTGACGGGATTTGCATCGCATGAACTCTGATTCTTCCCTGCCCTCTCTCTCGACAAGCAGCTCACCCGCCCCTGATGAACAGATGCCGTCTGACGAAGGACGAGACGTGCCGCAGGTGCGTCTCAAAGGCGAAGGTGGACGGCTGTTGCTGCTATTGCCCCCCGAACTGGATACGCCCAGCGCACCCAACACCTGGACAGAAGTGTGTCGGCAGCTTCAGCAGCGGTTAATGGCTGGAGAGCGCTTTTGGCAACCGCACACTCCCGTGCATCTGATGACCCGCGATCGCCTCCTCGACGGACGGCAGCTCCAGACGATCGCCGATACCCTGACAGATGCACAGCTAATCCTCAAGCGGGTTTATACCAACCGTCGTCAGACCGCCGTAGCGGCAACAATGGCGGGGTTTTCTGTAGAGCAGCAGCCGATCGCTCAGCTCAGCGTCACTCAATCTAATCCGCCCCCGGAAGGCAAAGCGCTAGTGGAACCGCTGTATATTCAGAGTACGGTGCGATCGGGCGTAGAGATTCGCCATCCCGGCACGGTCGTGGTGCTGGGCGACGTCAACCCTGGCGGCAGCATTGTTGCCGAGGGCGATGTGCTGGTATGGGGAACGCTGCGGGGCTTGGCGCAAGCGGGATCTGCCGGAAATGGTCTTTGCCTGATCATGGCGCTGCGGTTAGAGCCAACCCAAATCCGCATTGCCGACTTTGTTGCCCGTGCCCCCGAAGCCCCGGCACAATATCAGCCTGAGGTCGCTTATGTCAGCGAAGGCGGCATTCGCATTGTCCGCGCCGCCGATTTCTCTCGCGATCGCCCTATCTAGCCCCGCTCCCCACTCCCAAACATCCTGCTCACCCCTCGCGCACTGCGAAGATCTATCTACTGCGAAGATCTATTACAGGGCGGCACAAAAAAGTCCGATCGCCTGGTTCAAAAATCCCATCTCAAGCTATAGTTCAGTCCACTGCTCCATTTATTTCGGCAACGCATGAGTCGCATTATTGTTATTACGTCTGGCAAGGGTGGAGTTGGCAAAACAACTTGCACCGCTAATCTGGGAATGGCGCTTGCCCAACGCGGTCACAAAGTTGCTGTGGTGGATGCCGATTTTGGATTGCGCAACCTGGATCTATTGCTGGGTCTAGAAAACCGCATCGTCTATACCGCAGTTGAGGTTTTGGCAGGGGAATGTCGCCTAGAGCAGGCTTTGGTGCGAGATAAACGTCAGCCCAATCTGGTGCTGCTGCCTGCCGCCCAGAACCGCACCAAGGATTCTGTCTCGCCCGACCAGATGAAGAAGCTGGTAAATGCCCTGACCAAAGTTTTTAGCTACATCTTGATTGACAGTCCGGCCGGAATTGAGATGGGTTTTCAGAACGCGATCGCCCCAGCTAAAGAAGCCCTCGTCGTTACTACGCCGGAAATCTCTGCCGTGCGAGATGCCGATCGCATTGTCGGGCTGCTAGAAGCCAACGGTATCCGCAATGCCCACCTGATTATTAACCGCATCAAGCCTGCGATGGTGGCACAAGACAAAATGATGTCGGTGAAAGATGTGCAGGAGATTCTGGCGATTCCTCTAATTGGCGTGATTCCCGACGACGAGAAAGTGATTGTCTCCACCAACCGAGGGGAACCCTTAGTTTTGGCGGCTGAAGCCAGCCAGAGAGGACTGGCAGGGCAGGCACTCCAAAATATTGTTCGCCGTCTAGAGGGTGAGACAGTCCCGTTCTTAGACCTAACTCCTCCCGCTGATGACTTTTTGGCGCGGCTCCGTCGGCTCTTTCGTCCCACCGAATAGCCGCCTTGTCAACCAGTCTCGTCAAGCCGCCTCACCCAATCCCACCGAATAGCTTCTTCTATTCATCGCCTGTCCATGCCTTTCAGATGTCCGCCCATGTTGCAAGAACTCCTCGATCGCCTTTTTTCCCGTGGCACGGCTCAAAAGACCAGCCGGGAGACGGTCAAACGTCGCCTACAAATCCTTCTAGCCCACGATCGCGCCGATCTCTCCCCGGCAGTCATGGAAAAAATGCGACAGGAAATTCTGGAAGTCGTATCGCGCTATGTAGAAATTGACCCCGATCATTCGGAGTTTTTGCTAGAGAGCGACCAGCGCACCACCATCTTGACCGCAAATTTGCCGATTCGAGGGGTCAAAGAAGTCCCTGATGCTCCGAAGATTGCAGATTCAGCCGCAAATAGAATCCCAGAGGCGACTAGCTCGACCCTGCCCCCCGCTGAACCCTCAGCCGATTCTCCGCCTGACGTTTTAGATCTTTCAATGCTGGATGCGATCGATGCAGCGATCGACCCCAAAACGATCTCCAGCCCTTCTAATGAAGGCAGACAGACACTCTAGTAGAACTTACGCATCTGTCCCCTAAATTCCCCAAATTTGAGGAACTTTGAACTCCGGCTCCCCCAGAATTGGGGGTTGGGGGGCAGATTTCGCTTCAATTTGCGTAAGTTCTGTCTGGTTCTGCTCCTGCTGAAAAGCTCGTATGGCATTACTTAATTGAGTTAGGACGAGTTATTTTTTGAGAGCCGCGCTCCGCGCGGCTCTCAAAAAATAAATCATTGGATTTAAGCGCGTAGCGCTATACCTAAAAGATTTCAGAATCTCAAATCCAAAAGGTTTCGCCTTAATGAAATCTTGGCAGCCCGTTAATGACCAGTTGGTAGAGTTTTCTCATCTACTGGTTGTTACCAACATCATGAACTGGCACCCTTCTTCAGATCAACAGCCTTCACCTCTGCATTTTCTACCGTCAACCTTCAAGCGGCGTGACCTTCTTCGGGGAGCGGGCGTTCTAGCAGGCTTGGCTCTCACAAGTCAGTTTCCGCAGCGCGTCGTAGCCCAGCCCAAATTTTCCAGCTATCCCTTCACCCTCGGAGTTGCCTCCGGTGATCCCATTCCAGATGGCGTAGTGCTATGGACAAGGCTTGCACCCGATCCACTCAACGGCGGCGGCGTGTCTAATTCCAGAATTGCGGTGCGCTGGCAGATTGCCGCCGATGAAAACATGCGGCAGATCGTCAAGTCTGGAACCGAAGTGGCGATCACAGAATTAGCCCACTCCGTTCATGTTGACGTGCGGGGGTTGAAGCCCAATCGCCCCTACTGGTATCAGTTTAAGTCGGGTGGCGAAGTGAGTCCGATCGGTCGGACTCGCACCGCACCCTTGCGCAACCAGACACTCAACCATATGCGCTTTGGGTTAGTCAACTGTCAGGACTGGCAGAATGGATACTATACCGCCTACAAACACCTGGCAGAAGAAGAGCTAGATGTCGTGCTGCATGTGGGCGACTATATCTATGAGTATGGACCTGAACCAGGCGGCCCTCGTCAGCACAACAGCCCTGAAATTAGGACTCTGGCAGATTATCGCAACCGTCATGCGCTGTACAAAACGGATGTCAATCTTCAGGCAGCTCATGCAGCGTTTCCCTGGATTGTGACCTGGGACGACCACGAAGTTGAAAATAACTATGCTGACGAAATCTCTGAGGACAGCGATCCCGTCACAGAGTTTGTCCTCCGCAGAGCCGCTGCCTACCAGGCGTATTACGAACATATGCCGTTGCGGAAGTTCTCCTTTCCCAATGGAGCAGATATGCGGCTGTATCGTCGGTTGACCTACGGCAACTTGGCGCAGTTCAACGTTTTGGATACGCGCCAATACCGCACCGATCAGCCCTGCGGCGATGGCTTGAAGCCGCTGTGTGAAGAGGCTCTTGACCCTAATGCCAGCCTGACCGGAGCTGCACAAGAGCGCTGGTTATTTGAAGGCTTACAGCGATCGTCCGCCCAGTGGAATGTCTTGGCTCAGCAGGTGATGTTCTCTCAGTTCGACTTTGATGCCCGTCCAGAAGTTCAGGCGTTTAACGTCGATCAGTGGGATGGCTATGTTGCTGCCCGCAACCGCATTTTGTCCTTCTTGGAACAGCAGCAGCCCTCGAATCCGATCGTTCTGGCGGGTGATATTCACTCAAGCTGGGTGCATGACATCAAAAAGGATTTCAGCAATCCCAATTCCAAAACGCTGGGCACCGAGTTTGTGGGAACCTCAATTTCCTCAGACTTTCCTACGGCGTTTCTTCAGCCTGTCACCCTGGCGCTGTCCAACAACCCACACACGAAGTTTTTCAACGGGGCGCTGCGGGGCTACGTCCGGTGTGATTTAACGCGCGATCGCTGGCAGAGCGACTATCGGGTCGTTTCCACGATCGCCGAACCTGAAGCAACGATCAGCACTGGTGCCTCGTTTGTTGTAGAGGATGGCAAACCCGGCGCTCAGCGGGCTTAAGATCGTAAATTGAGTAACCTGTGGGATAGCAGGATGCCCATCCCACAGGTTATTCCACCCACAATCCTACCCCTAGGGAGCATCTAGGCAAGGCTGGCAGTGAATCCAGAGTTAGTGCTAGCTTTAAGTTCAGAGTATTGCGCGAGAGCTATGCGTTATGTCTTCTACATCTGTCACTACGATCGTCAAAATGCTCGAATCTCTGCCTATTGAAGTTCAAGACCGAGTTGCAGAGCACCTCCGGGAGTACATTGACAATCTACAGGATGAAATTAGGTGGGATCAATCTTTTCAACGAACTCAGTCAAAGCTTATTACTGCTGCACAACAAGCCAGACAGGAGATCGCTAAAGGGCACGCAACCGCAATGGATTATGACCAGCTATGAAGTCGGCTGTTCTTCCATCCTTTTGGGTTGAATATCGGCGGTTGAATATCGAAATTAGGCAGAGTACAAGGAAAGCGTACCGACTTTGGGAAGAGAACGCGTTTCATCCATCCTTACATTTTAAGTGCATCAACAGTGAAGAAAAAATCTGGTCTGTCAGGATAACGCGAAGCCATCGAGCACTTGGAGTATTAGAAGGCGACACAGTGACGTGATTTTGGATTGGCAGTCACGACGACTATGAGCGTTTTTTCTCATGAGTTGCGGTAGAGGGTGTTCAGTCACTATCGTCAATCACCGCCGCCCGATCGAGCAACAGCAGATCTCTTAGCCCGTTGGTATCTAGCTCAGCTAGCCAGTTTTCCCCTGCGCCCACCACCTGCTCCGAGAGGGCTTTTTTGCTTTCGATGATCTCGTGGATGCGTTCTTCCAGGGTGCCTGTGCAGACAAACTTGTGAACCTGGACGTTGCGGGTTTGCCCAATGCGGAAGACGCGATCGGTTGCCTGATTTTCCACCGCCGGATTCCACCAGCGATCGAAGTGAAACACGTGGTTGGCGCGGGTCAGGTTCAAGCCGACACCGCCCGCCTTCAGGGACAGGATAAAAATCCTCGCGCCCTGCGGATCGTTCTGGAAGCGATCGATCATTTCCTCTCGCTGCTTTTTGGAAGAACCGCCGTAGAGAAACAGCACCTCCCGATCGAACTTTTTCGCCAGGTAGGGCTGAAGCAGCTTTCCCCACTCCGCAAACTGCGTGAAGATCAGGGAGCGATCGCCCGTGAGCAGAATCTCCTCCAGCATTTCCTCAAGGCGCTGCAATTTCCCAGAGTGGCTAGCAAACTGAGCGCTAGAGTGGGTTTCAGCATCCCCTGTTTTGAACAGCACCGGATGGTTACAGACCTGCTTCAGCCGGGTCAATAGCGCCAAAATCATGCCGCGCCGCTGAATACCCTCCGCCGATTCAATCGCCTCCAGCGACTGATCCACCAGCTTTTGATAAAGGGCGGCTTGCTCTGCCGTCAAGCCACAAAACACCGTCATCTCCTGCTTGTCGGGCAAGTCTTGAATAATGGAGCGATCGGTTTTCAATCGACGCAAGATAAACGGCTGAGCCAATGCCCGCAGCGTTTTCAGAGAAGCGGTATCGCCATAGCGTTCGATCGGCACGGCAAAGCGGCGCTGGAAGAAATTCTTGGGACCCAAGTAGCCCGGATTCAGGAAGTCCATGATTGACCAAAGTTCCGAGAGGCGATTCTCGACGGGCGTTCCGGTCAGGGCAATGCGGAACTGTGTGTCAATCTGTCGCGCCGCCTGAGACTGCTTCGCATCAGAGTTTTTCACGTTCTGCGCTTCATCTAGCACAATTCCCTGCCAGGAAAGGCTTTGCAAGTCCTTTAGGTCGCGGTGAATCAGCGAATAGCTCGTGATCACCAAGTGCTGATCTTTGACGGCTTTGGTAAAGGCTTTGCCCTGCGATCGCCGATCCCCATGATGCACAATCACCTTGAGGCTAGGCGCAAATCGCCGAATCTCCCGTTCCCAGTTGCCCAATACAGAGGTAGGGCACACCAGCAGGGTGGGCTTCTCTAGCATCTCCTGCTCTTGCAGGTGCAGCATCATGGCGATCAGCTGAATGGTTTTGCCCAGCCCCATATCATCGGCAAGGCAGGCTCCTAGCCCCCAGCGTTCGAGGAATGTCAGCCACGACGCACCCCGCAACTGATAAGGACGCAGCTCACCCTGAAAACCATTGGGTGTAGAGATTAATTCAACGCTTTGATTTCCAGTGGTGAGCGCATTGATGAGTTCCTGCAAGGTGCCTGATGCCTCAAAGCCGACCACAGGAAGCTTTTCAATCATCTGCGTGTCGCCCGTGCTGATGCGCAGCGCATCCTCTAGAGACAGCGCCATCTGATCTTTGCGACTGTCAAAGAAAGTCTGAGCCGCCTTGATGTCCTGCGGACGCAGCTCCACCCATTCGCCGTTCACCTCTACTAGAGGCGCGTTTTGTGCCACCAGGCGATCGAACTCTACTTTAGATAATCTTTGTCCGCCGATCGTCAGCTCCCACTTGAAGTTGAGCAAACTTTGCAGCCCCAGCCGCTGCTTTTTGCCCAGCTTAGGCGCTTCCGCCTGCACCCGTAGCCCTAGCCGATTTGCCCAGCCCTCCTGGTTCGCTAAGCTTGGCGGCAGCACCACCCCAAAACCGCTGTCTTGCAAGCGCCATGCCGCAGATTTAATAAACTCAAAGACCTGAAGCGGGTTAAGTGGGCAAGACTGAGGCTGCTGCACCTGCAAGCTGGGTTCCACCACAGGATACAGCCGGGAAGCCAGACCCAGACCAGCCAGCAGCGTTTCTTGGGGTAAATCGATCGCCCGTCCCCCATACTCTAGACGCTCCACAGGATTCCTCCAAATCACCCGCGCGCCCACCAAAAACTCTGGGTCATTCACGGCTTGCAGGTAATACTCCAAAGCCCAATTGCCTTGACCTGTAGCAGGTGGCTGGAGGTAAAAGCAGGTGCGAAAGGCAGCAAGTTTCTGGTTAAGCTGATGCTGAAGCAGTGCCGTCCATTGGGACAGCACCGACTCCAGGCGATCGAGCCTAGCCGTATCTAGAGCAATCATTGGATCGCCGCCCAGCGCCTGAAGCCACTCTCGCAGAGGCGTTTCCTTGAGTAGGGGAACATTGGGCAAGGGCTGAAGGGCAGTTAGCGATCGCACAACCGTATCGATCGTGCCATTGAGGAAAGAGCGAATCAGGTGTTCTCCATTCTTTAAGCCATTCTCATGGCTCAGGGCCTCATGACTCAAGCCCTCATGGCTTAGAGCATAGGCGCGGCAGGCTCCAGGTATCTGACGGGCAAACTGCTCTAGCCGCCCCTGATCGGTGGCGCTGTCAATCAAGACCTGCCATTGCGCGATCGCCTTTTCTGCCGTCAGACGCGTCAGATGGGATAAAAATTTGGTTCGTGCCAGCAAATCGAGCTGCCAACGCGTCACATGCGACCAAAACCGCAAATCTCCCCCCATCCAGGCAGATTCCTCGTCCTGAACCGAGCTGAGGGGCAACGACTGAAGCAGCGCCAGAGCCTCGGCTGCCGTTAGCCAAATGCCTTGCACCTGCCAGGGATATAGTGCCTGTGCAGCCTCCAGATCGCTCTCCGCCGCAGAGTGCCGAGGGACAAAAGCCGCCTGATCATCCGCAACCGTTCGGTAGGTGGGAGCCGCAAAAGTAAAAGTCTGCCAGCGAGGCGATCGCTCCAACGGCGGCTCGGCTTCCAGCGTTGCCCCACGTTTGCGCGATTTCCCTTGCGTCGTCGCCGCCAGCGAAAATTCTGCCACCGTCCAGTTGAGCTGCTGGGATGCATGGAGCAATTGCAACCAATCCCGCAATTCTTTAGCAGTCATCGCAAATGGGTGGGGCACATCTGAGTTCAGATGTCTTGATTCTGTTGCTTCCTCCAAGACAAGCGGTTCAACCCGTCGCCAGACTTCGCCCCAAATGAAGAAGCCGCCATGCTCGATCGACTCCTCTGCCCTCCCTGCTGAGGCAAGAGCTTGAGACTGAGAAATCCAGCTACCGTGAAGAATTGCCATACTTGACTCTCCAAACGTCGCCGCAACCGCTGCTAAAAAACCAGAAAAAAGTTCTCTGGAGATTCCCCAGAAGGCGCAGTTCCTTCTGCAATGCTGGACTTATTGTAGCGCTCAGAGGCTAGAGAATTAAGGGACGAGCAGCTAAGCGGCTATTTCGCGGTCAGGGCTGACCGAGGTGCAAAGCGTTAGATCTGTCTTAGAGGCGATCGATTCTAGGAAACAGGCTGCCCTCAGATAGAGAAATTCCTAAATCAATCAGGATACTCTTGCACATAGGCGGTCGAGGGCAAATTGGCTCTGTGCAATCTATATCTGTGTGCAATCAACATCTGATAGGAGGGAAGAGCGCATGGCAGTATCGTACCAAATCAGGCTAATGAATGAGAGTGAGGGCATCGACCAAACGGTGGAAGTCCCGGATGACGAATATGTTTTGGCAACTGCCGAAAGTGCAGGGATGGAGCTTCCTTCCTCCTGTCGTCAGGGGGTTTGCTCAACTTGCGCTGGAAAGCTAGTCACAGGCACTGTTGATCAAGCCGATCAGTCATTTCTGGAAGAGGAGCAAATTGCTGCGGGCTATGTTCTAATCTGCGTTGCCCACCCGACCTCAGACTGCACCATTCTGACGCACAAAGAAGAAGAACTAGCAGGTTGATCTGAAATGAGCAAAATTCTAGAGGCTACTATGACATTCGATCGCATCTTAATCCAATCGCAAGCCTTATTTGAGCGAGCTATTGTTGTTCCACCAGAGCCGCCTTTACCGCCCCAGCCGATGCCTCAACCCATTCCCCAGCCGATGCCAGATCCACTGCCAGACCCGCTACCGCCATCGCCGCTACCCGATCCCTATCCACCCTCAATTCCCATGCCTGAAGAACTGCCTGAACCTATTCGGGATTGAGCAACCTATAGGTGTCGCCAGTTTGCTTAGAGCATTTTGGGTGGGGCGCTTCGCGCCCCACCCAAAATGCCCCGTCCTAAATGCCTTGACGGTTGCTCCATACACCCAAGGCTGTACAGATAAGCAGGCATTAACTAGGGGCTTGGCAGTGCCAAGCCCCTACTCTATCAAACCTTGCTATGGGAGACAGACACGTCAAACGACATTACTTCTCAGTTGAAGCTCGCGCAGCAGAAGCTTCGTCTGGGTGAATGCCTAACCGCGTCAGGTTAACCCGACCGCGATTGTCGATTTCTCGAATCTTGACGATCACCTCATCGCCCATTGCCACCTCATCTTCCACCTTGCCAACGCGATAGTCTGCCAACTGCGAGATGTGAACCATGCCTTCTTTACCGGGAAGGAATTCCACAAATGCACCGATCGGAATGATCCGCGTTACCTTGCCGACGTAGACATCGCCCGCGCTAAGCTTGCGAGTCATGCCTTCAATAATGGCACGCGCCTGCTTCGCCTTGACTCCATCGATCGCAGAAATGGTAACGGTACCGTCGTCGTCAATATCCACCTTGGCTCCCGTCTGCTCGGTAATGCCCTTGATGGTTTTTCCACCTGGTCCAATCACCATACCTATCAAGTCAGTGTCGATCTTGATGGTCAGCAGACGAGGCGCATAGGGAGACATATCTGAGCGGGGTTGGTCGATCGTCGCCAGCATTTTCTCCAAAATGTGGATACGAGCAGGTTTAGCCTGATTGATCGCATCCGCAATGACGCTGATGGGCAATCCGCTAATCTTCATGTCCATTTGCAGTGCCGTGATGCCGTGATCGGTACCCGCAACCTTGAAGTCCATGTCGCCCAAGAAGTCTTCAATGCCCTGAATATCCGTCAGGATACGGACTTCTTCGCCCTCCTTAATCAAGCCCATTGCTGCACCGCTGACAGGTTTGGTAATGGGAACGCCAGCATCCATCAAGGACAGCGTTGAGCCACAGACCGAACCCATAGAGGTGGAACCGTTGGAAGAGAGCACTTCAGACACCACCCGAATCACGTAAGGAAAATCTTCCTTGGAGGGCAGGACAGGCACCAAAGCCCGCTCTGCCAAGGCACCATGCCCCACTTCCCGCCGACCGGGCGATCGCATAGGCTTCGTTTCTCCCACCGAGTAGGGCGGGAAGTTGTAGTGATGCATGTAGCGCTTTTCTTCGTCCGGATGCAGGTCATCCATATCCTGCGCGTCGCCCGGAGTACCCAAAGTCGTGACAGACATCACCTGCGTCAGACCCCGCTGAAACAAGCCACTGCCATGAACTCGATTGGGCAAAACTCCCGTCCGGCAGGAGATGGGGCGCACTTCGTCCAGCTTGCGTCCATCGACGCGGACGTTATCTTCCACAATTTGGCGACGCATCAGCTTCTTGGTGATGCCCTTGAAGGTATTGCCCAGCGCCTTAGAGTTTTTCGCCGCCGCAGCGCGAATTGGGTCTTCTTCAGGCATTTCGGCAATCGCCGTCACCACAGTCGCCTTCACCTCATCCAGAGCCGCCTCGCGCTCAGACTTGGTGAGCGAGAATTGAGCCAAGATTTGCTTCACAGCATCGTTGACGCGATCGCCAATGAAGTCTTCCAGCGTCGGATCAACCGGAGGCTCTGTCTCCTGTACCAGCTCGATACCCAGCTCTGCCATCAGATCGCGCTGTGCCTGGATCAGGTCAGCCACCACCTCGTAGCCAAACTCGATCGCCTCAATGATGTCCTGCTCAGGCAGTTGATTAGCGCCCGCCTCGATCATGATCACGCCATCGGGTGAGCCTGCGACGACCAGATCCAGATCGCCCGCCTCAATTTCACTGTAGGTGGGATTGATGATGAAATCATCGCCGATCAAACCTACCCTGACAGCCGCCATGGGACCATTAAACGGAATCTTTGCCAGCATCGTGGCGATCGAAGCTCCCGTCACCGCCAACACATCGGGCGGCACTTTCTCGTCCATGGAAAGTGTAGTAGCCACAATTTGGATATCATCTCGCAACCAGCCCGGAAACAGCGGACGCATGGGGCGATCGATCAAACGGCTAATCAGCGTAGCCCGCTCTGGCGGACGACCTTCTCGGCGCAAGAACCCTCCCGGAATTCGTCCGGCTGCATATAGTCTTTCTTCGTAATCAACCAGCAGCGGCAGGAAATCAATTCCTTCTCGACCCGATGCCCGCGTTGCTGTCACCAAAACTGCGGTGTCGCCGGACTCTATCAACACCGAACCGCCTGCTTGCGGTGCAAGCAGACCTACTTTCAGCCTAATATCCCTTCCATCGAAGGATATCGACTTGTCTATTTCGTTGATCATGAAGCGCCCAATCCTTGGCTAATGTCCTCTTTTTTCTTCTGAGGCAATCGTAACACTGATATTGGGATAGCGCTTCATTAAGGGGTGATGGGTGGATGGGGTGATGGGTAGATGGGGTGATGAGTGGATGGGGTAAGGTTTATCCACTCATCCACCCATCCACTCATCTACTTCTACCGTGCTCTGCCTTTAAAGGAATCGAGCCATTCCCGAACTTGATCGCCAGCAACATCTCGTCCACCCAAGCCAAACGCCAGGGCGATCGCCACGGCAATTGCGCCTAAGAGCAAACCAAAGGCAAGGTTGACAATGCTGCTAGCAATACCCATTTGCTGTAACGCCATTGCAGTCACGAGAGCAATGATGGCAATCCGCGCCGTTTGACCCAAGATCTGCGCTTGGCTATTGCCCGATGCGGTAATGAGCTGGAAGGCAAGATTGGCAAGGTATAAGCCCACGCCAAAGATCACCACGCCCACCAAGACACGAGCCGCAACGGCAAGAATACCGTTAACGATCGCCGTCAGCACAGGCAGCCCAATCACTTCGGTTGCGGCAACCGCACCAAACAAAAGGATGCCCACTAAGACGACGATGCCCGCAATCTCTGAAGGCGTGCGTCTTGGCAGCGGCGGAGTTAGCGCCTGTCTAGAGGCAACCTCTTCTTCCGCCAAAATATCTTGAGGATAGGGAGGCGTGACCACCGGAGTCGGAATCGGCGGCAGACCCAGCCAGTTAAAGATATTGTCAAAGCCAATGCTAGTGAGGATGCTAGCCACCAGATCGGCAACAAACCGTCCGATGACGTAGAACAGAACCAGAATGAGCGCTGCGGTAAAGATCTGCGGCAGCGTCGTCAGGATTTGCTCCAACATACGGGTCGCAGGGGCAGAGATCGCCTGAACATCTAGGGCGTTGAGAGCCGCGATCGCCGTTGGAATGAGCACCAGCACATAAACGATCGTGCCGAGCAGTGCCGAGAGCGACATGCCTCCCGTTGAGCGGGTTAAGCCAACTCGTCTGCCGAGTTGATCAGTGCCAACTGCCGCCAAAAGATTGGTGACAATGCCCCGCACGACTCGCGCTACTAGCCAGCCCACAGCCCCAATAATGACTGCCGTCAGGATCTTCGGTAGCGCCGAAAGCACTTGATTCAGCAAGTTCTGGACGGGAGCTAGCGGCCCTTGAAGATCCAAGACATCCAGGATCAGCGGCAGGAAGAATAGCAGAATAAACCAGTAGAGGGCATTTCCCAAGGTTTCGTTCAACAAAAACGGACTAGCTTCGCCCGTTTGGGAAGATAGGCGATCGTCTAAGTTAAACCGCGCCAGACCTCTTGTTAAAATCGTCTTAGACAGGGTTGCCAGCAGCAGCGCCACACCCAGCAGCAGCGCAGCGCTACCCAACTTGGGTAAATAGCTAAAAATTTGCTGAAGGAAGCTATTCAGCGGTGCCGATACCGATGTCAGGTTGAGGGCATTGAGGAAGGCGACGATCGCAAACGCCATGATGACCCAGAACACCAGCAGCGAGAGCCACTTCTCGATCGGGGGCGAATCGGCTCCGGCAGGTCGTCCGGTCATCCAGTTAGCAATGCGATTGTCAATACTGGTGCGATTCAGAAGACCTTTGACGACTGAAGCCACCACCAGCGCCACCAGCCAGCCGATAATCAGGAGAGCGATCGCTCCCAAAATACTGGGTAAATAGGTGCCAATCTGGGTGAGAAATCCCGGTTGAACAAGCTGCACTGAACTCGGCTGAGCGGGGGCGGCGTTAACCTGGGCTAGCCAGAAAACAGGAGACGTTGGTTGCCAGAGAACACTTGCAGGTGAGTACCAAAAATGATCCATATTCTTACCCTTATGAGCTAATACAGGGCTAAATTTGACGCAGAAGTAAGATCCGAGAATTATCAGAGGCTAATAATCTCGTGACCTTTTCGCAGCTTGAGGTCAACAGGCTGCTGATTAAGCACAGCCCGGAGGACAGTAAGCGGCTAGAAACTGACTCATGCGCTGATAGAACTTTAAGGCTTAAGAGGTCATAAAACTAGCAAACACCGTTACACTATTTCGCTGATCAGAAGCTAGCTTCCGCTTTTATGCTGAAATAGGCTTGAAAATAGCAGAGTTTTTTTTATATAAATTTAGAAAGGCAGCCTGCCTATGTCAGCTCCATAATTTCAATAAACCTCTTGCAGATTGGATTGAGTGGGAGCTATGCCCCCACTCAATCCAATCTAGAAATCCTAATCTGCAAGAGATCTAATATTCTTTGTGAATTCTCATGCCATCTGAAGCGTTTGAACAGTCGATCCAAATCTATGCCAGCGCCACTGCCGTAGAGCGATGCATCACGGATCTGACCTTAATGCACCGCTGGCTGAATCCTGCCCTGCGCTGTGAGCCGATCGGCAAGTGGAGTACGGAGCTAGGCAGCAGGAGCCGCTTTGTGATTCAAGTGCCTTGGGTGAAACCGACCCTCAAAAGCGTAGTTGTGGAACGAGAGCCGGGATTAGTGGTCTGGGAATTTAGCGGCTTTTTTAAGGGACGCGATCGCTGGGAGTGTCAGCCCAACAAGCAAGGCACTCTTTTAGTCAATCGCTTTGAGTTCAATATTCCTAATCCGCTGGTGCGCTATGGGTTCAATACCTTTGCCGCTAACTGGACGAAGCAAGACATGCAGGAGCAGCTCCGCCGATTGAAACGAGTTGCAGAAGAGAAAATCTAGATGTTGTTTAGCTCTTCTGTTTAACGTAGATATTCTTCATGTGCTTCTTGACGGTATTGGGCGTGATGTGCAGCTCTAACGCAGTTTGCTTATAGGTGTATCCCATGCGGTGAAGTACCCAAACTTCTTTTTCACGCGGCGTTAAGCCATATCGTTCTGATTCTTCGATCGCCATATTTCTAATAGCCTGATGTCGATCTTCTATGGTGATCAGGAGGCAAGAGTGTTCAAAAGATTCTAACTTTAGCCATCGCACTCGAATATGAAAAGCAGAGCTGTCTGTAAAAATCTCAGATTCAATCAGCCACTGCTGTTCAGGAAATAAATTACGGCTATGAATTAAGGACTGGCAAACGTGCCAGATTTCTCCAGGCACTAGCTCAATCAACGACTGATTTTGATTGAGCTGCTGCAAAACTCGACGGGCGCGATCGTTTGCATACAGCACTTCTTTTTGATCAGTCAATATTAAGATGCCATCCATAGAGTCTTCAATACTTTTTTTAAGGATTGAAGATTGCTCTTGGCCTGAAGAAAAGAATGTTTTAGATAAGATTGTTTGCCCGGTCTGAGTCGTTAAACCTTGGGGAGGATTAAGAGTACTTTTCATTTTAGGGGGCTTGAATGAATACCATCACTTTCTATCAAAAATTCTGGTCAAGCCATCACCCGCAGGGGTAAACATTAGTGGATAGTTTACTGACACCCAGAAAAAATCATGCGATGCAAGTGTAACACTGCGGTATCTGCTATGGCGATCGCGCCATGATTGATAGCGGTTGGGGCATGAGTATCTGCCACTTGGCAATGAAGTGGGGAGCATTGCTGATCTTCATGCGTGATTTTTTGAAAAGGGCGCGTTGTGCCCTTTTCAAAAAATCCAAACAATCACGCCCAGATCAAGGAGCCATGAGTTTCTCGATCGCCCCCAAAAATTCCTGCTCTAGATAGGGCTTGGTGAAGTAGTCTGCCGCTCCTAATTTCAGCGCTAGCCAGCGATGTTTATCATTGCTGCGGGAGGTCAACATGACCACCGGGATCTCTGAAAGCTGAGGATCTTGACGGCGATAGCTGAGGAATTCAAAGCCATTCATGTTGGGCATTTCAACATCGCAGATCACGAGCTTTACAGATGCGTGACGCAACTGATCGATCGCCTCCCATCCGTCTCTCGCTTGCAACACGCGAAAACCTGCTCTTTCAAGTGAAAGCGCCAGCGTTTGCCGCAGAGTCGTAGCATCGTCTACCACAAGAATGGTAGAAGTTTGTGGTCTGATTGCAACAGGTTTATGGATTGCGGGAGTGCTGCTCAGTTTTTCTCCCAGAGAAAGCAGTGTTGCCCCATCGATGACAGGCACAAGGCTACCGTCTCCCAAGATGGTGCAACCATAGGCATAGCGGGGAGGGGTGATGGCAGTCCCAAAGGGTTTGACAATCAGTTCTTGCTCATTAATAAGGCGATCGACCTCTAGCGCAAAAATCTGCTGTTCTTGACGCACAATCAGCAGAGGTAATGCCCAATCATCAGGGGAGGAAACGACAGTCAAAGCTCTGCCAGGAGCCGTTTCAGGTAATGGACAGTGATAGTCCAATAGATCACCTATTCGATAGGTAGGAATGATCTGCTCCCGCCAATAGAGAAAGCGCTGTGCCCCAGATTGCTTAATCTGGTCGGCTTGAGGCGTTAAGACTTCTTCAACGCTGTCAGCCGATAGCGCCACCGCACTTGTCCCCACGAGACAAATAATCAGTTTGGCGATCGTCAAAGTTAAGGGCAAGTGCATCATAAAGGTCGTGCCTTTGCCGGGTGCAGAAGTTACGGTGACGCTGCCTTTGACGGCTTGAAGCTGCGATCGAACCACATCTAGCCCAATGCCCCGCCCTGACAATTCACTCACCTGGACAGCGGTTGAAAAACCAGGTTCAAAAATGAATTCAAATAGCTGATCTGGAGAGGTAAAAATGAGCTGATCGGCAGATAGCCAGCCCAATTCAAAAGCTCTGCTCCGAATGCGATCTAAGTTAAGTCCTCGACCATCATCTTTAACTTCCAAAATCGTCTGATTGCCTTTGTAATAGGCCCGAATTTCTAGCTGACCCTGTTCAGATTTACCTTGTTGAAGCCTAATAGTGGCTGGCTCTATTCCATGATCAAAAGCATTCCGCACTAGGTGCAGCAGTGGGTCATAGAGCTTTTCTAGAATTGCTTTATCAATAAGAATATCTGTTCCCGTTAGCTTCAGATTTACAGGCTTATGATAGGTTGTAGACAGATCTCTCAAGACGCGAGGAAGGCGGTTTAAGACTTCTCCCACAGGCAGCATTCTTGCCCATCTAAACTCATTTTGAATGTGAGACAGCGTTTGCTTTTGCTGATCTAAGATGCGGTTTGACTGTCGGGCAAACAGCGCAACATCGTCGATCGACTCCTCAATCTGAACGACATTTTCAAGCAGCTCCTGAAATTGAGAATAGAGCGATCCATAACGATCCATTTCTAGAGAATCAAACTCTACCCAACTGGGATTAGACACAGGAAAATTTAGGGTGCCCGTGATCAAAGAACTTTCTTCCTGAGTTTCCAGTGTTCCATTTCCCACGATCGCAGTTCTTACATCAGGAGCATCCTCTTTGGGATTGCTTAGCAATTGATCCGATCGTTCCTGTAACTGAATCACCGTAGCTTGAAACCTAGAGAATCGATTGCGCAACTCTCGCAAGACGCTTTGAAGCTGTTCATTTTGCAGCGACAGCCCCTCGCGATCGATCATCAGTTCGCCTGTCAGGTTATTCATCCGTTCTAGCCGTTCCGAATCCACTCGGACGGTAAGCGGAGCAACGGGCAATTCTGTCTGGCGGGCAGCTGTACGAGCAGGGTAATAGAGTTCAGCAGAGCGGCTGACTTGGAGCGCTCCGCTTACTTCTTGCGGAAAGTTTGGAGGCGTAGCTTCAAATCCATCTGGGTCTACGGCAGCATTAACGATCCACTCTGCATCAATGGTTTCTGGGCTGTTAGGGCTTAAGGGATTAGAGCTTAAAATATTAGGGCTTAAAGCATCGAAAGTTTCAAGCTCAGCCTCAACCGTGATACCGACTGTGATACTGTCCTGCTGAAAATCTTCTGTTAGTGCAAATGAGTCATCAGCTTCTGACAGATCAGGAATATTGGGTGAAGGCTCAGAGCGATCGTCCTCAAATTCTGTTTCAAAAACGACATCACGGGTATCAATCAGGTTTTCAAATTCGTTTTCAGTGGCTTCATCAAATTCACGCTCAAATTCATGATCGAATTCATCGCCAAATACATTACCAAACACATTTTGAAGTAGAGGAATTGCGGCTAGAGCTTCTACCTGTGAGTCTATTTGTAGATCTGCTTGTGAATCTGCTACGTGAGTTACTGTATCCAGTAAAGTGCCATCTGCTAGCGCCAACAGCATTGCTGAAGGTTTAATTAATTGAGTGCGATCGCTCAGCGCTATCTGCCTACTGCGTTCAAAATCAGCTAACGCCAGTCGAGTAATTTCCAGAGCGCGATCGGGATGGTCATCTAGCGCACCACCCACTGTTTCAGCAATGATTCCTAAAGCGGGCAGACTAAGCATCTCAGCAAATCCTGCAAACACCTCTAGCTGTGCCCGCAACTCCCCCGCCACTTCGTAGTCTTGAGGACATGCCACCACTGCCGCCAAATGTTCCAGCCCTTGCACGACATCGACTTCCAAAATAGAGGAAAGCATGTTCACGCCCATATCAGAGGAGCTGGGAACATAGCTCTCAGTTTGCAGCAGGGCATCGCCGCAATATTGCTCAATCTGCGTCAGAATCGGATCAGCGATCGCCAACACGGCTTCGGAATCTAAATGACCTGTTGTAATTTGCTCCATCAGCGGCAGTCGCAGACAGTCGTAAGCGCGCAAAAGCTGACTCTCTAGCTGAGTATCTATCTCTAACGTTTCGCTGTAGAGCGCCTTAAAGATGTTTTCCAGACGGTGAGCGAGGGTGGCGATCGCTTCTAAGCCAACGCTAGCCGCGCCACCCTTAAGAGAATGGGCAGCCCGCATCAGATTATGAACCTCGGCAGTGCTGCGACCTTGGCTAAGGCTGAGTAAACCCGTCTCAATAATTTGCAATAGCTCAGGAGCTTCTGCGCTAAAAAACTGATAAGCTTGGTCGCGAATATCGGGATTAATTGCCATAGACTGATTCCCTTAACCAATTCTGCTTGACTAGGTTGCTTCAAACGGGGTTGCTTCAAACGGGGTTGCTTCAAACGGGGTTGCTTCAAACGGGGCTGCTTTAGAGGATGTTTGAAAAGTGAAAATTGCTACCCAAACTGCCCCCTAAGTCCCCCAATTCTGGGAGACTTTCGTTCGCTTGCGTGTGCGAAGCACGTAGCCGATTTTTGTTCAAAGCCATCCAGAATTGGGGGGTTGGGGAGCAAATGCAGAACATTTGATACTTTTACAAACATCCGTTTAAATCGGGCTGCTTTAGGCTGCTTCAAAGGTCGCGCTCTAAGCTCTCAATAATTTTGGGCGATCGATTACGGAGTAAGACAAACAGCAAACCTCCAGCCCCAAGATATAGCAGGAATAGATAAGGGAACACGTTGTAAGGGAAAGCAGGAACCGGAAAGAAACTGCCTGCGATCGGGATCAGCATAAACATAACGCCCAGGAAAGACAGCGCGATATGGTGTGCCCGAAGCTGACCACATCGAGCCATATAGACAGGTGCAGCGATCGAGATGAGGACATAAGCTGTCAAAAATCCGTAGGTGCAAAGCGTTCCCAGATAACCATAAATATCTAAATCTCTTATGTTGAATAGCGCCATTGAACTAGCAAGCAAAAACGACACTACTGCCGACATAGAAATCGCAAAATGGGGAGTCTGGTTGTAGGCATGAACTTTACCCATGGATGCAGGATAAAAGCTATGGCGAGATAACGCAAAAATGATTCGCCCTCCTGCATTAAAGCTGGCAAGCATACAGCCAAGACAACTCATTGAGATGCCCACACCCAGGATCAAACCCAAGACATCGGCACCAGCCAGCGTCGCCAAAACATTCAGAGGATTACCACTTTCGTTCAAGGGACTTGAATAGCCACGAAATCCTAGAATTTCCACATAGGAGATAAAAATAAAGAAAAGACCGCACAGCCCCGTACTCCAAAGCAAAGAGGGGGGAATAAATTGAGTGGGCGACTTTGCCTCAGCTCCCAAAGTCGCTGCACTTTCAAATCCTACGAAACTGAGAACCGCAACTACCATGCCTAGGCTAATTCCACCGGGTGTAACATCCTTAAGCGTGAGCTGAGCTGTATCAATGGCAAAACCCTGATGCCCTAGTACCAGCACTGCCAAAACTATGATAATTCCGACTGAAATTAGCTCTAGCACCAGCATCAAAATAGTGGAGAGCTGGATATCGGTATAGGCGTAGTACCAGGAGATGCCAATGCAGATGGCATAGAGAACGATCGAAGGAATCTCCAGCCCCAGGTCAGCCAGCACAATATGAAAGTAGTGGGCAAAGCCCCCTGCTTCGGCAACGACCAGAGCCAGATAAGCCAGGGTCAGCGCCCAGCCACAGATGATTCCAGCCGTTGAGCCTAGACCTCTGGCAACATAGAGGTATAGCGCTCCTGGAGCAGCAGAGCGGCGGGCAAAGACATTGATATTGAGACCCACAAACATCAACCCGACTGTGGCAATGACAAAAGCCAGCCAAGTGCCATTCCCCGCATTACCAAATACCAATGGGGCATTGAGGGCGGCTGTTAGAGTGGGCGCAATCAGAGCGATCGATTGCGCCAGAATTTCTGGAAAGGAGAGGCAATTGGAGCGTAAGCTCACCAGTCCCGGCGTTGCATTGAGTCTTGAATAGGTTGCCATACATTAACCTCTAAAGAGTGAGTCCTTGTGCGTCAGAGACTGCTGGAGCGTTATGCAGATGCGGCTGTCGTACCCAGTGCGTTCGCAAAGACAGCCCGTTTGTCAAAGGTGGCGGTAGCGATTCGAGCATAGGAAGACACCCATTTAAAGAGGTCAGCCGTACTCCGAGAGATGGGAACTTTGGAAAACAGGATAATTGCGAAAAGATTTCCAGAAGGCAACATTCCTCCAAAGCCCACGACAGACTTAATTCCATAGGGGATTACAAAATCTTTTTGAGCGGGAATATGAGCGCTTCCCAACGCATCAGGAACATAGAACACGTTAAAGTTGGTCTGATACAAATCTACAAGCAGCTCTGGATCAGGTTCCAGAACAGCAGTAATTTCCAATCCAAATTGTTGAATCAATTGTGAAATCATTGGAGCGCGTTCGATGAAATCTTTATCCACAAGCGGAATTGCTCGGTGTCCGCTCGATTCACGCCTGAGGTTCCAATGGGGTTCATCCCCGGCGGTCGCTAAGAGCGTCAAGCATTTGGTTCCTAGAGCGATCGATCGCCCTCCCAAAATTTCGCGAGCAGATTCTTGAAGTTCTTCATTCAGCTGTCGATAGGGATAGGTTCTAAAGAACCGAACCAGTGCACAGGCAGATTCATTGGTTTGGGGATCAATGAGGTTCTCATACAAGTAGCGAACCATGCGTTCGGCTACTTCCTCCATACTTCTCGCATTGGCATCCATGTTGCGGAGCGCAATTGCGCAATCGTTCATATCTTTGTTTGCAAAGTTTCCGAGGTCAAACATAGCTATTGCACCTGCGTAATGGATTTTAGTTAGCTCACCTTAAATTGACCCACACCCTCTTGCAGCAGTTGCGCCACCTTTTTCAGTTCCTCAAAAGAAGACGAAACCTGGCTGGCATCTTGCGAAGTTTTATTGGCGCTGGCTGCCACATCTTTCATGGTTTGAGTCACGGTTTCGGAAGCCTGAGACTGAGTGACGGTTGCTTGAGCGATCGCCTCCACCAGTTCACTAATCTGAGCGCTGACAGCCGTAATTTTGTTCAAACTTTGGCGCGTTTCATTCACAAGCTGAGTTCCTGTGACCACCTGCTCAATACCCGATTCCATCGCCGTCACCACTTCGCTAGTTTCTGTCTGAATATTGCTGACCAGCTTGCGAATTTCTTCGGTTGCCTCGGCGGATTGACGTGCCAGCGATCGCACTTCGTTTGCCACCACCGCAAAACCTCGCCCCTCTTCTCCAGCCCTAGAAGCCTCAATAGAAGCATTGAGCGCCAGCATGTTGGTTTGCGCAGCAAAGGCGCTAATTAACTCCACCACCTTGGAGATCTTTTGGGAAGATTCTCCCAGATGTTTAACCTTCTTTGCCGTATCGGCAACCGTAGAGCGAATCACCTGAATCCCTGCAACAGTGCGGTTCATGACGGCATCTCCTTCTTCCACCGTTTGTGCCGCTTGCTGTACCGCCATCTCTGCTTGCTCAGCGCTGGCGGCAACCGACTGCACCGTATTCGCCATACCCTTCACAATTTCTAGCGCGGCAGAAATTTCCTCTGCTTGCTGCAAGGCATCTACCGAGAGGGCTTGAACAGAGGCTTCATTGTTACTGGCAGTGGCTGTCACCTGGTTAGTCGCTTCTTGCACTTGCAGAACAATCTTCCGCAGGCTGCTGACTGTGGCGTTGTAGGAGTCAGCGATCGTGCCAATTTCATCTACCGTCACCTTTGCCCGAATCGTCAAGTCGCCTCGGCTAATCGGATCAACCTCCATCAGCAGCTCTAGCGCCCGTCTTTGTAAACTTTCTTTTAACTGACGCTGTTCTGCGGCAAGTGCAGTGGTTTGCTCTAGCAAATTAATCCGATAAATGGAGAGTCCTATCTCATTGCCCAATCGCTTCAGGAAGCTAATTTCTGACTCTTGCCAATGACGATGAGCCGCACAAGAATGTCCAATTAGCAGTCCAAACAGCTGCCCCCCACCAAAAACGGGGACAACAAGATTAGACTTAACCTCCAGACGCTTGAGCATCTGCAAGTGATCGGGATGTAAATCTGCCGCAAATACATCCTGAGCAACGATCGTTCGCCCCTGTCGATATTGTTCCAGCAAATCATCTGGAATACAGGTATCGTCAACATTGCCTTGCAGGGCACTTGTCCAACCTGTATCCACTGATTCAGAGACTATTCCGGCTTTTGATTCTGTGTTGAAGCGATAGATAACCACGCGATCGAGATTAAGAATCTGTCGAGCGCCCTCAACTGCCTGATCAAAAATATCTTGTAAATCCGCAGCGCTTACCACTCCCGAACCTTTTGCGGCTGTTAGCAGACGTTCCTGCTGCACTTCAAAGATTTGCGCCACCAGAGCATCCTGAAGCCGAGCCGCCATGCTGTTGATGTTTGTCCCCAAGGAGGCAATTTCGTCTGATCCTTGGACAACCAAACGCGTGTCAAGTTCTCCTTGACCAATTTTTTCTACCGCATCTGCCGCAGATAGAATCGGACGGGTGGCGCGGTTAGCAATAGCTGAGGCGATCGCCCCAATCAGCAACGTCGCAATACCCACCCCCAAAATCAAAATCAGCAGCAGTTGACGCTGGGGCGCAAAAGCAACTGCCGTATCCACGGCAATTATTGCCCTCCAACCTAGATCGGGCAATCCTTGCATTCGCACAGGCGGCGCATAGGCAATCAGCTGCTCCTTATTGGATTTAGTATTGCGAGAAATCACCGTGCTCAGCTGATTCGTCCCCTCAAAACCTGCAAGCGCCGGAAAAATTTCTTGAGGTTCGATCGCCTTAAAGTCACCCTTGCGCGTATCGGCTTCGCCAGATGAGAGCTGTTTGACATAGGCTCCTTCTGGGCCAATAAAAGCTTCTCCAGCGCCATCGATCAGATAGTACTGGGTTCCGGGCGTAGCATAACTTCTGAGCACCTCTTCTAGAGCGCTCACTGGCATTCTGGCGCGAATCACGGCGATCGGTTCACCCGTATCCTTATCTTTGACCGTAGAGGCTGAAAATACGCTAAAAATACCGGAGACATTGGAAATTTCAGGCTGACCTAGAATCGGGCCATTGGCTTTAAGCGCGGCTTGAAAGTAGCGGCGATCGCCCAGGTTATTAATCGGTTCTCCGTCGGTTTGGGCAATCACATTTCCCTTGAGATCTAAGAGGGCAATGCTGTCATAGATGGTGTAGCTTCGCTTGATCCGGTTAAGGGCTGCAACTCTGTCGCGGTTTGAGGCTCTTGCTCTGAGATCCGGATCGATCAAAATATCCAGCCCCGCCATCACCTGAATATCGCTGAAACGATCGCGCATGAATTGGTTGACCTTGCTTTGCAGATCAGCCGCCCTCACTTTCTCAAATTCCTCAACTTGAGCCGTGACGGATTGATCGGCAAAGTAATAGGCAACTCCCCCAATGGTCAAAACTGGAGCGGTTCCAATTAAAAAGGCGATCGCAGAGGCTTTGGTTCTGACACTCAGATCTCTCCACCACCGAGATTTTTGTAATTTTGCCGATCGTCCTGTCTCCTCCAAGCCAGCTAATTGAACCGGATGAAGCGCCGGAGAAGATTCTTCCCAAACGGTGTCAGAAACAGTATCAGATTTAGGAATCACGAGAGGAGAATCCTGTGGAGAAGCTTCAAGATTGGGTTTGGGGAACATCTGGGTCATAATATAAACCTCATCAAAAACTCAAAATCAAAAACTCAAAGTGTCAGATCAATTCAGCAAAAGGAACGTTAGAGGATAAGAACTAGGCTCAGTTCCATCCTTAAGTTCTTTAAGGGAAGACTAGGGCATTGCCTCAGCGATCGCTTCTCCATCCAAAACTGCCAGCATGTCATCGCTCAAGTTCCACCAATATCCGCGCAGAAATTGCGTGATCTCTGGCGTAGCAGCAGAAAGGGATAAAGCCTGAATCTGATGAGGATCACACCACTCCATCTCACCAATTTGACTAACCACCAGCCCCAATGTCCGGCTTTTAGCAGATGCAGACCTAGAAGCAGGGCTAGCAGGCAGACGAATTTGCAGCACAACTGCTGCATGGGCTGAAACAGCCTGCTGCTCATACCAGGGAGCTAACCCGCACAAGTGGCAAAGGTCAACCATCCACAGCACTTCTCCTCGCCAGTTATAGACACCCATGACCCAGGTGGGCATATGGGCAATGGGGACAATTTGACCGATCGGTACCGTCAATACTTCAGTCATCTGCCCTACCGACAGCAAAACCGGAGTATTTAACAGGCGGAGTCGCAAAAATTGTTCAGTGTTAGCTGGAATCGAAGCAGGTGTGGGTTCGATTCCAGTTTCAATTTCAGCCGCAGTGGGCGATAGGTAAAAATCAGTCGCAGAAGAATCAGACATAGAGCTTCTCAAGCTAAAAGATTTTTTGGTGGTGCTGATCTCTGGGATGAATTTTTGTTTGAGAGGGGCGCTTCGCGCCCCTCTCAAACAAAAATTCATCCCCCATTAAGCAATGCCGATTTTTTAGACCTAGATTTTTGGGCGTTGCTGAATCTTGGCGTTGCTGAATCGAAACATGAATCTGTCTGAGCTGTCAGTTCTCTCGCCCTCTTTCTTGCTTGCCGCAGGCACTTTTCTTGCCTACCGCAGACGCTAAACCCCGATTCCAGGGAACTTCCAAACCCTTCAAAGTCCCCCAAAATCGACTGGGGGCATTCATCCTTATATTCAGCAACGCCGATTTTTACGCTTAGCTTACTGCCTAGCTTTTCATCAGATTTTTAATTGTGCGCATCAGTTCTGCTTGGTCAATCGGCTTGGCAAGATAGGCATCTGCCCCCTGTTTCATGCCCCAAAATTTGTCCATCTCGCTGCCTTTAGTAGAGCAAAGCACCACAGGAATATCGCTGGTATCAGCTTCAGCCTTGAGCTGACGACACACCTCAAAGCCGCTGCAACCCGGTAGAACCACATCTAGAACAACAGCATCAGGCTTTTGCTGCGTAATGGTGGCGATCGCCTCTTCTCCACTCTGAGCAACCAGAACATTAATGCCTCCCTGCTGCAAACAGTGGATCAAAATTTGCATATCTGTTATCGAATCTTCAACGACTAGCACAGTACCCATGGCAGTGACCTCAATAGAACAATAGGGCAGATGAGAAAAGCATGATGAGAAGAGCATTAAGAAGACAGATCAGCCGCCAGAGAACGGTTTGTCTGTGGTTGCAAATGCTGACGAACAACCCGAAGAACAGCCTCAGCCTCTAAAGGCTTACTGAGAAAATCTGATGCACCCACAAAATTCGATCGCAAACGGTTGGCATAGCCGTCACTGCTGGTCAAAATGACGATCGGCGTATGCCGAAATAAAGAAAGCTTGCGCAACTGCTCACAAATTTCATGCCCGTTGGCGTTGGGCATCATCAGATCCAGAAAAATAAAATCAGGCTTGCGAGCTAGCAAAATGCCGATCGATCGCAGCCCATCATCTACTCCTATAAACTGATAGCCCGCAGAAGTCAGCAGCTTCTCCATCATGTGGCGCACCAAAAAGCTGTCATCGACACAGGCGATCAGCTTTTGCTGCATGACTTGAGGCACGACTCGCTGGGCAGGTAAAGCATTACAGGGATAGCGCGGAGTCGGCAAATCAGGAATCTGAATCAGCTCTATCCAACCTAGTTGAATAAAAGGCAATAGAGACAAAGTGACTTCCGTAACGTCCCGTCGCATTTGTACTGCCAGATCTTGTAGCGTATGCTGTCCATTCAATAGCGTCACTAGATTTTGATAAAATGCCGCAGAAGTCTGTCTTTGAATCTGTTCAGCTTGCCGAATCACAGGCGCTTTTTGGGGCGAATAGTTGCCAAGCTTAGCGTCCTGCCAGGTCTGCCAGCGCACCTGTGCCCTTGCCGTAGCTTTTTCTAATTTAATGAGGCGAAGTCGCGTTGATAGGAGATTATTCTCATAAACTTGGTCGGTGAGTGTACCAGCCTGAAAGATTTCAAACAGTATGTCAACAATGTTAGACAGAATGACTTTGGCGGCTTGCTCGTCGGTGATTTCTTGTCGGGAAACCCATAAATTTAGCAGCGCATATTCCCAGCCGATCGCACAATCAGAGGCGCTAAGATACTTTAGGTCTGATATCCATGCGTCTTCTTGTACAGATTCTTGTATAGAAAATGTTGTGGAGGTGTGGACTTTTAGTTGAGCGTTTTGAACAGCTTCAGTTTTTTCAACAGCCTCAGCTTTATGACCCATTTGTGTAGTCTTACGAATACCGTGCAGAATTAAATTTCTACGCCAACGCTTGACGGGATGTTCGCCCCCGGTTGCATAAACGATCGAGCCTTGGGACAAGTAGAATCTCCACTGCCGATTAGCTGAGTCCGTACGTATTAATTGACCGCTGAACCGAAGCTGTCCTAAATTCCTCAAAAAATAAAGATGTTTCACGAACTAAGCCTCTGGGAGCGGAGGGGAAGATATCACCCGATATCAAGAGCTATTTTGATCGCAAAATAACTTGCTAAAAATCAGTTCATGGTTCAAATGCGGCATTGCTTAATCGGGGGATGAGTTTTTGTGTGAGAGGGGCGCAAAGCGCCCCTCTCACACAAAAACTCATCCCTAAAGTCAGCCTTAGAAGGCATAACCGACATCAGGGCAAGCCGAAGACAAAATTTTCCTTAGTTCTACGAGAAAATCTTTGAAAGGTAGTTGCTGCACCTATGCTGCTTTTCGGAAAGCAGACCCTCTGCGGCTAAATTTCGCCTAATCTAAGTTTTGCTTAATCTCAAGTCCACAGGGTCAGTCAGTTGCACCCGATCTATGGAATACCTTTCCACTAAAGCACAGGATTCTGAGAGTTGCCTCGCGATCGCCAATGATCGTCACTGAAATTAATCAAATCTTTATGGACAAAAGAAGATTTCTACGGACATCCCGATCGCCATAACCTCCAGCAAGTCTCATTTTGCAACAAAGCCGAAAAAAGCCCGCCTGCGACGGTTTTTTCGGCTTTGTTGGGGGAGTTCGCGCCCTGCGGGCGCGAACTCCCCCATATGAAATCCATAATGATAACTGCTGCTAAACCTCACGAAAGATTGAGTAGAGGCTCAGCAGTATGAGATCATAGATTTCATTGAATGGCGATTAACGAAGGCTGAACAGCATGGAATCACAACAAAATCCACAACAGAAGCCAACAGTCATCATCACGGGTGCCTCGTCTGGAGTCGGTTTGGCAGCGGCAAAGGCACTCTCCGACAAAGGATGGCACGTGGTCATGGCTTGCCGAGATTTACCCAAGACAGAAAGCGTCGCTCAAACGGCAGGCATCCCGCGAGACAGCTACACCATCCTGCAACTCGACTTAGCTGACTTAGGAAACGTCCGGCAATTTGTCAAAAACTTCAGGGACAGCGGCAAGTCTTTGAATGCGCTGGTGTGCAATGCCGCGATCTATATGCCTCTGCTCAAAGAGCCTCTCTACAGCGTCGATGGGTATGAGTTGAGCGTTGCCACAAACCATCTGGGGCATTTCCTGCTGTGTAACCTTATGCTTGAGGATCTAAAGCACTCTGGTGCTGATCCCAGATTAATTATCCTGGGAACCGTTACCCACAACCCCGACGAGCTGGGCGGAAAGATTCCACCACGTCCCGACCTAGGCAATTTTCAAGGGTTTGAGGCAGGGTTTAAAGCCCCTATCAGTATGGTTGATGGCAAGAAATTTGAGCCTGTCAAAGCCTACAAGGACAGCAAGGTCTGTAACGTGTTGACCATGCGAGAACTGCATCGGCGTTATCACGAATCCACTGGAATCACCTTCAGCTCTCTCTATCCAGGGTGCGTTGCCGATACGCCGCTGTTTCGCAATCACTATCCGCTGTTCCAAAAAATATTTCCCTGGTTTCAGAAGAATATTACGGGCGGCTATGTGTCGCAGGAGCTGTCAGGTGAGCGGGTTGCCGTCGTGGTTGCCGATCCAGAATATAAGCAGTCTGGAGCTTATTGGAGCTGGGGAAATCGCCAAAAGAAGGACGGGAAATCGTTTGTGCAAAAAGTCTCTCCCCAAGCCCGCGATGACGAAAAAGCGGAGCGAATGTGGAATCTGAGTGCAAAACTGGTGGGGCTTGAGTAACGTGCTTGGGTGGTGTTTCAAATGCGTTGTTTATTTTTGGGAAAGCCTTTTCCAAAAATAAATAACAAGCCTAGAACATTACCCGTGCTTGAATGGCAGTCTTGAGTGACAGACTTCTTCTATACTCAGCAAGTACTATAGGCAACACAAGCGATCGGGGCATCAGGCAATGAGAGAGATGAGGGCAGACAGCAAGGTAGATTTAACTCCGGCAGACCAGAGCTGTCCGCCATTCTCATTGATTATCCCGGCTTACAACGAGCAGCTGGGCATTGCTCCAGTTCTAGAGCATTTGCAGGGCATTCTGAATGCCGCACAGTGCGAGTACGAGATTATTGTGGTCAACGATGGCTCAACAGACGATACGGGCAAGCTGCTGCGATCGCATCCCGGCATTCGGCTAATTGAGCATCGTCGTAATTTAGGCTATGGCGCAGCGCTCAAAACGGGAATTCGCAACGCTAAGCATTCGCTAATCGTCATCACCGATGCAGACGGCACCTACCCCAACGAACGAATTCCAGAGCTGGTAGCGTTAGCGCCTCAGTCGGACATGGTCGTGGGAGCCAGAATTGGCGCTAACGTGCGCTATTCAAAAATTCGCCGCATCCCCAAATGGTTTTTGGTCAACTTTGCTCAATGGCTCACTCAGTCCAAAATTCCCGATCTCAACAGCGGCTTGCGGGTTTTTCGCAAAAGCACGGTCGAGCGGTTTCTGAATATTTTGCCCAACACCTTCAGCTTTACCACCAGCATCACGGTTGCCATGCTGATGAACAACTATTTAGTGCATTACGAGCCGATCGACTATCACATGCGGGTCGGCAAGAGCAAGATTAAGCCGATTCGCGACACGCTACGGTTTGTGCAGTTGATTCTACGCACAGGAGTCTATTTTGCTCCGCTGCGAGTATTCATGCCGCTTGCAGGCATCTTCTTTGCCGGATTTCTATTCACCTTTTGCCAAGATTTGTTTGTGCGGGAAGATTTGACTGAGCGCACTCTGATTTTACTCATTGCCTCCACGCAAATTGCGATGTTTGCTCTGTTGGCGGACATGATTGACAAACGAACCGGGAAGTTGTGACCTGTTTATTTCGGGAATCTTTTGGTTACATTCACAGTCTGCCCCTACCGCTATATGTAGCGTCTAGAAAGAACATATCATCCTAAATGTGGAAAGTTTTGCTGACCATTTTAATCTCTATAAATGCCTGAAATTCTTGCTAAGAGAGGCTTTTAGGCATTTATATAAATTTTGGTCAGATCTAGGAATTTATAGCAGGTTCAGAGCGCGTTATTTCCCCTGGTAAGCCCTAAAGGTTACATATTTTTCGTCGAGCATTGTGCTGAGGTGTTTGCACTGAAAGCGTTTGAGCGATCGCCCTTGCATTTGCTCAGGAATTCTCTAGATTTGCAAGTTTCATCAATACCCCAGGTATGACCCAAAAGTTAGGGCGATTGCTCTTTCCAAAAAGTTACTATTTTTCACTTCAAAGGCTCAGGTATGACTCAAAAGTTACGTCTATTGAGGGGAGCGATCGTTCTCCCTGTTGAAGTCTAGCCTTTTTATCAAGCTGTCTGCGCCTTCCATAGTTTTAGGGTCAGGTTACACGTCAATATCCCTGGTTTGACCTAAAAATGCCCCTGGTTTGACCGAAAAATACCTTTGATACGTTCCAAAAGTTACATTGCGCAGGACTACACTGCCGATTGCTCATGGGTTTCAAAAAAAGGTTACAAGTTTGATCTCTTGATCATTTGATCGGTGGGGCTTTCTAGACCCCTGTAACCTTGCTGCTACATTGACTTTGGATTAACAGATCAAAAGCTGAAGTTCTTCAAATCCAATTAAAAACCCTAACTCTATTTGAGTCAGGGCAAAAGTCCATTCCGCAGAATGGAGGCTGGGACTTAATCTCAATTGAGCTTGGCGGCTTTGAGTTAAGTCACATATGTGTTGCTATATCCATAGTAAAGTCAACGGGTTCGCAATTGCAATACAAGCGATCGCATCCCGCAAGTTGATCTTATTTTGTGGGGCACTCCATTCTGCAACTCTTCAAGTGTGGAGTGCTGTTGTGTGTCTATACGTTCATCTGCTGTAAGTCTATCTGCTACAAATTCATTTCAATCCGTTGAGGATCAGAGCGATCGCTTTTTCAATCTGTTCCCTCACCGATTCGACTATATTTATGCCGAGCACCCTGAGCCTGCGCGATCGCCCAATTGGCAGACTGAGCGAAGACATCCTCTGTCAAGCCGAGTTTTTCAGCAGGGTCGCTACTTGTTTGGCGTTCGCTTTGGCACTCAAACTCAGTATTGTCTATTGGATATTGATAGAGGCAGCATCTATCATCCTCAGAGCGATCCGTTAGCCCTTTCACGAATTAGTGCAGCCCTAGAAGCCGTTGGGTTAGAAAGTTATGTAGCTTGTACCAGTTCCTACTCTGGAGGGCTTCACCTTTACTTTCCCTTCGTTGAATCTCAAAATTCCTGGGAATTGGCGGCGATCGTCACAGCCCAGCTTGAAAATGCAGGCTTCTCGATCAAACCAGGTCAGCTTGAAGTTTTTCCTAATCCCAAAACCTATGTTGAAGGCTGTCCCAGCCTATTCAATGCCCACAGATTGCCCATGCAAGCGGGATCTTATCTGCTTGATGAGAGCTTTCAGCCTGTCTGGAGCGATCAGATGCGCTTTCTAGATCAATGGGAGTTTATCAAAAATCGAAATTCGATCGATCGCAAAACAGTCAAGCGGCTTCTTAAGCAGGTTAAGCGCACCCAATTTAGAGTTTCTGGAAAAGCGGATAAATTTATCGGCGATCTGAATGCCGAGATTGAATTGGGCTGGACTGGTTCAGGACAGACCAATCGCCTCTTGGGTCGTATTGCCATGCGCGCCTATATTTTTCATCACGTAATTTCTGGCGGTGCGCCTCTGGAGGGCAAGGCGTTAATTGATGAAATTGTGAATACCGCTCAGTCTTTACCTGGCTATCGCGACTACTGCAATCATCAGCATGAAATTGAGCAGCGGGCAGAAGAGTGGGCAAGATGTGTACAAGGTAGCCGATATTTTCATTACGGAGATCTAAAGGGGAAATATAAGGCCAAGCAGGAAGATGTCATTGCGATCGCCGATCTCCCCAACTGGAATCAGCATCAATCTGGCTCAGCCCGCGATCGAATTCGTAGAGCGATCGCAGATCTGTTGGAAAAAAACAGTTTGCCTATAGGAACAACAGCTCGGTTTCATGCCTTGATAGGTTACGGAATTGGCGGAGGTTCTCTTTATCGCCATCGTGATCTTTGGCATCCTACTGAATTGGTTGAATTTACAGAGGAGCTTACAGAAATAAATCAACCTGTGGAAAACCCCCCGCACCCCCCAAATCTTAGTAAGCCTGAGAAGTTCGATTGCGAGGAAGTCGCATCGAACTCTCATAGTCTTACAAGCTTATTATCTACATCAGGCGGTAATGGTATTTCTGACAAAGGGTTGAGCGATCGCACCTCTGAGATATCTTTGGCAGGTGGTAATTCGTTTCTAGACGGTTCTCTGTCTTTACATCGGAGGCAACAATACCTGGCTTCAGGCGATCCAATCCTGGTAGCGGAGGCTCTGACTTGGATGAAGGCAAGTTCTGGTGTTTCCGAACCTGGATTCAAAGCTGAGAGTGACCTATCTTCTGTCTCCCCGATGTCTGAGAGTAGGCAGGTTCTATCTCGAAGCGTTCAGGAAGCTCAGGAAGAGCCACAGGAGACAGCTTGGCGTGATCTATCAGACACCTTGGTAGCCCTCTCGGTCAACATCAGGCTGCTTGGATGGAGCCGAATGCAGGTTAGATCCAATCTCTTGGATCTATTTGATAAAAGCGATCGTGCTTTGTTGTCAGACGTGGAGCTGGGGCAATGGCTGTCTTGGCTGACCGCTAAGGTAGATGCTTGCAGTCAAGCAGCAGGGCAGATCTCTCAGCCTGAAAGAGGCGATTTGATTGGAACTCGATCGGCAATATTGCCGCCGATAGGTTCCAATTAGAGGTTTTGAGTCCAGTCAAGCCTGCTTTTTGAAAAAATAGCCTGTACTCGGTTGACATCTAATCCATTGAGTTTGCTATACTTCGGGGGTAGAAGACGATTATCGATTCAAAAAAGTCTTGAGATTTCACAAGTAGATATGTCCCGGACATTGCAGCAACGAGCGTTGCACCTGCACGTCTTCGGCTATTTTTTTGCATTCACTCACACGTTCAATATTTCTGGAACCAGCATTTCTAAAACCAGTATCTCTGGCGATCGTTGGGTGCTTCTGCCAAAGCGATAATCGTCCTTTTACGTATTTCTTACTCTTTCTTTAATTCAAGGAGCAATCATGGCAGGACTTGATCATCAAGAACAGCATGAACAGCAAAATGCTATTGGCGCAGTAGATCTCTCTACTAATACTGCTGCTAGTACCGCAACGGGTGGTTCAAAGGGTTCCTCAGTTCAGTCATCAGATCTTGAGGCAAATCTGAACAGAGCGTTTGAGTCAAACCACACATCGCTAGATAACGTTCAGGTGGTTCGCGGTCTCGATCTCAAGGGCTTGAAAAAAGAGGATTCATTTAATGATGATGTGGGAGTCAAGGGTGATTTTCTGACTCCTGGTGCGGGTAAGAATACGGTGACTGGCACTGCGGATAAAGATCTCATTGATGGCAGAGGCGGCGGAATCAACACGATTACTACAGGTGCAGGTAAGGACAGCATTCTGCTTGGACGTGAAACAACCAACAGCGTGCTGGACTTTGACCTCAACTTGGATCGACTTCTCTTCACCAAAGAGATTGATCTCAACAATGTTGTGATTGCGCAGGGAAAAAACCAAGATGCAAACAGCTTGGATTCTGTCAATAATGCCTTAATCATCGACAAGTCAGAAGGACATATTCTGGCATCTCTGAAATCAATTCAGGCTACAGCACTTCAGGGAATTGAACAGTCTGGTAGAAAGGGCTTTAGCTCGGTTGAAGATAACGTGTTCAATACGCTCAACACGCTAAAGTTTGATACGACGAAAGAAGGAGATGGGCAGCTAGCTGGTTCCGCGGGTCGGGATAAATTGGTAGGTCGAGGCGGTGACGATATTCTAGGGGGTGAAGCGCCTGTTGTTGTCGCTCCTCCAAGTGGCGGCGCAAATCCAACGCCTCCAGTCACGCCTCCAGCCACGCCTCCAGCCGATGATCATGACCATACAGGTGCAGGAGCTAGCAGCGAAAATCATGTCGATCTAGGTCAAGTTGACGTGGTTCGTGGTCTTGATCTGAAGGGATTGAAAAAAGAGGATTCCTTCAAGGATGATGTGGGAGCTAAGGGTGATTTTCTGATTCCTGGCGGGGGCAAAAACACCGTGATTGCCACTGGAGATACGGATTTGATTGACGGTCGAGGCGGTGGGTTTAACACCATCACCACGGGTGGCGGCAAAGACAGCATTCTACTAGATGGTAAAACCACAAATCGCATCTTAGACTTTGATCCAACTAAGGATAGATTGCTCTTTACTCAGGGCATGAATCTTGACAATATTGTCATCGCGCAGGGGAAGAATCCAGGCAAAGGTGGAGTCAACCAGCCGCTAGATTCGGTCAACAATACGTTGATTATTGATAAATCGGATGGGCATATTCTGGCATCTCTGGCATTCACCAAGGCAACCTCTCTTCAGGGAGTTGAGCAATCTGCTAGAAAGGGCTTTAGCCTTGTTGACGACAAAGTTTTCGACACGCTCAACACGCTGAACTTTGCTAAAACCCAACAGGGCGATGGCAAGCTATCAGGTAGCCAGGGACGTGACAAAATGGTCGGTGGCGGCGGCAATGACTTCCTTTACGTGGGCGATGACGGATTCAAGATCGGCACGGCAAAGGGCGATGGCAAAGGAGAATTTCCTTTCCCTAACGACAGTCCTGGAACCAGTGAGGCAACTGCGACTCTGAAGAATGGCGTACTTAACTTTACGGGCAAGTATCAAAACTTTGATGGAGCGCCGCTGTTTAGCCAAAATGAGACTGTGATTGATCCCAAAGCCACCATTCTCAACGGCTCTGACCCAGTCTCTCTAATCAATGGCTTCTTGAAGGTTCCACAAGACGTAGAAGGGAATAAAATCTCTGGCACTCACCTGCACTTTAGCCCCTCCCAAGATAGCCGAGGCGACTTCGCAGATGCTACGGTGATTCGCTACTTCAACAATACGCCTACTGATGCTAAGTCAGGCACTATCTCCGGTGAGTTTGAACTCACGCCAGAAGAGCAGGCTGCGTTCTTAGCTGGAGATCTCTACGTCAATATCCACACTAATGTAGATACTGATGGAGACGGAAAGGCAGGCTTCCCAACGGGCGAAAATCGCCTTAACTTCAACCAGAATGTTGTTAGCCTTGTGTAGCGATCGACTCTAAAGCGGGCAGAGAAGATATTGTTGCCGTGCCCTAACAATATCTTCAGCAGCAGATGTCCATAATTTTCTCACTTAGCCCATGGGTTAAGTGAGAAAATTGCTATAGCGATTCCAGATAACCTGTGAGATGGTTTGCTATATGTAATTGTGACTTAAACTACCGATAAAGCGAATTCTAGTTGCCTACAGTGGGTGAGGATTTCATCTAAGAAAGGTTATGAAAAAGCAGCTAGGTTGGGTATTGGGTGCGTTTCTATTTTTTTTAAGCCTCAGCTTTCTGCCGTTTAGTTTGAATGCAGCCCAAGAAGCCCCTGGAATGCCCTCTCTTGTAATTATTGGGGGTTCTTTGCGGTACGACAATGCTGAAGTGTTTAACAAAATGATTGAGCTGGCGGGTGGGGCAGGAGCCAAGATTGCTGTTTTTCCTACAGCCAGCAGTAGCCCTGTGAAAAATGGTCAGCAGACTGTGGATGCCTTTAAGCGCTATGGCGCAGATGCGATACTGATGCCGATCGCCCTAAAAAATATTGATGTAGATTACAAGGTCGCAGTCAACGATCCGGTGCTGATTGCCCAGGTTAAAAGCGCAGACGGCATTTACTTTATTGGTGGCGATCAGGCTCGAATTACGCAGGCTTTGTATACTGAGACGGGCGATCGCACTCCCATGCTAGATGCCATTTGGGAGGTCTTAAATCGAGGTGGCATGATTGGTGGCTCTAGCGCTGGGGCAGCGATCATGAGCACCACCATGTTCAAAAACTCAGTTGACGTTTTGTCTACGATGAAAGTGGGCGTAAAAGAGGGAGGCAGCATTGACAAAGGGCTAGGCTTTATCGGTTCAGAGGTGTTTGTCGATCAGCACTTTTTGACGAGGGGTCGCTTTGCCCGTGCTTTAGTCGCCATGCAGGCTAAAGGCTACAAGCTGGGAATCGGCGTAGATGAGAATACGGCACTCGTCGTTTTTCCAACCACAGGAACGGTAGATGTAATTGGCTACAAAGGTGCATTGGTGCTAGATCTAGCCGAGACAACGACCGATGTTGCCGTTCCTCAATTCAATCTCCGCAACGCCAAATTGACCTACCTCGATCGCGGGGATCAATTTAACCTTAAAACCAAAACAGTAACATTGCATCCCGATAAGCTGAATGACGTAAAGGTGGATACTAACGATCCAAAATATGAACCTTATTTCACAGAAGAACTCTTTGCAGCAGACATTTTAGAGAACACGGCAGTGGTCGATCTAATGGCAAATCTGATTGATAATAGCCACAAAGAGGCGATCGGGTTAGCCTTTACCCAAGCTGTCGATGTTCCCGAACCCGACCTAGGGTTTGAGTTCAAGTTTTATAAACAATCAGACAGCCTGGGATACTATACAGGCACCTTTGGAGGAGAAGACTATAGCGTTGAGAATGTCCATCTAGATATAACGCCGATACAGATGGGTCAGCCGCTCTATAAAAAACTATAGCCAGCTTAAGGCGGTCTGTACCAGTAACCAGATGTTTAATCCTGCAATGATCACGGCGATCGCCCATGCCATTATCTTCAACCACTTGGGATTGACGAACTCGCCCATGATCCGGCGATCGCTTGTAAACATGACTAGAGGAACGACTGCGAAGGAGAGCTGGAGACTCAGAATCACCTGGCTAAATACCAGCAGAGTTCCTGTGCTTTGTTCGCCAAAGAAGATAATTGCGATTAAAGCAGGAATAATTGCAAGAAGCCGACTGGCGAGACGACGTAGCCAAGCGGGCATCCGAAACTGGATGAAGCCTTCCATCACAATTTGCCCTGCCAGAGTAGCGGTGAGCGTCGAGCTTTGCCCCGATGCCAAGAGCGCTACACCAAAGACAGCGCTGGCAGCACTGACTCCTAGCATGGGTGACAGCAGCTTGTAGGCATCCTGGATTTCAGCAACGTCTTGATTGCCTGTCGTGTGAAAGGTTGCAGCAGCAACAATCAAAATGGCGGAATTGATCAGCAGCGCTAGAGACAGGGCAATGGTAGAGTCGATCGTACAAAACTTAATCGCCTCCCAGCGCTTGACTGAGGTAGGTTGCCATGCGCGAGTTTGCACAATGGAGGAATGCAAATAAAGGTTGTGGGGCATGACGGTTGCCCCCAGAATCCCGATCGCCAGATACAGCATATCTGGATTGCGAATGATTTCGCGGTTGGGCACATAGCCCGCTAAAATGCCGCCCAAGTCAGGACGAGAGAAGAAAATCTCGGCTGCGAAACAAATGCCGATCGTGCTGACCAAAACAATGATCAAAGCCTCGACATAGCGAAAGCCTTTGTTTTGCAGGAACAGGAGCGCCAGTACATCTAACGCCGTGAGGCAGACTCCCCACACTAGCGGGATGTTGAACAATAGATTGAGGGCGATCGCGCTACCCAAAAGCTCTGCCAAGTCACAGGCGGCGATCGCGATTTCACAGAGAATCCACAGGATGAAGCTAGTGCGTGGACTGAAATATTCTCGGCAAGCTTGCGCTAAGTCTTTGCCAGTTGCCACCCCTAGCCGAACACACAAAGCCTGTAACAAAACAGCCATCAAATTCGAGAGCAAAATCACGCTCAGAAGCGTGTAGCCGAAGCGCGAACCCCCTGCAATATCTGTTGCCCAATTGCCGGGATCCATGTAGCCCACTGAAACGAGATAGCCCGGCCCAGCATAAGCCATTAGCTTGCGCCAAAAACCTCCACCACTGGGAATAGGAATGCTGCGATGGACTTCAGAAAGGCTGGGGCGAGGGTTGGAGGATGTCATGGTGAAGTGCCGACCATTTCATAATCATTTCATAAATCACGATAACACTAATTGAGAGGCGCTTGATTCTCTCCTATGCCTGAACTTGGAATATGCCGCTGGTTGAGGATATTCAGAATTGTGTGCAGCGATTTCCACACCCTTTTAAGGAGTCCTAAAACCTAAAATTACGCAATCTTTCCTTTGACCGCTTGAGTCAACAAATAATGAAGTCTACGCTTGAGTCCAGGAATAGGAAAAATCTGTAACCCAACCTCTAGTCATCCCCAACTCCGCCTCTTCAAAAGACTCATACCCATTTAAGACCCAAACAGGGCAGATGATTTTTGAGAGCCGCGCGGAGCGCGGCTCTCAAAAATCATCTGCCACCTCATCAATTTAGTTGGTATCACTAGATCGCAAACCAATGCTCACGCTAGGAATACTCGTGTCTGGTCCCCCTAAATTCCCCTTAAATAAGGAGGACTTTGAGTTCTGAAGTCTCCTCTTTAAGTGGAATTTAGGAGGATCGAGTGTAAGCTTTGCGATCTACTGAGACTGTTTGTGCTTGATTAAGTCAGTACAGTTCATACTTCATGAGTTGACAGGGTAAAGTGCCATTGTAAACTGCAAACCTTTGCGACGATTTTAGCCCGATTGACTGTGAGAGTTCCTTATTGCCACTCAGCACAAACGCCGTCCAGCCTTTGAAGCGTTGCTTCAGCACATCGCCTAATTGTTTATAGAATGCGCCCAAATCGCTATCTCGCCCTAGCCGTTCGCCATAGGGCGGATTGCAGAACACTACGCCGCTGTCTGCGGGTGCGGCAACGTCTTCAAGGTCAATTACCGCTAAATAAACGTGGTTCAGCACACCACAGTGATCCGCATTGGTGATCGCCTGTTCAATCACGTCTCCATCGCGATCGCTGCCCCAAATCGGCGCGGGAAGGCTGTCGTGCTGGCTAGTTTTGGCTGATTGAATCATTTGTTCTAGCAGAGGTCGGTCAGCGTCAAGCCAGGTTTCAAACCCAAATTGTTCGCGAAATAGACCCGGCGCAATGTTAAGCGCCTTCAAGCTTGCCTCTAACGGCAACGTACCAGAGCCACAGAGTGGGTCATAAAACATCTGCTCTGGCTGCCAACCCGACAGTTGGATTAACGCGGCTGCCAGTGATTCCTTAAGCGGTGCAGCGCCAACAGCTGGGCGGTACCCTCGACGGTGCAGACTCTGACCCGAACTGTCTAAGCTGACGGTACATACGTCGCGTTCAATATGTACGCTGATTTGCACATCCGGAGATTGCAGCTCGACATCAGATCGATCGCCTAGCCGTTCTTGCTGCTGATCGACGATCGCCCGTTTGACCTGAAGTGCCGTGAAATGGGTATGGTTAAGTTGCTCACTTTTGCCCGTCGCATTGACCGCCAAAGTTAGGTCGGGTGTCAGATACTGCAACCAGTCGATCGTCTGAATTCCACGATAGAGATCCTCTGCATCTTGGCAGGGAAACTCATGCAGCTTCATTAAAATCCGGAAAGGTAACCTAGCCCAAAGGTTAACGCGATACAGCAGAGTGCGATCGCCTGCAAACGCAACGCCACAGAACCCTGGCTCTACGGCATTGGCACCCAACTGCTCTAACTCCTGTGTCGCCAGCGTTTCTAGCCCTCGCGCCACTGTTGCAAAATACTGATTCATTCATGCGACTCATAACTGCAAGGCACCGTGAAGCTCACTCGCCCTTAGCAATTATATCGATCGCAAGAAGATCTGTTTTTCTCGATTCGGTAAGGAATGGGGTAATCCTTGCCTAAATACCACTACCCATGAACTGTTGATAAATGAGATTACACGGCAACGACTTGACGAGTATAGGCAGCAGAGTCGCCTTTGATCGCCTGACTGTGTTTTCCCTCAATACTCACTGGCAGATCACCGCCGATCGTGACGCGCTGAACGCGACGAGGCTGGTTGCCGTAATCATCGATCGCATAATGTTGGGTCGCACGATTGTCCCAGAAAGCCACGTCACCTACCTGCCAGCGCCAACGGACAGTATTCTCTGGGCGGGTGATGTAGGATTGCAACAGTCGAATCAAATCGTTGGATTCAGTTTGAGATAAATTTTGGATACGACGAACGAATCCGCCGATGAATAGTCCGCGATCGCCTGACTCTGGATGAACTCGCACCACAGGATGCAGCGTTTCATAAATTGTAGACTCAAATATAGCCCGGTAAGCCTTCTGCTTTTCGGAATATTGGGGAGTCGCGTAGTCGTAGGCATTGGTATGAACTGCCCATAGCGAATCAGCCAAACTCCGCAGATGGGGCGGTAAATCTTGGTATGCGGTTACAGAATTTGCCCAAAGCGTGTCACCCCCCACAGGTGGAATGTCAACAGCCCGCAGGATAGAGCCAAGGGGAGGGCGATCGACAAAGGTGACATCAGTATGCCAACGATTTGCTGGAGCCACCGTGCGACCATAATCGAGATCGAAGACTTCTGGATGTTCGGGCAGAGAAGGCACAGTTGGATGAGCTGCCGTGAGATTACCAAACCGCTGCGCGAAATCGATTTGTTGATTTGCGTCGATCGCCTGATGGCGGAAAAAGATGACTTTATATTGAATTAGCGTTTGACGAATCTGCTGGATCAGGTTATCACTCAGCTCAGCACCAAGGTCAACGCCAGTAATTTCAGCCCCGATCCGTCCGGCAATAGGCTGAATGTCAAAGTGGAAAGAACTCATGGAGGTACGCCTCTTGTGGAAAAAGTGAAGAATTCTAATCTACGGTAAATCAGTAGATTTAAAGATGTTTATCTACAAGCGCTATCTTTCCACAAAGACAGATGAAAAGCAAGAGAGGAACATTTGCTTTTTTATAGCGCTTTTCACTTCAGTGAGATACGGATTATTTTGAAAATTCTGCTCCGCAAGGCTTTCAAAGATAATCGATTTCAATCGAGCGCGAAGCACCATAACCATCAGTGAGAGAGATTTCTTGATCATCGAAATTAGTTCATGCTAATTTTGATGGCAGCAATCTACGGTAATCTGATAGACTTACAGTAAATTAATCAATGCCGAGCTAGACTTTATAGGACAAATCACCCATGGTAAGCACTATCCCAGTTCAAGACTCTGCTCAACCTCATGCTCGGTATCGAGCGAGAAGATTCCATACACATCGCTTGAAGCGCCCTTGGAGCTACGGACGCGGATACGGGGTGATTGTGGGTGTTGCGCTACTTGTTTTAGTAAGTCTTGCTATCGTTCATCTACATCAAATTTGGCAAGGGCGATCGCAGCGGCTCAGTCAATAGCTCATAGCCCCAGAGCTAACTTACAGTGAGCGCTCTGATTCACTTTTACCCAATGACCATAAGGTTCGTATGATTACACTGCTGAGAAGACCAGCGAATCCACTGCTTGTACGCGATCGAGGTACGCTGTCGGTTCCGCTTACCTGGGTTGCCAGTACACCCAATTGTCCTCTTGCCAATTTAGGAGATGCCCTTAGCCCTATCCTTGTTAGCGCTCTGTCTGGGTTGCCCATTGTACACCGTCATTTTGACGCTCCTCAGAAAAAGTTGGCCTGTGTGGGAACGATCGGTCATGCGCTGAAGAATGGTGAGGTTCATCTTTGGGGAACAGGGGTAGATAAAGCAAAGCACCCCATTGATCGCAATCTTGCCTATTATCAGAAACCTCCGAAGACAAAGTTTCAAGTTCATGCGCTGCGAGGTGCCTTTAGTGCCCAGGCTTTCCAGCAGCAGGGCATTGAGGTGCCAGCGGTGTATGGCGATCCTGTCTGGTTTTTGCCTTCGCTGATTCAACCTGCGATCGAGAAACGCTATGAGCTAGGGGTTATTGTCCATCTCTCAGAACTAGAATCATTGAACGAGACGGCAAATGTACGTGAGGAGCTGATTCGATATCGGGTGCCTGAATCGATCGCTGCTGATGTTCGCATTATCACAACTCTGAGCCAGCCAACTTTTGAGGCGCTGGAGGCAAAGGTAGAAGAAATTACCGCCTGCAAACGAATCATCAGCACGAGTTTACATGGTCTTGTCATTGCTGAGGCTTATCAAATCCCTTGTGCTTATTTTCAGATCGTTGGAGCAGGGGGTAGTTTCATACAACTCAAAGATCAGCAAGCTCGAATTGAGCATCGCTTTCGAGACTTCTACAGCGGATTAGGTCTGGAACAACTCTTTGTATATGGTCAAGAATTAGAGCAAGAAACTAATTGGGAACAAGTCATTCGTGCCGTAGATCAATTCTGGAGTCCGGTAGAGTGGTCTGCCGAAGCATTTCTAGAGGCTTTTCCGTTACCACTAGCTTTTAATCCTTTGAAAGGTCAAAAGTTTGAACAGCGATCGCTTTTTCATCACATTCGGCTATGACGGCTCAACTTGCAAATCAAGTAGGGAAACCAGGCGAGAGAACCAGTAGACAATTTCTGGATCACAACAGGTTGAGAGGCGGGAAATCTCTCTAGCAAGCTGATACGCTTCCTCACCTTTGGGATGGTCAGTCAGCCCAGCACGAGCGAGTAAAGCTGCCTTCAGATCGCCTGGATAGGTGGGTAACCGATGCTCCTCTTCAGTTGAGATGTGCTGAAGAATGGGAGTCCAGTCGATGCTGTTCTGGACAGTGGAGTTTTGCATAAAATATCCTACGAGTTTGCTAAAGGGCTGAAAATTCAAACATTTATTCACAAAGTTGAAGCAAAGTTATAGTTTCAATTTAAATTGTTTGACTTATAGAAGCAAATATTCTTTTTGCTTGAAACAATAAATTATATTTATCGTTACCGCCAAGGCATTGAGGATAAAGATCCCAACCAAACTAAGCAATACCAAAAAGCCCCATTCTTAACGGAATGGGGCGGGTTTACACGTTTGGGAGACAATGATTGGAAGGATAATAATGGCTAAGCGCCTTTACCCACTTCGATCGGTAAGTCAGGATAGGAGGAGTATTCCGTCCAGGAACCTTCGTAGATCCTGACCTTCTCATATCCAAGCACATGCTTTAGCACGTTGTATTGCAGGGTTGCCTCGCGCCCAGTACTGCAACTTACGATAATGTCATCTGAAGAAGAAATACCGCGATCGGACAAGATTTGTCTGATTTCATCTAGCGGTTTCAGCTGGTGAAAATTCGCTTCTCCAAGCGTAAAGGTGACCCAAGGGATATTTTTTGCACCAGGAATGTGCCCATTACGTACCCAAATCTCCTGTTCTCCAGCAAAAACTTCGGGAGGGCGAGGATCGATAAAAGTAACTCCGGGTTTTCCGATCAAGGCTTTCACTTGATTCAGCGTGACTCGAATGGATGAGTTGTCTGTGGTAGTAAATTTACCTGGCGTGTACTTGGGAAATTCTTTGGTAACGGGGAGCTGAGCGGCTTTATATCCCGCAAAGCCGCCATCTAGAATCGCCACATCAGAGTGTCCTGTGCGCTCTAGTAAGTAGGCAACCATTGTGGCTCCCAAAAAGTCTCTACCGTCTGAGTAGACGAGAACTTTACTATCGTCTGTTACTCCCGCTTCAGAAAACAGCGATCGCAGCTTGTCCGGTTGCCAGTATTGTACAGGCAATGCACCGTTTGGACCTCGAAAAGTATTGTCGGCGATGTGAACAGCTTTAGGAATATGCCCCACGAAATAATCGAATGGGCTGATCCGCACATCTAGAATTCTCAAATTAGCATCGCTTGCATGCTCTGTAACCCATGACGGAGGAACAAACTGAACTGTAGATGAATTCGCAACCGCAGGAGAGAAGGGGAGTAATGGAAGAACGACGGCAAAAGCGATCAGCGATGTGATGAAAGTGAGAGCCGATCGCCAATTTTTCAAGCGTGAAAGCTGTTTTTCGATTGTAAATCTCATGTCCTGATTACCTGAATTTGTAACTTGAAGCTGTTATCTGCAATTTTCTCTAGACTTGTACTTTGCCTATATCTGTAGCATCTGGAACCTCAACTAATTTTCCTGTTTGCACATCACAGATAAAGCCGCAAATAGGAATGCTGGATGAAACAAGAGGATGAGTGTGAATGTGCTGATCATGATTTGATCAGTGAATTTTCTTATTCCGCAATTGGTGTGGTAAGGCACAAACATTTTGTGTTGCTAGAAGTTTATACGAGATGACGAGCGATTGAATGCTAATAGAAATTCTTCATCACCAGGGACTGCCAAAGTGGACGAACAGCCGGATGTGTCAAAAATAGTGATGTGAGGATGACAGCTAGACCCACCATACAGAAGAGCGTGAGGAAGAATAGTGAATTACTGTCGATCGTAGATTCACTTTTGATCTGCATAAGAAATACCTCAGAAACTAGCAGTCTAGAACTTAACTAGGAAAAATCTTGGAATAGTCCTCGGACGGCAAAAACACCTCATTTACCTGAACCGATTTAGGAATCACCTTGCTCTTGTAGAAGGTATCAGCCACGGCCTGCTGCGCCTCCTGAATCTGAGCATCAACAGGCAAAACCTGCCAACTGCGGCGCTTATAGACTTCTTGCAGAACAACCTGATCGACCTTGATATCTTTAGAGAACCGTTGAGCCACTTCCTGAATGTTTTGAGCAATCCAGTTGCCATTCTCTTTTGCTGCTTCTAGAACCGTTTTGAGCATCGTTGACTGACTTTTAGCGAACTGCTGCGATGCCAGGAAATAGTTACGGCGTTCACGTCCGACGTTTAGCCCTCGAATGTTGCTACTTTGCTGAGCAACCGCTAAAAATGGGTCCCAAATTGACCAAGCATCGACGTTGCCTTGTTCAAAAGCAGCTCGTGCATCTGCGGGAGAAAGGGAAACTACTTCGACCTGATCGGCTGAAACTGATGCCTCTTCTAAAGCTTTTAACAGCAGGTAGTGAGCGCTGGAGCCTTTTTGCAGCGCTACTTTCTTACCTTTAAGGTCAGCGGGCGTTTGAATGGCTGAGTTTTTGGAAACCACAATGTCCTGCGATGCGGCAGATAAGGGCGTAACGCTGACATAGTAAAATTGTCCCCCTGCGGCTTGAGAGAAGATGGGCGGCGACTCTCCAACGCCACCAAAGTCAATCTTGCCGGCATTCATAGCTTCCAGCATCGGAGGGCCTGAAGGAAACAGCGCCCATTCTGCCGTTGCGCCCAGTTCGCTTAATTTCTTGTCCAGTTCTCCTCTGGTACGCAGCAGATCAAGCTCAGTCGCCTTCTGATAGCCAATATGGATCGTCTGACCTGCGCTAGTTGCGGGTGCAGCACTAGGAGAGACTTGCGAGGTGGTTGGACTAGATGAATCACGGGTGCAGCTTGACGCAATCAAGGGAATGCTCAAGCCAATCAGCCCGGAAAGAACGGTTCTGCGTTTTAAATGCATGACTAATTGAGAGATGAATTGATTAAAGAATTACGTTGCAAAAAGCGGTGCTGTGTAGGCTGGTTCTGAAACGGGAGGGCGCTGCCGCTTGAGAATGCGATCGAGGATTTGAACTTTAAGTTCTGCAAAGGGCACGCTGGCAGTATCACGCGGACGAGGCAAAGTAATGGGCAGATTCAGCGTGATGTTCCCTTCCTCAATCACAATGACGCGATCGCCCAAGCACACGGCTTCTTCCACATCATGGGTGACAAGCAGTGCTGTAAATCGCTGCTCTTGCCACAGGGTTTCAATCAAGTTTTGCATGCCGATTCGCGTCAGAGCGTCCAATGCGCCCAACGGTTCATCCAGCAGCAGCAGACGCGGCTGACTAACCAGCGCCCGAGCCAACGCTACCCGCTGTCGCTGCCCCCCAGAGAGCTGCATAATCCACTGCTGAGGACGATCGCCCAATCCGACTTGATCGAGTGCCCACTGTCCCTGCTGCTGCGCTTGATGCTTCAGCCCCAACGACACGTTATCTAGAACTCGCCGCCAGGGCAGCAGCCGGGAGTCTTGGAACATGACCCTAGCATCCCGGTTCAAGCCCTGAAGCACTTGTCCATTCTGATAAATCTGTCCTTGAGTGGGCTGATCCAAGCCGCCAAGAAGTCGCAATAGCGTGCTTTTGCCACAGCCACTCTTACCCACAACGGTAACAAATTCACCCGGAGAGACTTCAAGGTTAATGTCCTTCAATACCTGAAAGTCACCGAAGGCTTTACTCAGGTTTTGAATCTTTAAGCGTGCGCCATTCTCGTACTTTACACTATGGATACTCATACCTTGATACTCTATTTGCGTCATCATACTTTTCTCTCAGATTGATTGTTTACAGCGCTTTGCGCTTGGTTAGGTGTAGGTTATTTTTTAGAAGCCGCGCGGAGCGCGGCTTCTAAAAAATAACTGTGGCTTACGCAATTGAAAATTGCTGTAAGTCATTAAATTCCCTGGCTCGGATGCCAAGGCAGCCACCAATGTTCCAGCACCCGCACGATCGAATCTGCCAGTTTGCCAAGCAGGGCATACATCAAAATACTGAGTACCACCACATCGGTTTGCATGAACTCTCTGGCATTCATCGCCATGTATCCGATTCCAGAATTAGCGGCGATCGTCTCAGCAACAATTAGCGTTACCCACATGATGCCAAGGGCATAGCGCAGACCGACCAAGATACTAGGCAATGCACCGGGCAGAATAATTGTCCAAAATAGCTCACGGGGGCGCAATCCATAAACTTCTCCCATTTCTAGGAGGTTGGGGTCAAGCGATCGAATACCGTGAAATGTATTGATGTAGATAGGAAAAAATACGCCTAGCGCTACCAAGAATAGCCTAGCGGGATCACCAATGCCGAACCAAAGAATGACTAACGGAATCAGCGCTAAGTGAGGAATGTTGCGGATCATCTGCACCGTGCTGTCTAGGAATCGCTCGGCGATCGGCGAAATTCCATTGAGCAAACCTAGTCCAAACCCAATGCTACCCCCAATCAGAAATCCGACCAGTGCCCGATAAAGGCTAATCCCTACATTCGCGATCAGTTCTCCACTCAGAGTAAGCTGAATCGCGGCTTGGACGATCGCTGTTGGAGCGGGCAAAATACGAGTGCTCAGCAATCCGAGCTGAGACAACACTTGCCAAACGAAAATAAGACCCGCAGGAACGATCCAAGGAATGAGCTGCTGTAAGGGCAGCAATCGCCAGGGAGAAGCTGAAGTTTTTGATTGCGCGATTTGCATAGGAGATGACTCACTTTGAGCAACGAGCTATGAATACTGCGTGACTACAGGATGCTCATGATTTAAGAACCAATTGCCGATATCCCGATACTTGTAATCGACCGGATCATGCAGCGTGAAGGTTCGCAGATCTCGCCAGTAGCGATCGAAGCCAAACTGCACGTCTGTTGACCGACTACCCGTTAGCTCAAAGATGTGATTAGTCACTTCCAACCCAGCACGAGTTGCCGCTGCCTTAGTGGCAAATACAGCCACTGCAACCTCTGCCCGCTCCTCATGGGTCAGGGCAGATTCCTTTTCCCAGGCAGCTTGTGCGGCTTGAGCAGTGCGATCGGCAAGAGCGATCGCCGCCGCCAGAGAAGACCAGAGTTCGCCGTAGTGCTGCAAAATATAGGGATCTGCTGTGGCATAGCTAACCCCAGAGGTAATCCAAGGACGGCTGAGCGTGCGCGTATATTGGCTAGCGGCCTCCAGCGCCCCCTCAGCAATGCCCAAATAAACGTAGGCTTTAGTGAGTTGAGCAATGATGCCCAGGAATGTCGCAAAAGCATTGTCGGGTGGATTAGGGTAGCCCAGAATCTCACTCGGTTCAACGCGCACATTATCAAAGCTGATACTACCGCTGGCAGTGCGTCGTTGCCCCACGTTGTTCCAATCGTCGTTGAACGTGATGCCCTCGCGTCCCTTTGGCAGTACGACCAAGAAGGGAACTTCAACCCCTTCTTGAAACGCACCAAATACGAGCTGATCGGCAACCGGGATACCTGTGCCAAAGCCCTTCACCCCATCCAGCCGAAACCGATCGCCTGTGGGTGTGAGCTTGAGGCGAGTGTCCCGTAGATTGATTGAGTTGCCCCAAAACCACTGATGTTCGACAGTGCCACGATAGTAATATTCTTTCTGGGTTGAACTTCCAGAGACATGGGCAAGCGTCGTCAATCCTAGGTGGTTGCAATAGAGCTGTCCAACCGACCCATCTGCCTTCGAGAGTTCTTGCAGCACCTTCATCGCCGTCGGAATACTTTCCCCCGCACCACCATATTCTGACGGAATCACCAATGTCAGTAAGCCCGCCTGCCGCAGACGATCGATCTCATAGGTAGGCAAACCCGCTTCCAGATCACGCGCTACAGCATTGCCTGAAAATTCTTGCGACAGTTTGCGGGCGATCGCCTGATAGTCCTGTTGACGTTCTACAAGTTGAACCATAGTCTTCTCCATCTATTGACGATAATCAAATGCAATTAGCTGGCGATAGCGGGAATTCTTTCGTTGGCAATCACTTCTCCCACTGGGCTAAACTGAAGGCTAGGTGGTGGTAATTTCACATCCACAGGCAGTTTTGGAAACAGCAGTTCTGCCACACGATAGGCTTCTTCTAAGTGCGGATAGCCCGACAAAATGAAGGTATCAATGCCGAGATCTGCGTATTCCAGCATCCGAGCTGCGACAGTATCTGGATCGCCAACTAATGCGGTTCCTGCACCGCCCCGCACCAACCCTACCCCTGCCCACAAATTGGGGCTAATTTCTAGCTCAGCCCGACTGCCCCCATGCAACTGCTGCATTCGCCGCTGTCCTTCCGAATCGCTCCGTGAGAGTGCTGCCTGAGCCGCCGCGATCGTCTCTGCATCTAAATGCTGAATCAACTGATCAGCCGCGCTCCAGGCTTCAGCCTCTGTTTCACGCACAATCACATGTAGCCGGATGCCAAACCGCAGCGTTCTGCCATATTCTGCTGCCCGTCTGCGGACTGCCGCAATTTTTTCGGCAACCTGCTGAGGCGGTTCTCCCCAAGTGAGATACAGATCAACATGCTTGGCGGCAACTTCGATAGCCGCAGGTGAAGAACCGCCAAAATAGAGCGGTGGATACGGCTCCTGCACAGGCGGAAACAAAATCTTGCTGCCTTTGATTTTGAGGAACTCGCCTTCGTGATCGACGACCTCACCCGCCAGCACGCCTCGCCAAACGGTAAGGAACTCATCTGTCAGACCATAGCGCTGATCATGATTGAGATGTAGTCCATCTCCTGCCAATTCAACGGGATCGCCACCTGTCACTACGTTAACGAGCAAGCGACCTTTGGAGAGCCGATCGAAGGTAGCTGCCATCCTTGCCGCCATCCCTGGGGAAGAAATACCTGGGCGAATCGCCACCAGAAACTTCATTCGCTGGGTGACGTGAATCAGTGAAGCAGCAGTCACCCAGGCATCCTCACAAGATCGCCCTGTCGGTAAGAGTGCCCCCGTAAATCCGAGGGAGTCGATCGCACCTGCGAGTTGCTTGAGATAGTCAGGTGTGACCGCACGTCCGCCGATCGCAGTTCCTAAATAGCGACCATCTCCATGCGTTGGAAAGAACCAATGTATATCCATACTGAATCCAAATTCCTCTAGCCTATCGTTAAGTAATAAGATTAAATCGCGCTTCAAATCTGGTAATGCCAGAGTTCATGTTCTTGAACAATAATGCGTTGCAAAGGTAAGCACTGAATCAAGCCTTGTTTCTCAAGTTGGTTGAGAATGCGCGTCACGGTCACTCGCGTTGTGCCGATCGTCTCTGAAATATCTTGATGGGTCAATCTCAAATTGATCAATCGTCCAGTCGCTACATCTTGACCAAATCGCTGGTCTAACCAATCTAGAAACTTGAGAATCTTGATGTCAACTCGTTTCTGGCTGTGAATTTGCATCAGTGTTTCCGCCTGATGCAAGTGAGACAAAAGTACCTTTGAAGCGTTCTGCAACTGTGAAAAAGGAAGAGCGATCGCCTCCACCTTAGTTAAGCACTCCATTTGAAAAGGATCTGCTTGGGAAAAGGGTACACCGACCACATCACCTTCACCCCAAATTCCCAAGGCAACATTGGTACCGTCTTCTAACCAGGTGAGCGTTCGCACAAATCCAGACTCAATCTGCCAGAGGCGATCGAGCTGAGGAGTCAGTACAGCACGGGCGGCAAAGTGATGGAGCTGCTGTTGGGATGAACGGGAGAGCAATGCGGAGACAGTCATAATCAGCGCTTATGAAAAATCGGCGGAGGCATCATGGGCAATTCACTATCAGAACCGTTGTGACCCAAGAATCTGATTTTTAATCATCAGTAACTTGATGTAATTACAGTAGTTTCTTGTAAGCTACACGTTATCACGGTCAACTTGAGAAGGCAAGTCTCTGCCAAAGTTTTCTGATTCTGACGTTTTGGGCAGAATTTTCCTTCCCACAATATTCAGCGCTGCTGATTTCTGGGATGAACATTTTCTAAGGGTTATGAGAATCTGCTAATTTATGATTAAATACTTTAAGTCGATCAATAAGTCGTAGTATGCTGACGAGATTCACAAAGTGAAACCGCTTTATAGGACTCTCAAAGCAGTTCAACCCCAATCTGGTTAATACTGGTGGCAGCAACTCAGTTTTTCCTATCCAATGAATATAGAGTCGAGTAGTCAAACGCTTGCTGCCAATCCTGCTAGAAAGACAAATAGCGATATCTCGATCGCCAGTCGAATGATCTTGGCGCTGTTAATTTTGGCGATCGCCTCTAGCTTCTTTGCCATCATTGGAGCCGGACAGCGCGGCGTGTTGATGCGATTCGGTGAAGTGCAGCCGCAGATTTTGGGCGAGGGCATTCATGTTGTTATTCCTCTGTTGCACACCGTAGAAAAGATCAGCGTGCGCGTTCAGAAGCAGGAAATCTCGGCAGAGGCTTCCTCAAAAGACTTGCAGGATGTCTATACCAAGGTAGCGCTGAACTGGCACGTGATTCCGACTGAAGCCAATTTGATGTTTCAAGATATTGGCGATGAGGAAGTTGTTGTCGATCGCATCATCAACCCAGCCGTTGAAGAAGTTCTCAAAGCAATCGTCGCCAAGTATACTGCCGAGGAAATTATCATTCGCCGCAGCGATGTTAAAGCCGAGGTCGATCAGTTATTGCTGTCTCGTTTAGCCCCATATCATTTGGCGATCGATGATATTTCCCTGGTGCACGTCCATTTTTCTGAGCGCTTTAGTGATGCCGTCGAAGCGAAGCAAATCGCTGAACAGGAAGCCAAACGCGCAGGATTCATGGCGCAGAAAGCTATAAGAGAAGCCGAAGTGAGAGTGAATCTTGCTCGTGGAGAAGCTGAAGCCCACCGCTTGATTCTTGACACGCTGACCCCAGAGATTCTTCGTAGACAGGCGATCGAACGCTGGGATGGAAAGCTGCCGCTGATTGCACCAAACTCTGGCTCAACGCTGTTCGATCTGGAGCTAGAGGATTTAATGACCGCAAATCGCTGACGGCAGAATTTGTTTCACGCGCCTCAAGGACTGGATCTCTAATCCTCAAAATTAGGCGGGTCGAAGACAATCTCATAGGCGATCGCCGGATTGAGGCGTTTCACGACTTTCAAATAATCCTCGGCATCGTTGCGCTTCCGAAACCGAGCCACAATGACATATTGCAGCTTTGGTAAATGTTGAATAATGCACCAGGGCGCTAGAGCATCACGATAGCTCATGGCTCACCTGCCGCCTGTATTCGCACAAGACCATTCACCGCCCTTGATGGCGGCAACATTCCTGATATCATGGGGGTACTTCCTGTTATGGGAATTTGTAGCGTTGGCACAAGCCTCGCGCAGCGATCGCTCTCGTGTTTTCCAGGCAAGAAGAGCGATCGCTGTAGTTTGATCTTATAAAATCATTGAAAACTACGATCGTAGTTTCTGTCAAGCTAAAGATGGGGCGAATCAGGCTGAAAATCCGAGAACTGGCTTCTGAAAAAGGCTGGACATTAAAAGAGGTGTCTAAGCGATCGGAAATTCCCTACAGCACAGTGACAAATTATGCGAGTTCGCCTAGTCTTTCCACCGTAGATTACACTGCGCTACACAAGCTGGCTCGGCTATTTGATGTGGCGATCGAGGATTTGGTGGAGATTTTAGAGGAATAGAGGCGATCGAGTTTCTGCTTGACCGTTCAAGATTGTTACTCAATTTCTGCTTCATCTTGCAGAATTCGATCGTATAGAGGCTTGCTGATCCGAAAGCCTGCTTGATCAATCATACTGTCTAAAACTGGCTTGACTGCTGTAATTAAGTGTCGATGCTTGGCAACTCGCAAGATACCTAAAATTCCAATAATTGATAACCCCAGAGATGCCGCTTCTTGTCTACCAAGTCGTTCATCAATCAAAAGATCGTCAGCTTGAACTTGAATAGCCAATGCGATCGCGTAGGCTTCTCCAGGATCAAGTCCACGATCGCGCTGAAGACTTTCGGCTAGAGCGATATTAGTGAGAGGGCGAATTTGTATCCAGTCTAGGGTGAGAATGGCTTGAATCGTGGGAATTGTGCTGGCATTCGCTAATTCATCGGCAACGACTTGCGGAATAATGACTGTGCCGTAAATGGCGGGCAATATCCAAAGATGATTGGCGATCGCCAGGTTACATAGAGGCGAAGTGTCACTCACAACAATCACAACCAACCTCGTGCTTTGAGGTTTTGTACATCAAGTTGATATTCTTCAAGGTCGTAATGGATGCAAATGCCTCGACTGGCAATCAGTCGCTGGAATTCAATCTGATGGAGTTCAGCAAGTTGGCTAGCACTGCCTAGTGTGATGTGTTCTTGCTGAAATAGAGCGATCGCTAGTTCTCGCCGTAGGTCAGCTTCGGTGAGCGAGAAATTATCTGGAAGGTTGATTGTAATTTGCATTGAGGTTTCTCCTGTGAAATTATTCCACGTCTTCAGTCACGCCTTCTAGAAAAGCGATCGCCCCTTTTCCCCAAGGACTCTCTTCAGCGAAGTGTTCGCCCACTTTGACAGCCGCTGTTTTACCGCCGTTGAGCAAGCGCTTATAGTTCAGCAAGTTTTTCCAGCGCCAAGGCTGTTTTTGCTTGATTTCTTGAAATTCGGCTTCAATGATGATAGATTGCTGCTCTGGTCGGGCATTCGGGTATTTGGTTTGCAGATCTTGAATCACTTGTTTGAGTTCAGCGATCGCTTCTTTTTCTTCTGAAGGAATCGCAGAGTTATTCTCGATATAGGTATCAACTTTCTCGAATATTTGTACTTTTTGGGCGTTTGGAAAGTTGTATTTAGGCACATCTGACATTTGCTGAACCCCTTGCGCGATCGCATCTAATTTATCGTGAATTAAATCTTCTTCAGTCTGTACTGTGATTTCCGTAGTTTGAACAACCTCAGCAGCTTGGAAGATTTCGTAGTTGTAGAATTTGCAGCGGGCTTGGATGGAGGCGATCGCTTCAAAAATGGAAGCATTCGTTTCGGTAGGAATGAGTCTTGAAAGATAAGTAAGAGCATAACCAGGAGAAATTTTCTCCGGAATTCTCTTTATGACCCACACGGCATCAAACGATAGTAGATCGCCGCTTTTCCACCCATTCGCTATTGCTACCACAGCGGGTTCAGTTCCAATCATAGCTAATGCCTCAGCAGCGATAATTTGAACAGCTCCATGTGGATCTTTCAAGGCTTTGGTCAGTTCAGGAATTGCCAATTCAGAGCCTATTTTACCTAATGCCTCTGCTGCTCCCTGGCGTACAATGTCTTTTTTATCGTTTAGTAAAGCTTGAGTTAAATGGGGAATTGCTTCTTCTGCTTGTAATTCGCCAAGTAATTTTGCTGCTTCATAACGATAATCAGGAAACCAAAATTCTAGCAAGACTTCTGAGAGTTCCAGAATTGCTAACTTTGATCCAAGTTTTGCTAATACAAAAGCTGCATCACGCCGCACATCTGGATCTGGGTCTTTCAAGGCTTTTGATAGTTCGGGAATTATTACTTGAGTGTTAGCTTTTTCTAATGAACTTGCTGCACTACGACGAACTGATATCGCTTCACTTTTCAGATCGCTTAGTAACTTCTCAATATCAAGCTCTTGTTCAGAATGTATAATTTTAGGCAGTGGCTTATTCAAAGTAATAGAAGGTTTTGCTTCTATATCACGTATTGCAGTGGTTATCATACCCTGTATCCAGGATTCATTATTCTGTAGTAATCTACGTAAAGTAGGGATTGCACTTTTGATTTTTCGTTGTCCTGAAACAACTATTGCCGTACCATACACTTCATCGCATAGATCATTAAGGGCTTTTAATACACCCGGAATAATACTCTTAGACTGGATTTTCCCCAACCCCTTAACGGCTCTACAACGTACACCTTTAGATTTATCATCTAAAGCTGCTAACAAGATAGGAATTACTAACTCAGAATCTATTTCTGCAAGCGCTTCTATCGCCTCACAGCGTACAGAACTATCCTTATGCTTCATTGCCTGTTGTAATCCTGAAATTACTCTCTCCGAGCCAATTTCTCTTAGCGCATTCACTGCACTAGAACCAGTGAGCCACCACGAGTTTCGTAAGGCTTCTAAAACTTGGGTTAAAACAAAAATCGCCTGCTCAGTTGCTATCTTACCCACTGCTCTTATTACTTGTTGAGCAGTACTATCGTCGCAGTACTGCTCTTGTAAGATTTTTAATAAACTTGAAATTGATACGTCTAACTGTTTCAGTTCTAAAAACCTGCTCTTCCTCCAATCCGAAATTCTCGGTACATCCTTTATCTGTTTATTCATTATCTCAAAAGCTTCATCTCGAAGAATCTCTATCAGTTTTGAAATTGCCATATCTGATTGGCTCTTTCCCAGAAGTTCGATTCTGAGCCAACAAGGGCTTTTTTGACCATTTTCAATGGTTAACTGATATAGGTACTCAACCGATCGCCCTTGAAATTCCTGCTTTACCTCTCCCGCCAACCGCGCTCCCAACATCAAATCCACCCTGATCGCCAATTCCACCACCCTTACCGCCAGCCCCTCATCCTCTACCAGTGCCAACATCAGCGCGATCGCCTCTGTCCATTTCAGATAGTTCAAATACTGCCGCTGCAACGCTACATCACTCAGCTTGGGCAACTGACGCAACAAATACTCGGCTGCATAATATTCTTGAATTAACTGATGCCGAAACTCAATCTTGTCGCCATTGATTTGAATCAGATGATGCTTCAGCAGATCCTCTAGCCACTGCTTGGCAAAATCACGCGGTTTGTCAAACTTCTCTTCTGTGAGATATTGCGTCAGGATGTCTTCCGCCGTTTGGTGCGCGATCGCCACCTGTAGCTCCGTCGGTTTCTCCTGCGGGTTCTCTCCCTGCATCATTGTAAATGCCAATCGCTGCAACAACAGCGACCACCAGCGCCGCGACTCTGCCGTAACTGGAATATCCTCCTTCAGACTCCGCTCATAGCCCTGCGTAAACTGCCGAAACACCATGCCCAAGTTGGGTGGCACTGTGCCCAATCGTTGAAACAGTCCACACAACATCCACAGCAGTAAAGGCGTTTGCCCCAGCTCTCGCAGACGGTCTTTGAGCTGGCGCAACATCTGCTCTGCCTGATTTAGCGGCAGATAAGCCCGGACAAAATCCTGCATCTGGGCTTCCGTCAGCGGCTGCATTTCCAGCTTTTTGGTAATGCCCAAATCGCCACCCACGCTCAGCTCTCGCGTGGTAAAAATCATCGGGGTTTGAAGATAATCCCGTCGAAACGTTGCCACATCGCGTCTTGCCTCTTCCGAAGGCAGCTCGTTCAATCCATCCATCAGCAGCAGCAATCGACCTTGCCGCAGCCAAGTTTTCAGCGTGTCGGCATCCAGATCTAAGCAATTTCCCTGCTGCAAAACGGTGAGGATGCGATCGATCACGCTCGTCTGCCAATAGCGAAGCTCCACCAGCACCGGAATCTTCGCCGCTGCCGATTCATTCTCTGCCTCTTCCAGCAACAGCCGAATCAATGCCGTCGATTTTCCCGATCCGGGTCGCCCCACTAGCAATATATGCTCTGCCGCATACTTCCGCATTCCCGCCAGCACAGGCAGCCGCTCTAGCTTCTCTTCCAGCTCCTCGCCCTTTTCTTTTTCCTCTACAGGCTTAGCCGTCTGCACCATCAACCCAAAATCAAAGGGAAAGGCAGATTTCTCCGTTTGCCGTTTCACCTGCTCCCGACCCACCGCATCCATCAGCGTGTAACGCTCCCACCACTGCGCGTATTGAGTGGCGATCGCGCTCAAATAATCAGAGAAATCGGGGCTAGCAGTCATACTGAGGGTCAGACAGCCTGTAGATCTTGAATCTACTGTAACTCAAGGCTCTGAAGCAATCATTGCTTTTGCTAAAGCGTTAACTGATCTCACTTGAGCGTTTGTTGCTTTTGCTGAAGCGTTTATTGATTTTACTTAAGCATTTGTTGCTTTTACTTAAGCATTTGTTGCTTTTGCTTGAGCGTTTGTTGCTTTTGCTTGAGCGTTTGCAGTCAGGCTGATCCTCAAAGCGATCGCAGTGTTCTAATTGAATAGATTCATCCAGTAAACTAGAGTAGCTCTTGAAAAAATTGCGGAAGTCAGGCGATGGTTGCAGCGTTACGTCGAGCCGATCGGGTTGTGCTGCACAGCATTAGCTGGGAGCAATTTGAGCGATTGCTAGAAGATTTGAGCGATCATCGTGCCGCCCGTATCGCTTATGACAAAGGCACCTTGGAAATTATGACCCCTCTACCGGAGCATGAATACTTTAAATAAGTGATTGGCAGCGCGGTCAAAGCTGCAACATCTGCTCAAAAGCGATCGCCACACGGGTTTGGAACCGCTCCCGATGTTTGAGCTTGAGGACAGGCTGCACGATGTGTAACGGTCGTTTAGATGCGTTGCTAAACACCTGAAGCGATCGTAGCGTCGCCAGCTTCAGCTCTTTTTTCACCATGAGTTCTGGAATAGCGGCGGCACCGACTCCGCTTTCCACTACGGCTTTCACCATTTCACTGCTGCTGAGAACCAAGACGACATTTAAGCTTTCCAGAGTAATGCCCCAGTTTTGCAAGGCTTGCTCTAACATTTGCTGCGCTCCCGATCCAGACTCGCGCATCACCCAGGCAGTTTCAGTCAACGCTTCAACCGGAATCTTGACTTGCTTAAACCAGGGATGAGAGGTGCCGACTACGATTTGTAGACGATCGCTCCCTACCACTTCTTGCTCCAGCGTTTGCCGTAGAGTTGGCTTCACCTCGCCCGTCACCAAACCGATATCAAATAGCCCGGTTGCGGTGCCCGCGCAAATCTCTTCAGCATTGGCAAGGGTACAGTGAACGCTAATGCCGGGATACTGCTGCTTGAACTTGCTGATCTTCTCAGGCAGCCAATAGTTACCGATCGTCAGACTTGATCCCACGCGCAGCTCACCCTGCTGTAAGTTGTTGAGTTCGCGTAGTCCCCGCTCGGTGAGGGCAACCTGCTCCAAGATTTTTTGCGCTTCGATTTGCAGCAGCTTTCCGGCATCCGCAATTTCAATTCGTCGTCCAACGCGATGAAATAGCTTAACGCCATATCCTTCTTCTAGACAGTGAATTGCAGCACTAACGGCAGGCTGTGTAATGTAGAGTTCCTCAGCAGCGCGAGTAAAATGCAAATGTTCTGCGACTGCCAGAAAGATCCGCAATTGTTCAAGCGTCATTAGGTTTCGTCATTCTATTACTGCGCTCTAGACAAGTAATGTATCATATTCTCCGGTTTCTCTATCAAATAAATGGGCAAACTGAGATTGCTTACTCGTAGCGTTTCTGAGTTGCTAGGAAAAAATTACTGCTCATAAATTAGCCTTTTGAGCGGGAGATTGTGGAAAAGATGCGATCGCTTCACGCCCTATCTTTATTTCAACTTTCCCTGTATTAATCAACTTGTCTCTCATCCAATATCCTGCAATCAATTACTTTTGTTTATGATTCTGACAAAAAAGAGTATTTGATTCTATCGATCGCAGTCACTAAAGTTAAAGCTATGGATTTTAGAGTTGCTTAACAGTGATATTCATCTAATTCACTCTCCATTCATTTTATTTGACCCATCCCATCAATCTGCTTATCCCCTAGGAGCTTCTAGATGACTGCTGATATTCCAATGAGCGCCCATGGCTTGAAACGCGACTGTCTCTCCTACGGTGAGGTGATTGCTCAGTCCATTGCCGTCATTGCGCCGACCACCACCCCCGCTGCCAACCTGGGCTTAATCTTCGCACTCTCTGGAAACGGCACTTGGCTAAGCTTCTTGATTGGCTTGGTGGGCTTAGTCTTCGTGAGCATCAATATCAACCAATTTGCCCGTCGCTCTGCTTCGCCCGGTTCGCTCTATACCTACATCGCGAAGAGCCTGGGGGCAACAGCAGGCGTGATGTGTGCTTGGGGCTTGATTCTTGCCTATCTGTTTACGGGAATGGCGGTACTGTGCGGCTTTGCTAACTTTGGGCAAGAGATTCTCAGTCATCTGGGAATTCATACCCATATTCTGACGCTGCTGGCGATCGGTGCCGGGATTTCCTGCTACGCCGCCTACAAAGACATTCAGCTCTCTGCCAAAGCGATGCTGTGGCTAGAAGGAGTATCGATCGGCTTGATTGCTCTTTTGGGCGTGATTATCTGGGCGCACAAAGGGTTTGCGATCGACTTTTCTCAGCTCACGCTACAGAATACGACTCCCGGCGGTGTCGCCATGGGCGTAGTCATGGTGGTGTTTGGCTTTTCTGGATTTGAAAGCGCCACTTCCCTGGGAGATGAAGCCCGGAAACCGCTGAAAAACATTCCCAAAGCCGTCATGCAAAGCACGATTCAAGCTGGAATCTTCTTTATCTTCATGGCTTACATCGAGGTCTTGGGCTTTAGCGGCACCTCGGTCAGCTTAGCCGAGAGTGAGGCACCGCTGACGTTTCTGGCTGACCAAGCAGGCGTAGGATTTTTGGGAGCCTTAATTAGTCTAGGAGTGCTATTGAGCTTCTTTGCCTGTATCCTGGCTTGCATCAATCCCGCCGCCAGAGTGTTCTTTATGATGGCGCGGCATGGATTGCTCCCCGACTCATTGGGGACTACACATGATACCAACCTGACTCCCCATACGGCGATCGCCCTTTCTTCAATCGTCACCTTCACAGTTCCTGCTGTCATGAACTCCTGTGGACTTCAGCCCTTCGAGAGCATGGGCTATCTAGGAACGCTCTGTACCTATGGATTCTTGCTGGTCTATATCCTGGTATCGCTCGCTGCTCCTGTTTATCTCTACCGTTTGGGCAAGCTGCGCCCGATGGACATTGTCTTCTCAATGCTAGGAGTGGGATTTATGATGATTCCAATCGTGGGTATGGTTGGCATTCCTGGAAGTGAACTCTTTCCCGTTCCTGAAGCCCCCTATAACCTGTTTCCCTATCTGTTCTTACTTTATCTGATGCTGGGCTGTGGCTGGTTCATGGTACAGAGAATCCGATCGCCCAAGCTGGTTCGCAGAATGCAGCGCGAGATCGAAGCCATCCACCTCAGCTTCAGCAACCCCAAAGGATAATCCCCTCACCCCCCTCTTCTTATCCACCCATCCACCCATCCACCCATCCACCCATCCACCCATCCACCCATCTACCCATCTACCCATCTACCCATCTACCCATCTACCCATTCCCCTCTCCCCATGCCAATACTCACTCCTCTCTCCACAGCCATCACCGCCTTCACCGCCACCAACCTAGACGACATCGTGATTCTGCTGCTATTTTTCTCTCAGGCTAATGCACTATTTCGTCATCGCCACATCGTGATCGGACAATATCTCGGCTTTGCTGTGCTAGTGCTGGTAAGCCTACCCGGATTCTTCGGCGGACTGCTGCTGCCCGTATCCTGGACGGGGATGTTGGGGATCGTGCCCATCGCCATCGGACTCAATCAGTTGCTAAACCGAGAGGAAGAGGAAGAATCTGGTGCTGAACTAGAACCCATTTCTGCCCCATTTGGCAGCTTTCTCTCACCTCAAACTTACGGAGTTGCTGCTATCACGTTTGCCAACGGTGGCGACAATGTCGGGATTTACGTGCCGCTATTCGCAAGCTGCACCTGGGAAAGTTTAGTTGTGGTGCTGGGCGTCTTCTTTTCGTTAGTCGGCGTATGGTGCTACACCGCCTATCGGCTGGCCAAAGTTCCAGCGATCGCCACAGCGCTGACCCGTTACGGCAATCAGTTTGTGCCTTTCGTGCTAATAGGTTTGGGCGCTATGATCTTGATTGAAAGCCATACGCTCGAAGATCGAGGTCTACTGCTGCTAACTTTGGTAGCCTGCTGCTGTACGGTGATCACGCTGAGCCGAAATTTAATACAGCCTGCTAAATAGCCGCTGGAGGAGTTTGGGATTTGTCATGAATGAGCTAGTCAAGGCGATCGTTACTGGGAGCACTGCCTTCGCTGCAACCAACATTGATGATATTGTAATCCTGACGCTTCTATTCGCCCAAGTCAATTCTGTTTTTCGCCCCAAGCACATTGTTCTCGGTCAATATCTCGGATTCGCAGCGCTGATTTTGGCAAGTCTTCCTGGCTTTTTAGGTGGATTGGTTGTGCCGCCCGCCTGGATTGGGTTGCTAGGTTTTGTGCCGATCGCGATTGGCATCACTCAACTCGTCCGTAGAGATGCTGACCAACCCCATGTTCAAACCGTAACTCAACGGCAGTCCAAAAGAGCTAACCTTTTTGCTCCACAAGTCTATAGTGTTGCCGCTATTACTTTGGCAAACGGGGGAGATAATATTGGGATTTATGTTCCTCTATTTGCGAACAGCAATCTGGAAACTTTGGGTACAATATTGATAACCTTCTTTGTCATGATTGCAGTTTGGTGCTACGTTGCTTATCGATTAACTCAGCAACCTGCGATCGCTCACATCTTGACTCGCTATGGTCATCGTGCCGTTCCTTTTGTTCTCATTGGTTTAGGTGTTTTCATTCTGATAGAGCGCGGCACCTATAAACTGCTGCCGCTGTTTCAAAATCAATAGCGTGATTAAATGCTGTAATCCAGTCCCTGCACAAAAAGATATTAAGCTTTTCCGACATCAGGATTTAGCAAAAAGATCAACCACATTATTCAGGAGAACCCTCATGAAACTTGCGAGAATTGTTCTAATCGTTTTGGCATTCGTTGTAAATTTGGCGATCGCTCAGCCCGCTTGGGCAGATGCACCCAAACTCACCACCAGTGCTGACTACGCTGAAATCACGCAAACGCTGACTGACCTGTTAAACGCCAAATCACCTGAAGACACAGGCTACAATGCAGCCGGACTGCAACAGAAAATTGGCGAGTTAAAACTTCAGAAGTATATTTTGGAATCTGCAACGGACTGGGGCACCTGCCGTAATGAAACGGGCAAAACGTTAGCAGTCTATGCCCACAAGCCCTCAAAGAAAGCTGCCTTTACTGCCGAGCAATCCACGCTCTATTATTTGGGAGCAGGTCAAGAGACTGATGACAGTTGGAATTGTGATGGGGTGCTGCTGCCCAGCGGTATCAAGGTCGCAGGGGTTGCAGATCAAGAATTGACTGAGCCGTTAGCGGTCAAATTTGTGCCTGGAACTCAATTCGTTGCCACCGCTAATCCTGACACGGACACTGTGGAATTCAATGTTCCTCCTGCTAAAGTTTTCAAAGCTGGTGAGGGTACCTGGGCAATTCCTAGCCTGTCACAAACAGAGATCGATACTCAATCGCTCAATGCGCCGATCGACGACTAGAAAGCTTCTAATTTTTTTGTAAAAGAGATCTAGCGTAAAAGCAATCCAGCCTTGATGAGTAGAGATACATCCATTGTGCTCCACTCATCAAGGCATTTAATTTATGCTACAAACTTTATGCTAGAAATATCGCTGTAATCACCGTTAAAGTGTGAGAGAATACGAAAAATAAGTTCCTAATACAGTATCAAATTTATATCCGCTGATTTGCAAATTGAAATCTAAATTAAGAGAGACGAGTAGATGCATCTGTTCTTTAAGTCTTCCAAAGATGTGGTAAACGAGACTGGAAAACCAAAGAAACGCAGTTCCGATCGCGTCCGAGATCACTTGGCTAATGAGCGCACCTATCTGGCTTGGATGCGTAGTGCAATTGCCCTAATGGGATTCGGCGTTCTCATCGTTCGTCTACGGCTGCTGCGTCCGCCTATGGCTCCTCAACCGCCCGGTACAGGCTGGAAGCTAGGGCTGGCTTTCTCGATCGTCGGGATGCTGATGGTGCTGCTTTCCACCCAGCACTATTTTGCCGTGCGCTACGACATTGATGAAGATGCCTATGAACCTGGCGATCGCTGGGTGCTGCTCTCTAGCCTTGCCATACTGCTGCTGGGCGCAGGTGTCATTTACTATGTTTTTACCGTGCCGCTAGAATCTTTGAATTCGATCGTGCTGGACTGATGGCTATACCAAATGAAGACCAAATAAAGCTACACCGAATGAACTAACTTCCAGCTCACCATCACCAAAAGACTGTAAACCACAAACCTGAGCGCCCGCTGGGGAGTCACTTCACAGATTTTGGCACCCAATAAGACACCTGGCACAGAGCCACACCAGATGGGCAGTACCAAACCCCAATCGACTGTTCCCAAACTTAAATGTCCGATCGCCGTGAACGACAGCAAAATTGCTGCCTGAAAGATATCCGTCCCCACCAATTTACGGGCATCTAGCTGAAAAAAGGCAATTAGCACCAGCGCAAACAGGGAACCCGAAGATACGCTGGTTAAACCCACAATGCAGCCCAAGATTGCCCCGATGGCGATCGTCCAAATTTTTCCCTTGAGCGTCTCTAAGTCTAGCTTGGGTAGAGCAGGCAACCGTAACTGTGGCGCAAAGATCAGCAGCAGCATTTGCACGATCGCTATTCCAGTCACGCCTAAAATTGCCATGCCGATCAGCCGTAGCAGAAGGGCATCTAGATCTAAGCTGCTAGTTTGCCGGAGCAGATGTAGAATGCCCACTCCAATGAGCGAACCGGGGACGCTGCCGCAAGCTAACCACTTTGCCACCTGGAGATCAAGCGTCTGCTGCTGCCAGTGTTTAGCTCCTCCCACAATTTTCATCAGCGTGGCTGCCATGACATCAGAGCTAATGGCGATCGCGGGTGGCACCTGAAACACGAGGATCAGCATGGGTGTGATCAGGGAAGCACCACCAATTCCTGTTAATCCCACCACAATGCCAACCAAGAAGCTCAAGGAAGTTAGCAGGACATAATTCATAAGTCCACAGAATATAGAGGAGTATGGAAATACGAGAATACTTTATGACACTAAAGTAGATAAGAAGCTGAGACTCATAGCGTTCTCGCTGTCGAATAGATGGGGAGCATCCAAAACCTTTAGCTGCACCAACGCCAGAATGATTAGTGTATAGACTGTAGAAGTGACTACACCCGCGAGCAGATCCTTCTTAAGGTTGCGCGGTTCTGATTCAGTCTGCCCTTGAGGAGCGGATTGCAAAACATCGATCGCTCCCAACTGCATCATTAAGATTCCGATAATATTGGATAGCCAATAGCCACCGATCGCTCCCGGCAAGAAAGAGCCTGGATAAACCCAGTTGCAAAAGTGACCCAACAGATAGGCAATGGGCAGGTTAAACACAAGATCATTCCACCAGCAGAGTGGAGAAAGCAGATACCCCATCAGCAGGAATAAACCACCTCTGATGTTTTTTAGGGTAAAGACCTGACTGGGCGATGCGATCGCCAAATGTACCTGTGCTTGAATAGTTTGCTTGACGCTACTGAACTTGTCTACGGCAAAAAACTTCTCAAGAGTAGTCTTAAAATTTTTCATGCTTAAGCTTTAGCTGAAGTCCAACCAACTCTAGCTAAATTTTAGCATTCATAAGTATCGTATTCCGATGGGTTTACCGTATTTTAATTATAAGAATTGCTGGTTACTGGGAAAACTCTTCAAATGGTGTGTTTCAAAGGGTGCGATCGCTCGCTCTTACGGCAATACGTAATTGAGCTATGGTGAGTTATTTTTTGAGAGCCGCGCTCCGCGCGGCTCTCAAAAAATAACTCATTAGATCTGAGCGCGTAACGCCACACAGACTGGGCGTTGCTGCTGTCACGCAGATCAAGATGTCAAAATTTAGATCAAGCTATGCCTCAACATATTGAGCGGCAAAAGATTTGGCATCCTTCGGTTTGACATAGACCCGCTGACCTGAACGGAGATTGAGCTGTTTAAATTGCTCTCGCGATAAGTAAACCGTAAAAGCGTGACCGTCTTCCAGAGCCAGTTCAGCCTGAATCTCCCAGCCCAAGTGAATCACCCGATTAACGATCGCCGGACTCGTATCCTCATCTGAAGTCAACGCCACTAACACATCATGCGGACGGAGAAACACGTTGGGATGCTCTGGCTGATAGCCAACCCGCTTGAAGATGGGAGCGCTGCTGGGTAAGACATTAACGGGGCCAATGAAACTCATCACAAACGGCGTAGCGGGGTTGTCGTAAAGCTCTGCAGCGCTGCCGACCTGCTCGATGCGTCCCTTATTCATGACCACCAGCTCATCTGCAACTTCCATGGCTTCTTCCTGGTCATGCGTCACAAAGACTGTCGTCACATGCACGGTGTCATGCAGATTCCGCAGCCAGCTCCGCAGATCTTTGCGCACCTTGGCATCCAGCGCCCCGAAGGGTTCATCTAGCAACAGCACTTGGGGTTCCAGCGCCAGCGCTCTAGCCAACGCCACCCGCTGCCGCTGCCCGCCTGAAAGTTGAGAGGGGTAGCGATCGCCCATCCCCTGGAGCTGCACCAGATTAATTAGCTCTTCCACACGATGCTTAACGCGATTTTTGGGCTGCTTAGCAATCTCCAGCCCAAAGGCGATGTTTTGCCGAATGGTCAGATGTTTGAACAGCGCATAGTGCTGAAACACAAAGCCAATCCTACGATTTTGTACACTTTGGTGGGTGGCATCCTGTCCGGTCAGGTAAATCTTGCCGCGATCGGGGAGTTCCAGCCCAGCAATCAAGCGCAGCAGCGTGGATTTGCCCGATCCAGAAGGCCCCAGCAACGCCACTAAAGACCCGGTTTTCACCTCTACACTCACCTGATCAACTGCTTTGAAATCTCCAAAATGCTTGGACACATGCTCAACCGAAATCCCCATGTTGCAAATTCTCCAGAGAGGAAGTATCTTTATCTCTAAACCCCAGCATCTCAATCAAGATACTGTACTTCTACCACAGCTTGCTGTATTCTGTAAGTCAATTGAGCAAAATATTCCGGCAGCTTGATCAATTTACCGTAGTTTAGAGCGTTTAACTAGGTCTGAACGAGGTTTGTGCATAGCTTGGACTTAGATACTTTTGGACTTAGGTACTTTTGGACTTAGATACTTAAGAGAGGCGGATTTAATCTTCTCAAGTCTAGGATGTTGATTTTTGCAATTCTGTAGAGCATTTCATTTGCGAAGAGGCGTTGTTTATGGGTAGGTTTAGATTTCGATCGCTGAAAGGATTTCTGTCACTGTTTCTGGTGGGTCTAGGGCTATGCCTGACACTTGCGGCCTGCAATACTAGCCCTTCGGAGACTGCCGCATCTCCTGCGGCTGGTGGATCACCTGCGGCTCAAAAAGAAACGGCTAACCTTACTCTGGTGAGTTACGCCGTTACCCAGGCAGCTTATGAACAGATCATTCCAAAGTTCACTGAAAAATGGAAGGCCGAACACAATCAAGAGGTCGTGTTTGACCAAAGCTACGGTGGGTCTGGATCTCAAACTCGTGCTGTGATTGATGGGCTGGAAGCCGACGTTGTAGCGCTAGCGCTAGCGCTCGATACGAAAAAGATTGAGAAAGCCGGATTGATTGAAGCCGGATGGGAAAAGGAAGCGCCCAATGGTGCGATCGTTCACAAATCAGTTGCGGCTCTAGTGACGCGCGAAGGCAATCCTAAAGGGATAAAAGCTTGGGCAGACCTAACCAAAGGAGCGCAGGTGATTACCGCTAACCCCAAGACTTCGGGGGGCGCTCGCTGGAATTTCTTGGCGCTGTGGGGAGCCATTACTCAAACGGGGGGCAATGATGCCAAAGCGCTCGAATACACCACTCAAGTGATGAAGAATGTCCCTGTCTTGCCAAAGGATGCCCGTGAGGCAACTGACGTTTTCTTCAAGCAGGGACAAGGCGACGTGTTGATTAACTACGAAAACGAAGTGCTTTTGGCTAAACAAAGAGGAGAAAACCTGCCGTTTGTCATTCCCACCGATGTGAATATTTCGATCGACAACCCTGTTGCGATGGTAGATAAAAATGTGGATAAGCATGGCACCCGCGAAATCGCACAAGCTTTCGTAGAGTATCTGTTCACCCCCGAAGCCCAAGAAGAATTCGCTAAGGTGGGCTTCCGTCCGGTTGATCCGAGTATCGGCGAAAAATATGCCAACCAATATCCGAAGATCGATAAACTGTTCACCGTGCAAGAACTAGGCGGCTGGGATGCAGTGCAGAAGAAATTCTTCGACGATGGCGCAATCTTTGACCAGATGCAATCCAAGGCGTAAGATCTGATCTTTCATGCCGATCGCTAATCAAATCTGCTGTTTGAAAGCTGGTGATGAGTAACAGTTGGCAGGTAGATGGGTAGATGGGCAGATGGGAAACTCTCATCCACTCCTCTACCCATCCACCCCTCTACACCAGCACATCAGCTAATAACAGACCACCAGGCTCCAGCTTTCAAACAGCTACTGAACTATCCTCTCGTCCCAAGTGCTCTTATGACTACTGTTTCTGCTAATCGTGAGGGGCGATCGCCTGCTTTGCCTCGCCTCTCCATTCCCTGGATTGTCACCGGGACTTATTTGAGCTTGATGCTGCTGGTGCCGATCGCCGCCCTAATTCTCAAATCTGCGACCCTTAGCCCTGGAGAAATATGGAAAATTGCGACCAGCCCGACGGCTCTCTCTGCCTATAATGTCACTTTCGTAACCGCGCTGGGTGCAGGTGTGATTAACGGTCTAGCGGGCTTAATTATTGCTTGGGTGCTGGTGCGCTACAACTTTCCACTCAAGCGATTTGTCGATGCCTTGCTCGATCTGCCGTTTGCTTTACCCACAGCTGTTGCAGGGCTAACGCTGGCGACCGTCTACAGTGAGAAGGGCTGGATTGGCGCACTGTTTGCTCCCTTTGGTGTGAAAATTGCTTTCACGCGCTGGGGCGTGTTTTTGGCAATGCTGTTTATCTCGCTGCCGTTTGTCGTGCGAACGGTGCAGCCTGTGCTGTTGGAGGTCGAGAAGGAAGTTGAAGAAGCTGCCTGGTCGCTGGGAGCAACGCCCTGGCAAACCGTCTGGCGGGTGGTGCTGCCTCCCATTATGCCTGCGGTGCTGACCGGGGTAGCGCTGGGGTTTGCCCGCGCCGTAGGGGAATATGGCTCCGTGGTGATTGTGGCTTCTAACATTCCATTCAAAGATCTGATTGCGCCTGTGCTAATTTTTCAGCGATTAGAGCAATATGACTATGCCGGGGCAACAGTGATCGGCACCGTTATGCTGCTGATCTCGCTGATCATGCTGCTGGCCATTAATTTACTGCAAGCTTGGGGTCGTCGCTATGGCAACTAATCTCTCAACAGTCGATCGCATTACTGAAGCCCCATCGCCCTCGCAACCTCCGCAGACGGTAGGATTCGATCGGTTTGTTAAACCTGCTTTGATTGGCTTCACGCTGCTCTATTTGGGGCTAATCCTGTTTATTCCAGCGCTGAATGTGTTCGTGCAGGCGTTCACGGGGGAAGGTCTTCAGGGATTCATTGCCACATTCTCCGATCGATTCTTTCTTAATGCTGTGAAGCTAACCGCGCTGATGGCGATCGTTGCCGTTCCGCTCAATACGGTTTTTGGGCTATGTGCGGCCTGGGCGCTGGCACGACACAAAAGATTTCCGGGACGTGCTTTGCTAATTAGCGTCATTGATTTGCCTTTTGCGGTATCCCCTGTAGTCGCAGGATTAATGCTCGTTTTGCTCTACGGACGCAATGGCTGGCTTGGCCCCTGGTTAGAGGCGAATGACTGGAAGGTGATCTTCGCAGTCCCTGGTATGGTGCTGGCAACCTCGTTTGTCTCCATGCCGTTTGTAGCGCGGGAAGTGCTGCCCGTGCTGGAAGAGATTGGTACCGACCAGGAAGAGGCAGCCAAGACGCTGGGTGCTTCGGAGTGGCAAACTTTCTGGCGTGTCACCCTGCCTTCAATTCGCTGGGGATTGCTGTATGGCGTTATTCTCACGAACGCGCGGGCGATGGGCGAATTTGGTGCGGTCATCGTTGTATCCGGCAATATTACAGGCAAGACACAGACGCTACCCCTGTATGTTGAGGAGGCCTATAAGCAATATCACACCCAGTCAGCCTATTCGGCAGCGGTGCTGCTGGCTTGTTTGGGTGTTTTGACTATGATAGCGAAGGTGATTCTGGAAAATAAAGGCGCAGGAATCCGCAGAGGACATTAGGGGTGACTGATCTGATCCTTCAGGAGGGGGCGGCTTCCCTTTCTGAAGGATTGATGTAATAGATCAAGTTGTCCGGCTCCTTGACCGATTCGATGTTGACATGGATCTTGCAGCGTTACCTGTTATGAGGAACATTTTAGGGTTGAGATGAACGTCCTGCTAGGCAGCTCGCGCTAGCGATCGATTCAACAAAAGAGAACCCGAAGTCTCCAGAGCATTGTGAGAAGGAGTTTTCTGACTCCGACCCTGAAGGTGTATTTTTAAAACCGCAAAACTTCCCGTTCATAGTTCTCTGGAGTAGGGTCAACCTCCCACACTATTCCTTCTCCAGGTTCCAGAGCTACCACGACATAGAGCCGCTCTACAGAAGTTGTTGCCATGGCTTCGTTATTTTCAAAGGGTTGTAGGGATTCTGTCAAAAGCCTTAGCTTCATGCCTTTAGGAATCGTAGCTGTGGGAATTGCGGCTGTGGGCAGCTTGCATAATTCAAAACGCCAAATCCCTGATTGAGGGGCATCTTGAGGGATGATGCGTAATTCGTAGCGTTGTTCTGCAATCACCAATGGGCGAACCAAAATCGACCCAGGATTTTGAGAAATTTCTATGCTGCGCGCTCCCGCTGCATAGGGTTGTAACGCAACTTGTTGCCAGCCAATCTGTTTAGCGATCGTTGACACACCACCAGCCAGCCATTGCAGCACAGACCATTGCTCTGGCATTTGCAAGCGGTGTTGATATAGGCGCTGTCGCCAAGCGGGATGTTCTAGCAGCGCGCCCCATAGGGTAAAGGGAACTTCTAACCTAGGTAACAGCACTTGGGGGTTTCCCAAGCGGGCAATCAGGCTTTCTGCTTGCGGTGCTGAGAGTTCGGGGAGCGGCTGAAGGGCAGCGCGGATTGGCTCCTCTGGGCAAAGCTGTTGAGCGTCCCATAAAACATTGAGGTCTTGAGTCAGGTCATGGGCATCCAGCGCGTAGGTGCGATCGCCCGTATCATAGGTTCCTTTTGCCTTGAGCCGCGCATGAGTCGTGAAGCCCCAGATCCTCAGCCAGCCTTCATCTGGTTCAACTTGTGCCGCCAGATAGTAGTCGCCTGCCCAACTGGGAAGATCGACCCATTCTTGGGGTACCCGCAGTTCGCTAGTGTCGATCGCAGCGCTAGGAATTAGAACCAAGCGAATGGTGTGTCGGGGGTTAGCAGTATGTCCGGTTAAGGTAATGGCGCTACCATCGACCACTTCCCAAAAGCTAGGATGCTGTAAGGCTTGAGTCCAGGGTTTTGCCTGAGGATAGTCTTGGCGCAGCCATGCCAGAACGGTGTTCAGGCAAATTTGGTTGAGATAGGCATTCCAGTGGCGACTTGCCCCGGAGTAGTTCTGCTGCCAGCTCTGAGCTTGCTCCTCTGGCGAAATTTCTAAAGAGATCTGAGTCGGTTCAGTTTCGATGAAAAGTGGTGATTGGGTCATAATGGCGATCTGGGGTAGGAGGTAATTTCAGAGGTGCGGAGCCAGAACTCACATCGTTTGTGTTTCTTAGGCTTCAATGACAACTCGACCCACCGGAGCCGCAACACAACACAGAATAAAACCTGCATCTTGCTCACTTTGATCCAGAGCATCAGGAGCTGATTCGTACCTGACTTCGCCTTCTAGCTTACGCTTTTTGCAAGCGCCACAAACCCCTTGACGGCAGTTGCTGCGAATTTTAATCCCTTCTTGTTCAGCCAACTCCAAAATAGATTCTGTGCCAGCCACCTGTTTGCCAGACTGAGAGAATACTACGACAGGCTGGGATGTCCCTGCTGAGGGTGAGGGGGCACTGATCGGAGGAGCGGTGGGGCGATCGGGTGTGGCGACACTGGCTACAGAATTGGCTTCAGAGCTGGCTACAGAAGAATTTCCTGCACTTTCAGGTTTCTGAACCTTCACCTTTTTCGGTGCGCCGAAGCTCTCTTCGTGATAGTTCTGCATCGGGAACCCCAGCCCCTCTAATAGCACCTTCACTTCTTGCATAAATGCATTGGGACCACAGACATAGACCGTGCGTTCCTGATAGTCTGACGCGACCATTTGGAGTAGGGGTGCCGCGATTCTGCCTGTAAACCCAAACCAGAGCTGACCTGGTTCTGGACGAGTGGTGCTGAGCGCTAGGTGAAAATTGGGTAGCCGTGCTGCCATCATTTCCAACTCTTGCCGAAAGACGACATCGCGGGGGGTACGCGCACAATGGAAAAAGACAACGTCAGACTGCTGCGCGGTATCCGCAATCCACCGCGACATCGACATGACGGGCGTAATGCCGCTGCCTGCTGAAATAAACAGGAGTTTCTGGGGTAGATTCTGGGATAGATTCTGGGACGGATTCTGGGCAGAGTCAGGCTGGCAGGTGAATTTTCCTAAAGGCCCGCTCAACTTAATTTGGCTACCCACCTTGAGGTTGTCATGTAGCCAGTTAGACACTAGCCCCGGTTGCAAGATCCCTGCTGCGGCAGCAACCCGCTTCACCGTAATTTCTAGCGTGTGGGGGCGAGAGGGGGTCGATGAGATGGAGTAGGATCGCAGCACCTGATCTCCGTTAATTTCTAGCTCTAGGGTGACAAACTGACCGGGCTTATAGTCAAACAAAACAAGCGGCTCTGCAACAAAGGTGAAGGTTTTGACATCGGCAGTTTCATTGGTGATGCGCACACAGCGAACCGTCAAGTCGCCCTTCGTCCAATAGCGATCGCCCCCCAATTTCTTCCAGGTCGAAGATTCTGCGCTTGATTCAGTCGGTTCGATCGCTTCTACCAGCAACACAAAGTCGGCAATCCGGAGCAAGTCATTCACCTTGAGGGCATGACTTTGGTGCGCTTGAACTTGTTCATTGTTGATGTGCGATCCATTGGCGCTGCCTAGATCGGTGTAGTAATACTCCCCCTGTCGCGCCTTGATCCGACCATGCACACGGCTCACATCCGGGCTTTCTAAAGCCAAGTCGCAATTGGAGGCGCGTCCCACCAAACATTCTCCTTGCGGGGTCGAGTCTGGCGATAGAGCCGTTTCCTGAAATTCGCCAGTTTGAGAGTTGAATACTTTGAGCTTGAGCATTTTGGGTTTCCTACAGCGCTATGCGCTTGGTTAAGTGTGGGTTGTTTTTTAAGAAATGCGTCCCTTGCTTGTACTTAACGATGGATGTTGGATCTTTATGCAGGGGCGTAGAGGGATGGCTGGGTAAATGAGTGGATGGGTGGATGAGATCTTATCCACCTATCTACACGCCAACTCTGTATTTGACTAATCCGCATCTGACTAATCTGTATTTGACTAATCACGAGTCTGGACGAGAATCAGACGGGGGTATATCTTGAGCAGTCGGTTTGATCACCGTTTGATCAAGCTCATTGAAGCTAATGCTGCGATCGGGTTGGGCGGCAGGAGTTTGTTGAGCAGGCGGAGTTTCAGAGCGGCGATCGATCGGACGATAGACGGTTGCTTCTGCGGTAGTGTGGGGGGCAGGAGAGCGCCTGATGACCGTAGTCTCTGAATCTCGATGCCCTTGGGAGGCAGGAAACAGGTTGGGGGCTTCCGTCTGGAGCTGGTCTAGAATTGTCCAATGCAGTTCCTCAGAAATCTCTAGTTTTTGGCGTAGGGTGTGAAAGACTTTGAGGCTTCTGACCGGAGTGACGCTACCCTGCTCTAATGCTTCTTTTAGGGTGCCTTGGTAGATTTGCAGACGATAGTTATTGCTGAAACCGGGCAACACTTTTGCCAGGGCATATAGCTCATCGGGTTTGAGCTGCTCCATCGTCCGACCTTCGAGAAATTGAGAGAGGTCGATATTGAGTTTGCTAAGCTGTCGCCGCAGCAGATTGGCATCTCGCTCTCGGTTATAGCGCTGCATACTGCGATTCCAGGATTTGACCACCCACAAACTGCTGGCAACGACAGCCGCCCAACTCAAGATCTGCTGGATGGGTGCAGGGAGATAGCCCAGCGTGGGGCGAACGCCCATAAAAAACAGCAGATTAAACGCAGTAAATGTGGCGATTGCAAACATCCGACTTTGCACCTGTTCGGAACTGAGCGGATGTCTTTGCCGTTTGTTATAGCGTTTGTAGTACCATTCTGCCCACAGCCCGATCGCATAGGTCATGCCGGAAGTAACGGTCAGGGTGAGCGGAACTGCAATCAGTTTGGGAATGGCGATCGCCTGACCTGCAATAAAGAACCCAGGTTGAAGCAGGGTGGCAAGCTGGTTTGTTTCGTTCCAAACCCCGGCAGATAGGAAACTCCAGCTTCCAGAGTACAGCCAAAAGTAAAGGTAAAATCCGATTACCAGTCCTACATAAGCGTAGTAAAGCAACTTGCGATCGGGTTTTTTAATGCCTTCCCAATAAGCCCCTTCGGCGTCAATGTCGATACAGCCAACCTTACAGGCGACACAAGCACTTTTTTCTTGACCGCTTTTGTCCACCGTTCGACACATCGACTGAGTGATGGTTTTGGGGGGCGCTTGGTGCGCTTCGCTGCCCAGTAATCCGCTAGGTTCGCTGTAAATCATTTGTACAGGTGCCATCGGACAAAAATAATGACACCATGTTTTTCCGTCATAGAGGGAACCAACGGTAATCGCTAAGAGAATGGTAGAAAGTAAGAAAATTCCTAAGAGCAAGCGATCGGAATTGACCAGCAGCAGACGCAGATTTAGTCCAATAAACAGTAGAGAAAACTGAAGATACAGGGCATTCCGTCCTAGCCAGGAGCTTTCATCAACTGTGCGTTTGCCCTGCCGCCCCAAAGCGCGAGGAATTTGCGATAGAAAGGACAGGGGACAAATTCGCCGCCAAGCTTCATGCCCAAAAACCAGAAGGGTGATGATGGACAGCGGCAGAACCATACCCCAGAAAATTCGTGCCCCCAAGGGGTAATCCGTTAACGGACGGCATTGACCTTGAAACTGATAGCAGCCCGTTGTTGTGGAAGCTGCAAATAGCTGATTAGATGCAGTGAGCTGAGCTGAAATAGGATCATAAAACATAGACGCAATCAGGATTAGCCAGCCGATCGCTAATCCCCATCGGGTCAAGTGCATATACTTTTCTGGAATTTTTGCAAACATAGAAATCTTCCTTAAACGTCCCTTTGCCAACAAAAACAAAGTAAATGGATTTGCTGGCAAAGCCAGCCTGAAAAAGTCCTAAAAAGTCAGGTGTTTTTATGCCCGACCATAATGAATTTTTAGCCACTCCTCCAGAATTCCGCTGATAGACTCAATAACGTCTAAGTTGGGAGCAATATGCAGTGTGTTTTGACTCCATTCGACTAATTGACGCTGGAGCGATCGCTTAATCTTTGCCAACTGACGAGAGATTGTGTATTGCTGCACCTGCATCTGTTGGGCAATCTGCTGCTGGGTCAGCTCTTCTCTGTAGTACAGCTGCAAGAGCTGCTGGAGGTCGGGTTCCAGTTGGGCGATCGATTCCACTAGCACAGCATTAATCTGGTCAAGCTGGGTTGTTTCCTCTGCCGCAATCATTTCGGCTAGCGCGGGTTCTGCGTCTGGCTGAGGTAAGGTGTCTAGCAATTCCCCTTCTTCTCGCCCAGGTCTGGGGGCGTTAATCGAAGTCCAGGTCGGGTAGAGATATTGACGACCTGCCGTTGCACAGGCGGTGATCCACTTCTCGATCATGTCGGCAGAGAGGGCTGGGGTTGTCTCAGAGAGCTGGGTCTGGCGCTGCTGGTTATAGAGAGTGGCGATCGCCGCCCAGGTTTCTGGCTTAGGCTTAATCAGCTTGCGGCTGGTTGCGGTGCGGTTAGGAACTTCAGTCGGAGCATGAATCGCATTGAAGCATGTCCAGGCAAGCACATAGCGCTGAATCATCTCTGGCGATAGTCCTGCACTTTGCAAGGATTCAATCAGCCGCTTTTTGCTGAGCTTGTGCAGTAGTGCCCAGGGGGTACAAATATCGGCAATTTGCCGCTGGCGTAAGATGTCTTTGATGACGCTACTAAACTTAAGGCTAGCGTAACCCTTTAAGGAAATGCTGCGCTTGGCATCAAAGCCTTTTAGCACCTTATCGAGAGCGGCAATTGCCACCTGAAAACAGTCGGAGAGTTGAAACTGAGCGTTTTCAAGATAGCGACTCGTTTTTTGCGCTGACCAGTAGCAAACCTCTTGAAGATAGGCGGCTAAATGGCTCTGTGCCAAACGACTCTGTGCCAAACCGCTAGTTTGCATTTGCCAAGCTTTATGCCAGTAGAGCACTAAAAAAGCATCTGAGCGTTCTGTCTGTGAGAGTTGAGCTAAACAACGCTCCATACTTCGACGCAGCTTAGGGTCAGCCAGCCAGCCCTGAACCCGATCGGCATCGAATTGTAAAAACGTTGAAAAGATTTCAACAATTTCTTGGCGAGGACGCATGGCTCAACCGTGTAACGCTTAGAGCAACATATCACGCTGGAGCGCCTTACCACGAGTTCATAGTGGTATTCAGGTAATGATTTTTTGTTGTAGGGGCGAAGCCCCTACAACAAAAAATCATTACCTTTTGAGGACTACCCACGAGTTCATGGAATCTGTAGCTATGGAATTAGGCAGTGCTGAATCCGGGCGTGATTTTTTTGAAAGGGTCGCGGAGCGACCCTTTCAAAAAAATCAGACATAAAACAGCAATGCCTGGAATTAATCCCTCAGCCCCAAAATTGAAAACCTTCTGACTTTTTCTGACTTTTTCAGGCTGGCAAAACGAAGAAACCTGCTTAATCTAGGTTTTGTGGTCAAGCAACGACCCGCCCAGAGCGATCGCTCCATTCTCAAATTTGTCTGACAACCGACTGCATAACAAGTTAAAAGCGATCGTCTTAAAGGAAAGAAGGAACTCAAAACTTTACTCACACCGCGAGAGGTTCGTGATAAAAAAGTTCCATCAATCAGTCACCTCAACATTCAACACAACTAACAGGAACTAATCATGGCTAAACTAACTAGAGCTGCTCAACAATCTGAACAAAGCGATGAGCTGAACAATCAAAGGATCGGAACCTGGGTAAAAAACCAGGCTATTGATGCCCTCGACAACAACAAACCCGACACACCCGACTGGAGAGGCAGCAGAAGATCAGACATCTTTCAAGGTTCTGACAGAGATGACACTGTATTTGCTGGACAAGGCGATGACATTCTGATCACTGGCGGGGGTTCAGATTTAGTTTTTGCTGGCGCTGGAAATGATTTTATCCTGGCTGAAGCAGGCAATGATGTAGTTTTCGGGGATCTGGGAGATGATTCCATTTTTGGTCAAGCAGGCAATGATGTTCTGCTGGGGGGCGTGGGTCTTGACACGGTTAACGGCGGACTGGGCAACGACATCCTTGTAGGAGGCGAAGGCACAGATGTACTTACGGGTGGACTGGGTAACGATCGCTTCGTCTATAACGCTGATTCCTTTAGAGGTGCCGTGTTTGCCCCGGCTGCTAACCTGATCAATACATCCAACTTGCCACCTGATGCGATCACGGACTTCTCGATCGCTGACGATCAGTTCACCTTGGTGGGTAGCGATCTCGGTCTGGTCAATGCCGCCTTCCAAAAGGGTAACTCTGCCCAGATTGCAGGCAATGGCAACATTATTGTCCTGACCGATGCTTTTGCGAATGCTGCTGCGGCTGCCAAAGCGATCCAGAACAACAACAACATTCAGGCGGATGCAGGCGTGTTCGTCTACTTCAACGTCAACCTAGGAGTCAGCCGACTGGTTCATTCTCAAGATTTGGGCGACGGCGGCAGCATCAGCGTTTTGGCTAACTTGACCAACCAAACAGGTCAAAACGGCATCACGGCTTTGAACACCTTCTCTGCCAACAACTTTGCCGTGGTTTAAGTTCTCTCAAGGGTTCTTTCAATAGAGAATTGACCCGTCAGCAGCTTGCCAACGTGACTTCTCCCCACCCCCTTTCGTTTCTCTCTTGAAGGACAAGAGGACTAGGGGAGAGGTCTTTTTTCCTACCTTTTAACCAGAATTTTTCTAACCTGAATTCAACTAGGAATGCTGATTATGCTGAGACAATTCAACGTATGGAATCCTATTCGTCACGCTCTGGACGCGATCGAAATTCACAATCCTCAGCTTGCCCGCTTTATCTGTAAGACCATTCCAGCCCACTGCCCCTTTGAACGAACGATTAGTTGTTTGGGCTATTGCCTGCGTATTCCTCCGCTCTGCAAGTTAAACCCGCTCTATGAGCAGATAGCAGGTTTACGGTTCAAATGTTTATCTTTCTTAGCGGATCAATGTGGTGAAGATGTTACAGAGTATTGTTAATTAAAGTCAGCCTACGGTAGTCATTCTAGTTCTGCATTCATTCCCTACACCTGAGGTTCTCTGCTATGTGTCCTCTGAGCCTTAAAACCAGCGACTCCACTCAAATCCTGGCGACCGGAAAAGCAAAAATGTGGATTCTCCTTGTGGGAGTCAATCAATACCAGGACGAGCATTTTCCAGCGTTGGACTACTCCGCGATCGACTGTCAGCAATTGGGAGCGGCGCTGAACGAAGCCACAAGAGAATTTCCCCGCAAACAGGTGATTGTCCATCACGATTTTGCCGCTTTTCCCACCTTTGCCGCCGTCTACAGCAGCCTGAAGCAGATCACATCAGCCGCTCAGCCCCAAGATACCGTACTGTTCTACTTCTCTGGACATGGCGTGATCGAACAAACCACGCAGCAGGCTGTCCTGTGTCTCAGCGACACCCAAAACGATTCGCTCTTGACCACAGGTTTAAAAATGCAGGAGCTATTGCAGCTTTTGGAAGGGTGTGCCGCCCGTCATCAGTTGCTATGGCTTGATGCTTGCCACAGCGGCAGCTTGGTCTTGCGGGGGGCAAGGGGAATGGATGAACCTACGGCGATCGGCTCGTTTGAACCGACCGTACAGCTCGTCAAAGTTTTGCGAACCCGCGCGGCTCAGAGTAGAGGATTTTATGCGCTATTGTCCTGTGATGAAGGGCAGCGCTCTTGGGAATTTCCTGAACTGGGGCATGGCGTGTTTACCTACTACCTGATTCAAGGATTGCGGGGAGATGCGGCAGATGCCCAAGGGGTAATTGAAGCCGATGCGCTCTACCGATATGTCTATCGTCAGACCGTAGAATACCTGAATCAAAAAAACTATCAGCTACGTCTGATCAATGAAGAGAAAAAGCTGCGCAAAGAAAGCCCGCTCCACCCGGAATATCCGCTCCAGACGCCAAAGCGAATTGTGGAAGGGGTGGGTGAGCTAGTCCTGGGACTCCTTTCAGAAAGTTCTGATATTTCTGGGGCTGATATTTCTGGGGCTGGCATTTCTGGGGCTGGCATTTCTGGGACTGGCATTTCTGGGACTGGCATTTCCACAGCAACCGCGCTTGTGGCAGCAGACCGACCCGGAAACGACAAGGCAGAACTTTCTGAAACCCGGTTCGCCCAAAACTTTGCCCACAACGAAGCCCATAACGAAGCCTCTCCTACGCGAACTCCTATCTCCGCTCCCGTGAATCCTCCCTCCTCGCCGGATTCACAAATTGGTGTGTCCAAGGCTGTCCCGCAAAGTGAAAGCACTCTTGTTGCTCTCAAGCAGTTGTCTGTCTTTGGTTATGCCGGAATTACTCTAGCGATCTTGGGCGCTGGGTTTGCGTTGGGCGGTCTGACTGGATTATTCAATCCTCATCTGTTCACGAGTCTCAATCCTGCTGGCGAAAATGCCGAAAACGCAGAGGCTTGCGATCGCCCCCTCGAAACCTTACCCGGTTCTAAACAGCCCATGGAGGCTCAGCTTTTGCTGCCAAACTGTGCGGCAGGGGCAGGCTGGGAACAGGTGAAGGTGCAAACATTTATCGGGCGCTTGGGCGCAGCTTGGTGGGTGGCGCTGACTTCAGATGGCAATACCTTGGCAAGCGTTAGCGGTAATGCGGTTGAGGTGCGTGATTTGCAAACGGGCGAAACTCTGCGCGTTCTCAAAGGTCATAAAGACATTATTCATGCGATCGCCATCAGTCCCGACGGCAAAACTTTGGCAACGGGCAGTGCAGATAAAACCATTAAGCTATGGGATTTGCAAACCGGGGAACTGCTGCAAACGCTGGTCGGACATGCAGGGGTGATCTGGTCGTTGGCTTTTCACCCCAATGGACAAATCCTGACCAGTGGCGGCGGCGACAGCACCATTCGATTGTGGGATGTGCAGACCGGACAGCTATCGCGCACCATTTCGGGGCACAAAGACCGCCTCTTCCCGGTCGTGTTTAGCCCCGATGGTAGTATCCTCGCCAGCGGCAGCAAGGATACCACCATCAAGCTTTGGAATTGGCAAACCGGAAAGATGCTGCGTAACTTGCCGGGGCACACGGATACCGTCAGGGCACTCGTCTTTGATGCCAAGGGTGAGCGACTGGCAAGCGGCAGTTGGGACGGCACCGTCAAGCTCTGGGATGTCCAAAGCGGTGAGGAACTCAATACCTTCACTGGACATATAAACAATGTTGTCTCTGTGGCCTTTAGCCCTGACGACAAAACGCTTGCCAGCGGCGGCATTGACAATACCGTCAAGCTTTGGGACTTAGAGAATCAAACCTTGCTTGCTACTCTTAAGGGACATCTGGACTGGATTCTGTCTGTTACATTCAGCCCCGACGGCAAAACTCTGGTCAGTGGCGGTCGAGATGGAACGGTTGCCGTTTGGAAATTGCAGCCGTGAGATTGCAGCCGTGAGATTGCAGCCGTGAGCAAGCCTCTTCATCGTCTAATTATTTAATTTTTCATTTGAATTGTCGCCCTTCTTAGGTGTTGGCTGTATTGTAATGTCTGAGAGCTTCCCATGGTGATAGCCTTGAGTCAGCCTAATTCTTTATCAAGTCAGCCTAATCCTTGGAGTGGTCGTTTGGTGGGCGATCGCTATCGCGTCAACGAACGTCTGGGCAGCGGGGGCATGGGCGATGTGTTTCTGGCAACCGATATCCGACTGGGCAAACCTGTTGCGGTCAAGCTCTTGAGAGAGTCGCTGGCGCTAGCCGAAGATCTAGACTTCAAACGGCGATTTGAGCGAGAATGCGCTATCTGCGCTGCCCTCAAGAGTCCTCACATTGTCCAAGTCAGCGATTATGGGGTTACGGCAGAAGGATATCCCTTCTATGTGATGGAATATCTTCAGGGTCAACCTCTGGATCAGCTGCTTTTCAATCAGCCGCGCCTATCGGTGACTCGGACTTGCAACATCATGACTCAGATTTGTGCAGGCTTGCAGTTGGCCCACGAAGGGGTCGTGCTTTGGAGCGGCGAAGTTGCCTCTAGCGAGCGCATTAAGGTGATTCACCGAGATTTGAAACCTGCCAATATCTTTTTGGTGCCCTCTGCTTTGGGCGAATTTGTTAAGGTCATTGACTTTGGGATTGCCAAAATTCACTCCCTCCAGGCTGAGTTTACCAGCGCCACCAGCGTATTCCTGGGCACCTGCCACTATGCTTCCCCAGAGCAGTTTGATATCCGGGGAGAAGTCGATGAGCGTTCTGATATCTATAGTCTGGGCGTCATTCTCTACGAGATGCTGGCAGGGATCGATCCGTTTGGGTTTGATTTTCGCGCCAAGCGCGTCAGTAACGATGTCTGGCTCACTGCTCACGCCACTCAGCCCGTGAAGCCCCTGCGATCGCAACCGAACTGCGACTCCATATCCCCGGAACTAGAGGCGGTGGTGATGCGATGTTTGGAAAAATCTCCGGGCGATCGCTTTGTCTCTGTAGCTGCCTTGAGCAAAGCGCTGCAATCCGCCAATGCTGAAACGCCCATTAATTCTTTACTGTTGGCTCCCGCTACTGGACAGCAGCCCGCACCTTCTCAAACCGACCTCGCTACAGTTGCCCGATCGCCTCTGGCTACACCTGTTCCTGGCTCCTCGTCTCTTGGCTCCTCGTCCCTTGGCTCCCCGTCAAGAGCAGTCAGCCCCCTTGAAACGGCTTCACAGCAGTCTGGCCGTAAATTTCCCCTCCTGCTGATGGGTGGAGGAGTTTTGTTAGCGCTGGCGATCGGCATTTACGCCCTTCCCCAAGTCTTGCAGTCTTCACAACCCAATGGAACATCCACTGCTCAACTGGCAAGCAGCATTCGCACCTTTTCTGTGGCAAAAACCCTCAAGGGCAATTCTCATCCGGTTTGGTCAGCGGTTCTGAGTCCTGACGAGCAAACCCTGATTAGCGGGGGTGAAGACAAAGATGCGGCAGGTCAGTTCTATCCCATCAAGATCTGGGATATCAAAACTGGGCAAATGCAGCGCACTCTAGAGGGGCATCTCGCCGCCATCCGATCGCTGAGTCTGAGCCAAAATGGTCAAATTCTCGCTAGCAGCGGTGGAGATAACACCATCAAAGTTTGGGATGTGCCCACCGGAAAATTGCTTCACACCCTTGAAGGGCATGCAGGCTCTGTTTGGTCAGTTGCCTTGAGCAAAGATGGACAAACCTTGATTAGCGGCAGCGAAGACACTACGGTTAGGGTTTGGGATCTGCGTACCGAAAACAGTCGTGTGCTGGCTGAACATGCGGCTGTGGTCTATTCGGTGGCGCTAAGTCCTGATGGAAAAACGATCGCCAGCGGTAGCGCCGACAAAACGATTCGCATGTGGGATCTGGCGACCGGAGAGCTAATCCGGACGTTGGGAGAACCAGGGGGGCATCGGGATACCGTTAGAGCCGTTGCCTTTAGCCCCAATGGTGAACAGCTTGCGAGTGTGGGCTGGGATGGATTTGTCAAGTCGTGGGATTCCACCACCGGACAGTTGCTGCAAACCTTCGAGGGGCATAGCGATCGCGTTGATTCTGTCACCTTTATTAACGATCGGATGCTTGCCAGCGCCAGTCTCGATAAAACAATTAAGATCTGGGACACTCAGAATGGGCAGATGCTGCAAAACATCCCTGCCCACTCTAACTGGGTCTTATCTGTGAATGCTCAGCCTGCCGCTCAATCCCTAGTTAGCAGCAGTAGTGACACCACAATTAAGCTCTGGCAATAGACCTACGTTTTTCGGCGTTGCTGATTTTATAGCCGGATTAGGCAATGCACGTTTTTCGTCGAGGGTAGCTTGCTGTGGAATCATCGAGAACCGTAAAAAATCATTTTCTACTTCAAGTTAAGCTTTTCATTTTTGCCACCATCCGCTGATTTGCCAGTAGTAGCGGCTTTAATGAACCCGATCGTTTTTGCCATCCAACCTGCTGGAGCATCCCAATACTCAGCTGTCTCGACTGTCACTTTGAGCAAGGCAATTTCTGGTTCGTCTAGTTCTTGAGGAAACCATGCTTTAAGTTCTGGCTTCCATAATTCCTGCATTTTGGCGCGATCTCTTATGGTTTGTGCCGTACCTGACAGGGCGACATAGCGCTGCTTCTCTGGCGCAGAAAAGCTGACGCTAACCTGCTCAATGCGATCGACTTCGGTTACTTTGGCGGTATCCGCGTAGGTGAAAAACCAGAGATCGCCATTTGGCTCAATTTCTCCATTGACCGACATGGGACGGCTGTGCAGACTGCCATTTTCAGTAATCGTCGTCAGCATACAAAAGTCAATCTCTTTCACCAGATCTCGCAATTTTGCAACTTTTTCATCATGAGTAGCTGTCGTCATCATTTGCATCTCTCCTTAACGCTATGAGTGTTTAAAGCTGTGAGTGTGAGCCGAAACTTAATCCTGATCTACTGCCATTAAGTAATGCACCCGATTAGAGTAGATGATCGTTCCTCAAGTCTTGCTCCTTCACCAGAGGGATATTCCTAACGCTAATTGAGAGATAGAACTAAAGTATTACTGCTGATATAGCGATCGCCAAGGCGGTTAGGATCGTGGATTAAATAACCTGTACAGCCGATCTATTATAGTACAAAAGATCTATTATTAGGGGCTTAGCTAAGCCCCTACCCCAAGAATTGCTATCGCTTGCCCGTCCGACTCTGGACAGACATCTTGCCTGCCCCACGTAGATTCAAGAGCTTTAGAAAAAGAGTCGCACATCGCGTAATTTAGGTCTTTTGAAGGGCTGTTAAAATAAGCTTGTATCTCTCAACTGTGTTGCTAAGTGATTATGACTATTGCATCTCAGAAGATGACACTGGAAGAGTACCTTAACTATGACGATGGCACAGATATTCGGTATGAGTTAGAGAATGGAGAGCTAGTTGCTTTGCCGCCAGAAAGCGAATTGAACATTCGGATTGCATCACTCCTGTTTGCCTTTTTCTTAACACAAGGTATTCCTAGTTTTCGAGTCAGGATTGGCACTGAGATTGTCGTGAGTGGTTCACAAGCTACGACACGTTTTCCAGATATTCTGGTTTTGTCGGAGGAGCTAGCAGCAGCATTGGAGGGAGCAAGCCGATCGACCGTGACGCTGGATATGCCGCCACCGATGTTGGCCGTTGAGATTGTCAGCCCTAAGCAGGAAAACCGAGATTACCGCTACAAGCGATCGGAGTATGGGGCGCGAGGCATTGCAGAATATTGGATTATCGATCCGATGCAGCAAAAGGTGACAGTGCTGGAATGGGTGGAAGGATTGTATGAGGAGAAGGCGTATGAGGGGAATCGCCCGATCGTATCTCCATTGCTTGGAGTTCTGAATCTCACTCCCTCACAAATTCTACAAGGGCGATAGGAACAGTTCTAAGCTGTAGAACGATAGTTTACTTCAGTTCACCTCATGAGTTCAAGACACTTTGTACTTTTAGACTTTCAGACAAGTAGACTTTCAGACAGGTAGACTTTCAGACAGGAATTTTTTACTAATGCTTCGTACAGTTAAACTAAGAGTCTCCCTAACATAGCCAGGAAGACCCTCAACTTTGGTGATTAGATGTAGCTCTAGTTAACCAAGTGCAGCAAATCGCGCACAACGCTAACACCTGACAAATCCCACAACAGATAGGCAACAAAACCAATCATGGCTAAACGTCCGTTCCACAATTCGGCTTGGGGATGGAAACCAAAGATGAAAGCATTGCGATCGATTCCGTTGTACTCTTTAGCGATAGGAGGCAATTCGGTTTTGTTAGCTTGCATTGTTTACATTCCTTAATAGCTGGTTCTCCTTCATGCTATTTGTAGGCTTGGCTTTTGCCTACCTGTCTTTAGAAGTATCTGTAAACTCTTTACAGGAAGTATTTCCAATCTATCTAAGTCAAAGCTAATTTTGATTGCAGATAAATAATTACAGCGTCACTGTACTTGTCCCATCATCGGCAGGCTAACTGTAAAGTGAATTTGCCCTGATGTACTCTCAACGGTAATAGCGCCGTCCAAACGTTCTGTTAATTTCTGGACTAATGCTAGTCCTAATCCGGTTCCGCCTTGCTTCCAAGGATCGGAATTAGGAATGCGATAGAACTTGTCAAAAATATGGGTTAGATCACTCGCCGGAATCTCCAAACTTGTGTTGCTGACTACTATCTGAATTGAGCCAGATTCAGCCTGCACACGAACAGTAATTTGCCCCTTTAACGGCGTATATTTGCAGGCATTATTCAATAGCTCTACCAAAATTCGCTCTAGACTTGCACAGTCGGAGATGAGATGAGGCAAGTTGAGAGGGAGGTCAAGATGCAGCGTTTGCTGGCGATCGCGCGCCCGCTCTTGGAACAGGGCAACGACTTCAGGCAGCCAGTCTTGTAGATCAATCGACTGCATGAATAAAGGATGCTCACCCGCCTCAAGGCGTTGAAAATCCAGCAGGTTGTTGATCATGCTAATTTCTCGATCGCACTCTGTATCCAGAATGTGCAGATACCGATCGACAGCTCCAGCTTTTTCTAGTCTAGTTGCCTCCGTGTTTGCTGACTCTGTGCGTGCTGATGCAGCCGCCCGTTCTTGAGCCAGCGCCAGCCTCAAAACCCGAATCGCCATTCTCATAGTGGCAACAGGCGATCGCAGTTCGTGAGAGGTGGTGCTGAGAAAACTGTCTTTCAGCTGATCGAGTTTTTTCATCTCCTCAAGTTGGACTTGCGAGGCTTGATGGAGTTGGGCTTGGCGAATGGCGATCGCACACTGGTTGGCTACCTGCTGCACCAGCCGAATTTCTAGCTCATCAAAGGCATCCTCTCGCCGCTTGAATAGCCACAGGTCGCCCAAAACACCCTGATCATCGGCAATGGGACAGGACAGGACGGCAAGATGGCGCGAAGCAATTTCACAAAACTGGAAATACTCACCTTGCAGCAACTGACGATAGGTTTCTGGCAGGGTTGTCATCGGGATCACCTGACCCAATGAGGAAGGAGAAGCCTTAGCTTCAGAGGTTGTAAACTCATAGCGAACGGTGGATGTGGCTAAGCCTAGGTCATGGTTGCTGTCATACAGCGCTGTATCACAGCAAACGAGATTCAGCACCAGAGCCAATTCCTGCACGGCAGACTGCAAGATCTGACCTTCATCTAGGCTATCCCGCACCTTATCTGTCACGCGTTTTAGACCCGCCTCAAACCTTAGCGCCTGCTGCAATTGAGTTGTGCGCTCCTGCACCTGACGCTCTAGCTCTGCGTTGAGATGTTCTAGAAGCCGTTCGACCTGCTTGCGCTCGGTGGTGTCACGTACCATCCACCGTAGACTGGCGACCCGACCCTCTGCATCGCGAACCGAAGTGACCGTCAGCGCTGCATCGAAAATCGATCGCCTGGGTGAACAGAGATGAATTTCCCAATCTTGCAGCTTGCCTACTTTCTCCAATCGATCGAGCGTGAGATGAAACCGAGAGCGATCGGATGGCTCGATAAAAATCAGCAGCGGCTTGCCAACCATAAACTGCTGCGAAACGTTGAGCAACAGAGCGATCGCTTGGTTTGCCTCCTGGATCTTGCCGTTGGCATCGGTAACGAGATAGCCATCTGGCGCAAACTCAAATAATTCCTGATAGCGCTGACGTTCGGCATCTACCGCCTGACGAGTGCTGATCAATGCTTCATTTTGACGATACAGCTCTTCCTCAGAAGCCTGCAATTCTGCTAAGACCGCCTGAAGTTCCTCTAAGGCTTGTGAGAGAAGAGCCTGCTGTGAGTCGGGTAGAGTGTTTGCCCGCTGCTGCAACACCATCACCCGTTGGTAGACTGCCTTAAGCTGTGAGGACTGGATCATGCCCGTTTATCTTGAGTGTTTTCTTGGAGACTGTAGGCATAGGGCAACTTCCAAGATAAGGCAGCATAACTTAATTTACGTCAGCCTTACTATAGGCTATCTGTTGATGCGATTCTTGCTGATGCGATTCTTGCTGATGCGACTCTGAGTCACAGAGCTTTTTCACGCAATCTAGAAGGCTTTTGTTGTCGATCGGTTTACGCATCAAGAAATTTGCACCCATTTCCAGCGCTTCTTTGCGGCTAATGTCGTTGTAGGCTGTTAGCAGCACAACGGGCACAGTAGACAGCTTTAGCTGAGTGCGAACACGCTCAATGACCTCATAGCCCACCATGTCGGGCATCATCACATCTAGCAATATCAGATCAGGACAGCAAGCCTTGATCTGACGGATGGCCGCCCAACCCCCTGCCGCAGTCTCTACAGCGTAGCCTTCGGTTTCTAGAAGGGTTTGTAGAAAAACAGCATTGTCGTCAATGTCATCAACCACAAGGACTCGATACATAAAGCCCCGCTTATGGCAATTCAATCTTGCACTCTACAATTTTGCCTATATCCTTGCTAATTCTCAACCCTGTCCACTAGATTTGCAACAATTGCCACCAGATGAGCAGGATCAATGGGTTTCCCCAGATGCCTTTGAAACCCAGCATCGATCGCCAGTTGCCGCTCTCCAGCGCTGACATAGGCAGTGATGGCAACCGCCGGAATGTCTCTCACCTCCGACTCTAGCGCTCTCACCTGCCGAATCAGAGCAAAACCGTCTTCGTCAGGCATTCCAATATCCGCTAAGAGGGCATCATATCGATCGGTATCCAAAGCGGCGATCGCCTCCCTTGCCGAAGTCACGATAGCCACTTCTGCCCCTGCATCTTCCAGCATATATTTCATCAGGTTCAGGCTGTCTACATCGTCATCGACCGCCAAGATGCGTAAGCCTGCCAGAGAAATCTGATCCGTAATTTCTGGCTCTGCCGGAGGCGGCTCGACCCGCGTTTCTGACAGCTTCAGGGGCAGTCTCACAACAAAAGTGGTTCCTTGCCCAATGCCAGGGCTTTCGGCTTGCACCGTGCCGCCATGCAGCTCCACAATATGCCGGACGATCGACAAGCCTAAGCCCAAACCCTGTCCAGTTTTAGTGGTGCTGGAATCTCCTTGATAAAAGCGATCGAACACATAGGGCAGCAGTTCGGCTGCGATGCCTTTTCCGGTATCGCTGACGCGAATCTCAGCCTGAGTCAGCACAGGTTCCACCGTGATCTCCACGCGTCCACCCGCTGGCGTGAACTTAATGGCATTCAGCAGGATGTTCCACAGCACCTGCTGCAAGCGATCGGCATCGCCCATCACGGTTGCTGAAGTCAGCTGCGAAACCAGCTCAATCGATTTGGCTTCGGCAGAAAGTTGAATGGACTCCAGCGTCATTCCCACAATGGGAACCAGATCCAGCATATGCGTATCCAGGCGCAGTTTGCCGCTCGTAATTCGAGAAATATCTAGCATGTCGTCAATTAGCTGAGATTGCGCCTTGGCATTTCGCTCGATCGTTTCTAGGGCACGAGCGACGGTTGCCTCGTCTAGCTGACGGGTGCGCAGGAGTTGCGCCCAGCCCATCATCGAATTGAGCGGGTTGCGGAGTTCGTGGGAGAGGTTAGATAAGAAGGCATCTTTAGCTCGGCTGGCAGCTTCTGCCAGCTGTCGGGCAGACTGTTCTTGACTCAAGAGCTGCGATCGCTCAACTTCAAACTGCTGGCGCTCGGTAATGTCAACGATCGCCAGCAAAATTCGCTGAGCCTCTCCGGGTGCAACGATTTTGAGCGCATTCAGCAGCATGGTTCTCTGCCCAATGCGCTCGAAATTGCGCTCGATCTCAAGGTTTTCGAGCATTGTATCGTTGACCAGAATATCTTCGAGCAGCGATCGCAGTCCGGGGATATTCCACTGACCGTTGCCCAAATCAAAAAACGGCAGTTGCGTCGTTTCGGAGGGCGAAACCTGAAACGCTTCGTAGAAAGATTGATTGGCTTTGTTCACCCGGAAATCTGATTCCAGAACGACCAGCGGCACCTGCACCGTTTCTACGATCGCTTCGGCATAGTTTCGGGCGACCTCAAGGGTGACAGCACTGCGCTTCAGGGCATCAATATCGAGCAAGACCAGCACCACGCCGTCAATCTGATTTTCGATAGTGCGATAGGGGCGGATGCGGAGATTATACCAATGCCCCCCCTGGGTTTGCACCTCTAGCTCTTTGACGCTCAGAGTTTCCAGCACCTCCGAAATTAAAGGCTCTAAGTCTGGAATATTGAAATTGCTTCTGATGTCGCTGAGCGGTCGTCCTGCGTCGGTAGGAATGAAATTGAACAACCGCTGCGCCATCGGCGTGAAGCGGCGAATGCGAAAGTCTTGGGTCAGCATCAAAATCGGGATATTGATGCTGGCTAGCAGATTAGTCAGATCATTGTTGACTTGGTGCAGTTCGGCGTTGCGGCTGCGGAGTTCCTCATTGGTCGTGTTGAGTTCTTCATTAGTCGCCTGAATTTCTTCTTTGGCAGTTTCTAGCTCCTCATTCGTGCTTTGCAGCTCTTCGTTACTCGATAGAATTTCTTCATTGGCAACTTTGAGGTCTTGATTGCTATCTTCCTGGTCTTGAATGACGGCTCGCAGGTATTCCTGGGTGGCAGATCGCTCTCGGATGGCAGCCGCTAGCTCCTGTTTCAGCCGTTCGTTCTCCTGCTCCAAATTTCCCTGGGGGCTGGTGGCGATCGCACTAGGGTCAGCTATGGCTGCGTCTTCAAACAGCACCAAAAAGCGGACTTCTTCGGCAGTCGGCACCCTAAAGGGAATCACCTGAATGTTGACAATTCTGGAGCGATCGCCATCCTCCAGCCGCAGCCCGCTTTTGAGAATCGGCAGCTCCTGCCGTTGTGCCTGATAGATAGCGGCTCTTAGCTCGACGAGCAACCCCCCGCGCGCTAGGTTAAATAGATTGAGGCTAGCTACTCCAGAGACTAATTGCAGGTAGCGATCGATCTCTCCCCGGAGCTGCAAAACCTGCATTTTGTCATCCACTACAGCTCCAACGGGCGCGTAGTGAGCCGCAATCAGCTGATCAACTTTTTTCTGGAGGTCAAACCCTTCGGGGGGAACTTGGGCAGCCGTGATGCGATCGTTCACGTTAACGATGGGGTAACTGCTGGGGGAAAATGAAAACGTCGTGCGTGTTGCGGTTGGCTTCTTGGTATAAATTCTGTACTTTTTTTCGACCAAAGTAAAGAGTTCAGAATATTGACCCGTCCCTTCTGACGTGCCCAGCAGCAGAAATCCGGTCGGGTTGAGGCTGTAATGAAAAATCGGCATGATCCGCCTTTGCAGCGAGTCGCCCAGATAGATCATCACATTGCGACAGCTAATCAGATCAATATTGGAAAATGGGGGATCACTACCCAGGTCTTGACGGGCAAACACACAAAGTTCACGCACCGCCTTACTAATTTGGAAGCCTCCCCCCTCGATCGCATAAAAGAATCGACGGCGCTCAGCAGAAACCTCCACCATCTGATTTTCTGTATAAATGCCCATTCGAGCTTTGGCGATCGCCAGTTCGCTAATATCTGTCGCAAAAATCTGGATCGGCAGCTGGGTGGCTCGATCTGCCAAAAACTCTAGAAGGCACATGGCGATCGAATAGACTTCCTCACCCGTCGAGCAGCCCGCTACCCAGATGCGAATGGGGAACTCTGCCGACTTGTTTTGCATAATTGCCGGAAAAACGCGCGTCTTCAGCAGGTCAAAGGCTTCGGGATCGCGGAAAAAACTCGTGACATGGATTAAGATTTCCTCGTACAGCGCCTTCACTTCTGCCGGATGCTCTCGCAGATAGACGACATAATCTTCTAGCTGCTCCAGCTTATACAGCAGCATCCGGCGCTGAATCCGGCGATCGAGCGTGTTGGGCTTGTAGCGGCTAAAGTCAACCCCTGTAGCCGATCGCAGCAGCGCAAAAATCGTTGTCAGAGCATCGGGCTGCTGCGACTCATCTGGAATCAGCGGCAGCGAACAAGCCAGCATCGGATTGCGGCTGAGGGTGACTAGCTCTTCAGCAATTTTGTCGGGCGGCAGCACAAAATCGACGTTTCCGGTGGCGATCGCCGTGTTGGGCATACTGTCAAATTTTGCCGTGTCTTCACACTGAGCAAAGGTGACGCCCCCCACCGCCTTAATTGCCTTTAGCCCCAAAGAACCATCGCCATCGGAGCCTGAAAGCACGATCGCGATCGCCTTGTGTCCGCGATCGACTGCCAGCGAGGTAAAAAAGGCATCTCCCGGCATATATTTCCCGAACACCTTCTCGCGGGGAGAGAGCTGCAACATGCCCTCAGACAGGATCATCTTGGTATTGGGCGGAATCACATAGACGTGGTTTGGCTCCACGGTCACGCCGTTCACGACCTCTTGTACAGGCAGCCTTGTCGCTCTGGCAAGAATCTCCGTCAGCAAACTCTCGTGGTCTGGAGATAGATGCTGAATCAGCACAAACGCCATGCCTGTATCGGTGGGCAGATGGCTGAGGAGCTGGGTGAAAGCTTCCAGCCCTCCCGCAGAGGCAGCAATCCCGACGATCGGAAAAGGTGCATCCACTGAGTTTTGCAGAGTCAAGCCAATCACACTCTCAGTATCGAGCATTTGCTGAGAGGATGGGTCAGAAGTCATAGGTCACGAGATCCAGATTGACACTTTGCTGGGACAGCGATCTCCTTCACTCTATGACAGTTTACGCGATCGGTCTGTAACGATCGCCAGATTTTCTGTTGCCATCGAGTTTCGCACCGCACGAAACATCCCAAATCGGCAAAGCCCTGTGCCAAATGCCAATCGCATTAACAAAAGAGTTGGCACTTCCCGCAAAGATTTGACAAAACCCGATAAACCAAACCGCACCAAGCCTTCAGGACGAATCACCCCTTGCCAGATGGAGTCGAGCCACGAAGGGAGAGTTTGTTTTGTCCAATCCGCCGTGATCACGTCACTCTGGACAAATCCTGTTGCCTCCAAAAGCTCAGCAAATCCTTCGATACTGGCAAATGCCGGATGCGACCACTGATCGAGCAACTGCTGCATCACGGGCTTTTCCCAAAAATTGAGCGGTTTCCGGCGATCGTCCCGCTGATTCCAATCGGCAACCACCAATATGCCTCCAGGCTTAAGGACGCGCATTAGCTCCCTGGCAAACACCGCCTTGTCGGGCATATGAGGTCCTGCCTCAATCGACCAAACCACATCAAAACTCGCATCCGGAAACGAGAGCGCCATGGCATCATCGACCTGGAACTGAGCGTTCAAACCCTTGGGCGTGAGCTGCCGTGCGCGTTCCACCTGCTGCGGGCTGATGGTGATACCCGTGACTGCAAACCCGTAATCCTGCGCCAAAATTCGGCTGCTACCGCCAATGCCACAGCCCACATCTAGAACGGTCGTACCTGGAGGCAGTTTGTCTAATCCTCCCCAGCGCACCATCTCATGCACAAAGTCGGATTTGGCTATCAGAAAATCCTTCCGTCGAGGCGGCGAACCGTAGTGACCCAGGTGAATATGTTCGCCCCAGTAGAACTCCAAAATGCCGTCTTCCGTCCATTCGTCATAGGAGTGAGCCACAGAATCCGCAGATTGGTAGCGGCGAGCCGTTAGCAGATAGAGCGCAATGCCCAAGACCAGCAGGGCAAGGAAAGCGCCAAGTGCAACCACAAAAAAATTCATCCTGACTTAAGCCTCAGCATTTTTGACCATTACGTTTGCTGTCTCCAGCCGATCGGGTTGAATCGCCTGACGAAATGATGCGATCGACACCAACCGATTTGAAGCAGAATCCCACAGCAGAAACTCAAAGCAATCCGGGATATCAGCCATTCGCAGTTTCTTGACATCAGCCAACAAATGACTGTTTCTATTGTGACAAGCTTCGAGGTTATAGTTTGGAATTCTCTCAGAAAGATGGTGAATATTGTGATAGCCAATGTCTGCGGAAAACCACTTAAAAATAGTCGGCAACTCTAGGTAGCTACTGCCTGCGATCGCCCCCAGCAGATAGTCCCAGCCTTCTGTCTTGTGGGCGTAGGAGCCATCAAAGTTGTGCTGCACGAAAAAGACGCAGATAAAGATCGCTGCCGAGCAGGTCAACGTAATCGAGTAAACGCTGAAGAACAACCCAAACCCAAGGATGTGACCGAGAACAATCCAGCTGCCAACCACGCAGATATTGTTAAACAGCAGATCCCAGAACTCACCTGCCGTGTACCAGTTTTTAGACTTGTGGGAGGAGATAATTTTTGCCCAACTCATATCGGGCTGTTTCAGACAGGTCAGCAGATGACCGACAAAATCGCAGGTGCCTTTGATCAGAGCCAGTCTAGGCTTGATAGCAAGATAGAAAAATCCTCCCGGAAACATCATCAGCGGGTGCCGCAGGAGCTCATAGCGCTTTTGAGCCGATGGAGTTAACTTGGCAAAATCGCCTGTTGAAATTAAGGCAGAAGGCCCGCGATACCGCTCCCAATCGCCATTCGTTTTGTGGTGAAAGGCATGTCCGCGTGACCAGGGATACTGAGGTATAGCGTTGATTACTCCCAGGATAAAACCGATCGATCGATTCACCCTTTTTGAACGAAAGAGGGAATAGTGTCCACAATCATGCATTAAGGAAAACAGCCGCAGTGAGAACAGCGTCATCAACCCCATAATGGGCAGCAGCAGCCAATAGGAGATCGCGGCAGCCTTCCCGACCAAAAACCACAAAAGCACGTAAGGAACAACCGTATTGAGGATCTGATAAGTCGCCCGCAAGTCGTTGCTCTTCATGTAGGGAGCAAGGACAAAGTCTGACTTTTTAACTGTAGTTTCCATTCAATAAAGTTTCCCTGTGAATAACCACTTGTGAATAAACGCGATGTAAGACTCTTTTTCTAAAGCTTTTGATCTACGCGGGGCAGGCATCTTGCTTGCCCAGATTCGGACAAGCAAGATGCCCATCCTACAAGACTTTCAGACCAAGTTGCACATCGCGTCAATAATCCATGGTGTAAATAGCCCATGGTGTCAATGACTCTAGATATTTGAAAAGTCTGATAGCGACCCGACCCCTATATCCCCCAATTCTGAGGGACTGTGAATACAGATGAGGTCTGAAATCTTCCAGAATTGGGGGGTTGGGGGCAAACGCAGAACTTTTGATACTTTTGAAGCATCTTCTAAACGGTCTGCGCCGATTTCTCCTCTATTGAAGTCGAGCCTTCTGAGGTTAAGCCTTCTGAGGTCGAGCTATGGGAGCTAAGCTGAATTAGCTCAACCTTATAGCCATCTGGATCTTCCACAAAGGCAATCACGGTCGAGCCATGCTTCATCGGTCCTGGCTCACGGCTGACTTTGCCGCCTCGGCTCTTAATCATTTCGCAGGTGCTGTAGATATCGTCTACGCCTAGGGCGATGTGTCCGTAGGCGTTGCCCAACTCATAGGCGGCTGTGCCCCAGTTATGGGTAAGTTCTAAGACAGTATGGTCTGACTCATCGCCATAGCCCACAAATGCCAGCGTAAATTCGCCACCCGGATAATCTTTGCGACGCAAGAGCTTCATGCCCAGCAAATCACAGTAGAAGGCGATCGATTTGTCCAGATCGCCGACCCGCAGCATAGTATGCAGCATTTTCATAGTCTTGTTCTCCTGTTTTTTGGCTTCTCTATCAGCTCAGTTTTTTGAATCTGCCAGTACCATTCTGAAACATCTTGGAGAAAATCGGTTCAGCCTCAAGTTCGGTAATGGTCTGAACATACTATTGATTTTTGAAAGGAGCGCTCCTTTCAAAAAATCAACAACACATTTGAGACACGACCCTGACAGCCTTAGGAGTAGGTAAGCCGCTGATTGATCAAGGCGCGATTCCGGTTCAGGCTTACCTCAGTTTCGGCTAGCTCCATGAGCTGTTTTTGCAGCTTTTCCGCCTTGCGCTTAAACTCAACCTTGCGCGTCAGAGCCGCGCGCGCTAGGTCTTCACGGTTTTTTTGAAGCGCCAGACGCGCCACCCGATCCCAGGTCAGCATATCATCTTGGGCTTGGCTATATTGCTGCTGGAGCCGAGATTGGGCGATCGCCACATTTCCCGAAGCCTGCCGCATCAGCTCGATCGCCTGAATCGGGTCGCCTTCCTGAGCCGCGATGTTAATTAACCCAGCGTTGCCGTTTAGCTGTCTCGCATCCAGCCCATAGTTTAGGAGCTGCTGGCTGACGTTTCGACCCGTTTTGCACCAGTTGGCAAAGTGCTCACAATTGTTGGTCACTAGATTGTATTGCCGTTCGCCCAGGCGACTTTCGGCACGTTCCATCACCAGATCTGGAATAAAGGAAACCGAGGTCTTGTACGGGTAAACCGGACTGCCCATCGCAAAGGTTTCCATTGTGGTGCGGCTGATAATCGGTTCGCCACTTCCTTTATAGTAATGAATGACGGTGCCATCGCCACAGTCAATGCCGTGATGTTCGTAGACGCTATCCATACCCGCCAGGGGGCGCATCACATAGATTTGGTCGCCTCGTGCCATAGATTAGAGTTCCTGCAAATCTCGATCGCTCCGCACCTATTACCCTATCTCATTCCTTGCGATCGTCGCATTTGCATAGCAATCCCAAATGGGCTATGCTCGCCTCACCTCTCACAACCCATTTGGGATTGCTATATCTGGATAAGATTATCCAGATTAAATATTAAGATGTTTGTAATAGGAAGACCGACTAGCATTTTCAATAGTTATTTTATTCTCTAGTGAATTATTAATTTATGTCAGCTAAATATATTGTTCATGAGCCTCATATAGTCCAAGTCAAATCATCGGATAAGATGATGCATATCCCTAACTCTTGCAAGATTCGATCGACAAAAATCTAGGGTTGTCTATGAGAATCCTGCGTGACTTCTACCCTTCTGCGAAGTCCTAATTTCAATTTTCCTAATGAGTCAAAAGCATTTTTGCTTTCAGACAGGAGAACCTTTCTACTACTACTTCGCCCAGTTAAACTTTCGAGAGTTTTTCCCGCAGAGTCAGGTGCTTACCTGGCTTAGTTAATTCATCTACGATCTCTGGCATCAGAATATTCGGTTTTTGTAGAAGCCGTTGAAGGTGTAAGTAGGAAGAGGTGTAATTACTTATGAGGTGTAATTACTTATGACATTCCGAATTCCGGAGCAATTCATCTAGGTCACGCATGCGCTGTGACTAGGCAAATTAAGAGTTTTAGAAAAGCTTTTGAACTGAGGTTATATAGGTTATGAATCCTCTGGCAGAGTACAAATCTTGGGCTAGACGTCAAGCCTGTGAGTTCACAGTCAATCTTCAACGCCTGCAGAATACAAGTGATTTAAGAGTCATTTTCTGTGTTGATGGCCCTAAGAACGGGCAGTCATCTGGTTTGCGTGGCTATGGTATCGCTGAAGCTCTAAAGCCTCTGGGTTGGCGAGCGATCGCGATTCCCCCTCAACTTAATCTATCTCAGCGACAGCGCATTATTCAGGACGAGCAGCCTCAAATTATAGTTTTGCAATCTGCTCGTCCTAAGCTAAACAATCCTCAGCTTTATCCTGATCAGCTTTGTGTGTATGACCTTGATGATGCTGATTTTCTAGATCCTAGGGACGAAGTAAAGCAAACAGTTATCAACTGTGCTACGGGAAGCCGAGCTGCTATTGCTGGCAGTCACTATGTTGCAAATTTCTTGAGGCAGCATTGTCGGCAAGTTGAAGTAATCTGGACTAGCTCTAAACCGCTACAGCATTCCAGCCCTCCAGTGAAGGCGAATCCTCCTGTAGTTTGCTGGGCTTGTGCTAATCCGCATACGATGCACGAGGAAGCTTCACTGGTTCAGGAGATCATGCTGGGTCTCTCTAACCATCTTCGCAGCCAATTCTGGCTAATTGGAGTTCAAGATCGATCTAAAGGTCAAGATTTTGTGCAGCCGATTATCGATCGCGGCATCCCTTGCAAAGTGTTCCCTTTCATGGGATACGGAAAACTGTTAAAGACGTTGGAAAAAGTATCCATTGGGCTTGCTCCACTACTCATCAACAAATCTCCTTTCAGTGCTGGAAAATCTTTTGGCAAGGTATTAGCTTATCTGAATGCCTACACTGTTGTAGTTGCATCTAATTGTGCAGAGTATCCTTTATTTTTCAGAAATAGAGACAATGGCATACTCATATCTGATCCCTCTGAATGGGTAAAGTCGGTGGAATTTTTGCTGTCTCATCCGGATCAAGTGCGTCGTATGGGAGAACAGGCTAAGCAAGACTACCTGACTCGCTTGACCGTACAAGAAGCCGCTAGAAGAACAGACTCACTGTTTCGGCAGGTGCTTAGCCTTCAATGATCAACGAATCCTGATGCCTAACAATGTGTCAGAAGTTTTACAAAATAGGCTATGCAGCATTCTTTGCTTAGAGTGAATCAACAGAGGCGTTATCCACTCAAGTAGATAACGCCTCGAACTTTTGGGTGCAAGCTCGCGAAGCTATGGAGATGCAAGAAATGACAGCAATTGCTGTACATCATCACAAAAGTGCATCATCACAGAAAAGTGGGGCAGAAATGATCTACCCCACAGAATCTACCCAGATTTAACTAAGATGCGATGAGAGGCTCTAGATCACTGACCATTTGGAGGCTGTTATGTCATTACCTGAGCCACTAGAAGCGATCGCATCCGAGAAGCTAGTCGAGCCGATCGAGTTCATTCCCATGGCGGTTCGCGTAGTTGCGCAGCTTCCACAGGGGCAACGGGTGGCATTCAGTTCGGCTCCCGTCGTGCTGACTACAGCAGAATCTTTGAGGGATTGAAAGCTGGGTGCGTAGCTATCGATCGCAATGACTGTAGCTGAAGCCGTAGTGCCCACTGCATCAGGCATTAGACCGTCCGGGCGGTTAATGGATTGGCTCAGTGAGAAGTCCTCTGCCGCGCCATAGTTAACGTTCCAGCCCAAGTCTCTGAGGGAAGCGATCGTCACTTCGCTCAGCGGCATTTTGACACCAATGCTCTCGGCATAGGGGGTCAACAGCTCGTTTTGGAATGTGTTTTCATCCCAATGACCGTAGGAACCTGACTCAACCGGAACTGCGGTAGGTTGCAGAGTGCCTGTTACCTGACCATAGGCACGACCCGCATAGCTGTCTGCTTTGTAGGTATTGGTAGAGCGATTAATCAAGCTGTTGCCGTTTTTCTCCCAGATGGTGCCGATACCCAGCACGTGGGCTAATTCATGGGCAACAATGCCTTTAAGATAGTCAGGATTGTTGTTGTAGGTGCTGGCATAGCTGGTGTTGAGTCGAATTGTTCCGGTTGTCGGCAGCCATTTGCCGTTAGCGGCGTTCTGACCTCCTGTATTCGTAGCAGCAGCTAGCCAATCCTGAGAACTGTTGATACCCACCACATCAATGTTGAGCGTGTGTGCGCCGTTGAAGCTGCTGGAAGGAATGACGTTCTCCCAGATTTTGGCGGCATCGACGAGAGCGTTGCGTACCGTAGAGCTAATGCCATTTAGCCCATCTTTGTAGTTGAGATTGATGGAAAACTTGCGATCGTCACTGCTCTGAGCATTAAAAGTTGTGTTCAGCGTGTAGTCCTTCATCTCGGTGCCATAGCCCATCACCTCAACGAAGTAGTTTCCGGCAGAGAGGAATCGGCGGATGTTCTCATTGCCTGCGCCCCATTCCCACTGCCAGCCCAGCACTTCACCCTGATCGACAGAGCCGTTGTTGTTTTTGTCTTGAATCAGCTTCACGTCAGCATCGCCAGAAAGTCCGGTGAGATTGGCGGTAAATACGCCCGACTGACCTATGTTGAAGCGGTAGAAATCCTGATCATCATTGTTGACCTGCTGGGTGCGGGAGAAGGCGGCGGAAGACTTGACCTCAGCGCTGCTTAGAGTATTACCCGGATCGCCCGTTAGGTTTGTAGTAGGCGCAGGGCTAGGCGAGGGGATGGGCGAGGGACTTGACGATGAGCCAACCGCAGGAACGGGATTACTAGGTTGTCCTGTGAAGTTGGAGGAAATATCTAACGTGTAGTTTGACTTGGCGCTAGAGAACGGCGCAACCTGCACAAAGTATGTGCCTGCCGCCACGGTCTGATTAATTGATTCGTTTGCCTTGCCCTCGTTGGTGGACTTGGCGATCGCCGCGCCATTGCCATTGAGAAGCTGCAAATCGACATCGCCGCTGATACCGCTAGCCGCCAATTTTACACTGCCGCCTTCAGATACATCTACCCGATAGTAATCAGCCGTGTCACTGCCTCCCACCTGTCCCCGGTAGCGACGCTGGGTGCGGCTAATATTTCCGGCATCTAGCGCTTTAGTTTGTGCGTTCCCTGCGTCGTTCGATTTTCCGGAACCCTTGAGGTTTAGGCTGTAGTTAGCGCTAGCGTCGTCTGTAGTTACCTGAACGTAGTAAGTGCCTGCCTTCAGGTTTCCCTGGATCGATTCATTTCTCGTACCGCTACGAGTGGATTTTTTCAAGGTACTGCCGTTTGTTTTCAGTAGCCACAGGTCGGCATTGCCGGACTGCTTACTCAGATCCAGTTTGAAGTTAGAAGTCTTGGAGAGCGAGAACTTAAAGAAATCGCTGGCATTGTTTCTGCCGACAGAATCATTGCGGCTATATGCCGACTGACCGCTGAGATTTCCTAGGTTTTGGGCATTGCCGATCGTGTTGCCGCCCAGGGTTTGAGTTCCAGAGGCCTGAATTTGCAGATAGGGCGCTTTCAAAAACTGAAAGCCATTCTTTTTAGAGGAACTTGCCCGACGAGATTGAGACTTTAAAGATTTTTCAGAATGTGCACTGAAGGAATTTTTGCGATCGCCCTGAATCTGTAAGCGGGCTTTGGTATCGAGCGGACTGGATGCGAAACCTGGGTTGGAAGCGTGAGCCATAAATTCTCCTGATCGCCTAAGCAGTTAAAAAATAAGCGCAGCAAATTGGAGCCGATCGGCTATCTTAATTCGATCGCTTGCGATGTCAATTGCTTGCCTGTTGGCTGTATTACCTTACGTGTGCGAGCTAGTTATGTGCCAGTTAAAGCTAGTGACTGGAGAGAACCTATTTGGTTCCGCAGGTGGTCTAGAAAGTTGATAGACTGCAATGTTTTTTAAAGCGCAAACGGAACGGCAAGCTTTGAAGCTGTAGCTTAAATGAACGCGCCTGTCGTCCAAGGAATGAGGAGTGCCCGATGCGAATGAAATTTTTGAGCCTTGCCGCGCTTTCGGTTGTGGCGCTATTGCTGATGAGCCAAGTCACCTCGGCAGCACCCAGCCGCACCTGTAGCTATGATGTCAACTCAGGAGTGCCCAATCCTCTGGGCATGAGAGCCTATGTGACGATCGCCGAAGATCAGGGAGACACCACAGTGGTATTTGAGCAATTTCCTTCTCCTGTTGGAGAGGGGCAGGTGCCCACAACGATCGCCTCTAGCCGAACGCTCACCTTCTACGGCATGAAGATCGATCGCGTTCGTGCCCTGATGTTAGAAGACTCCCGGTATTACACGGAACTCATGGGCTATGAAGATCCTGAAGGCTTCGCTCCGGTGAATGCGGTGCTAATCTGTCGTTAAATTTTTAGCTGCCGTTAGAGTTACAGCAGTTTTTCTAGTCCATAGACCAGAGATTTTAAGGGCGCAACTTTACGGATAGACAGCAGCACTCCGGGCATATAGCAGATGCGATCGCTGGTGTCGTGCCGCAGGGTATAAATCTGTCCGGGTGCGCCAAACAGCACCTCCTGGTGAGCAATCAGTCCGGGAAGGCGAATGCTGTGGATGCGAATCCCGTCCTGAGTTTGGCTGCCTCTGGCTCCGGGCAGTTTCTCGGTTTCTGTAACGCTGGGCAGATTGTAGAGTTTGCCAAATTCTTCTAGCAACTGCGCCGTTTGAATTGCGGTACCGCTGGGGGCATCGGCTTTTTGGTTGTGGTGCAGCTCAATAATCTCAACGTGATCAAAATATTGTGAGGCGCGTACGGCCGCCTGTTGCAGTAGCACCATGCCGATCGAAAAATTGGGAATAATTGCGCCGCCGATGCTGGCTTTATCGGCAAATTCAGCTAAGTCCTGAATCTGTTCTAGAGTCAAACCCGTTGTGCCGACTACCGGACGCACGCCATAAGCGATCGCGGCTCGCACGTTGTCGTACACCGCGTCTGGATGGGTGACATCCACCATGACGGCAGGTTCCCGCTCCTGTCCCGTCATTGCCAGCGTCGCCTGAAGGTCGGCAATAATCGGCACCTCTAACGCCCCACAACCAATCACCTCGCCAATGTCTTCGCCTTGAAGATCGCGATTACGGGCGATCGCCCCTACCAACCTCATATCCTCCGCTGCCACAACGGCTTTGATGATCTCACGACCCATTTTGCCAGTGGCACCATTGACGACGACGGGAATTAGAGAGGTCATAGCTTTCTTTGACACGACAACAGCAATTCTATAGCGCTACGCGCTTATGATCCAACGAGTTATTTTTTGAGAGCTGCGCGGAGCGCAGCTCTCAAAAAATAACTCGTCCTAACTCAATTACGTAATGCCATATCAGGCGCTCTCAGGTCATACTCCTGTTAGCCTACTGAAATATTGCCTGTTGGCGCCGGGTCTGCTGGCGCCGGGTCTGTTGGCGCTGGGTCGATGGGAACTTTGATGGTAAAAATAGTTTGTCCAAGCTGGCTAGTGGCTGCAATGGTGCCGCCCAGGTACTCCACCAGTTTTTTGACCAGCGCTAGCCCTAATCCAGTACCGCCCTGATTCCAGCGATCGCCGCTCGAAATGCGATAGAACTTGTCGAAGATTCTATCTAGCTCTGCCCCAGGAATTTCAGACCCTGAGTTGCTGATTTGAAACATGATGTAGGCAGGAACTGAATGTACCGCCTCAACGCAGATCTCAATTTCCCCTTCTGGGGGCGTGTATTTGCAGGCGTTGTTGATCATCTCCGCCAAAATTCTCTCTAAGCTATTGCTATCCGAGAACAAGGGGGAAAGGTTGGGTGCCATCTGAAGCTGGAGCGTTTGTTGGCGGGATTTGGCACGCTCCTGAAAAGACTCCATAAATTGGGGCAGCCACTCTTGCAGATGGATCACCTCTAGAGCAGGGATTTTTGCTCCTGCCTCCAAACGCTGCAAATCTAGCAAGTCATTGATGAGATCAATTTCACGCGTACATTCATCTTCCAAAATCTGAAGATACCGGGTGCGCCGATCTTCTGAAGCTGAGAGTTGCAACATCCGAATCGCCATGCGCATGTTGGTCACGGGAGTTCGTAGCTCATGAGAGACAGTGCTCAGGAAATCGTCTTTGAGCTGGCTGAGCTGTTGCAACTCCTGCATTTGCTGCTGCAAATTTTGCTCGACCTGCTTGCGATCGCTAATGTCTTCCAGGACGAGCAGCAAGCCGTCTAGCTGCCCAGTCGGATCTGGGGGGTTAGCTAAATGCGCACGATATGACAAAGGTTCAAACTTTAGCTCAAACCAGCGATCGCCCTGCTGAATTTCCCAAGACGCAGGGCTGTTCTCGCTTAGGCTCTCACCTTCTAGGCTCTCACTGTTCAAGGCGACCGAAGGCAGCGGCCACTGCGCCTGCTGCAACTGCGTTTGGCTCAGCCACTTGGGAATAAGCTGGTGAAGGCGATCGCCCACCTGCACCTGTAAATGAGCGGTTGCCGTGAAATTACAAAACCAAATTAATCCTTCTATATCAGCCGCCACCAGACCGATCGACAGACTGCGGGCTACGGCTGCCTGGGCAGATTGAGAGCGACCTAACTGCTCTGCTAACGCCGCCAATTTTGCCATCTGGGGCAGAGGCAGCACTTCAATTAAGGCATTTTGTACGGCTCTATTGGGCATTGCTTTGTTCTGCACACCTTGCACCACCAAATCGTCACGGTAGGCTTGCCAAAGGCGATCGATCTCTTGTTGCAGCCGGAACCCTGCCTTGAAGTGCTTATGTAGAGCCACTGTTGCCGTAGTGGAAACTAGGAGGGCGATCGGTGAAGCCACAGGTATCCAGTAGCCCCAGTGAAACAGGAGTAAACTAGCGACGCTCCATCCGGCACAAAGCCCAGCTAAAGCGACCAACTGTCGTTCTAGTTGCCAGCGAAACAGCGCTAGGCTAAAGAGAGAACCCAATAGCGCTAAGCCTGACAACAGCCAGCTTTCGGGCAAGATTTGAAGAAAGTTTTGCCTTAGCAAATTGTTGATCAGAGCAGCATGAAGATACACGTTTGTAGTCGGCGGGCTTTGATCGAACGGAGTTTGTAGCGGATCAAATCCGATCGCTGTAATACCCACCACCACAATTTTGTCTCGGAGCTTCTCAACAGCGACCTTTTGCTGAAGCACGTCAGCAAAAGAATAGGTGGGCGCTGTCGAAGCAGAACCCGGCCAATTGATCCACAAAGGTTGCCTCCGGTCAGGTTCGGGAACTGCTTCTCGTACCAAGCTATAGACTTGAGTTGTCGCCAGCCCCAATGCCGGGATATCTTGCATCTGCGGCTCGATTCGACGAGTCAGACCATCGCGATCGTATTGCTGGTAGATATGTCCATGGTTTGCGGCTGCCTCTCGTAAAACAGAGTTAGACAAGAGGGGAGATCCCATTGAGTCCCAGGCTTGCGCCAATACGACTCGACCCTGTTGAACCATGGCGGCAGCTAGAGCCGGATCATCTGGGCTAGGCTCTGACAGCAAAATATCTAAAACAACGGTACTCGCCTCAGCCTGAGTCAAGACCTTCAATAGCTCAGTATACCGCTGCCGAGACCAGGGAAAGCGCCCCAATGTCTTAAGGCTCGGCTCGTCAATGGCAACCACCACCACGCGATCGTCCCAGGGTATTGCACCTCTCAAGCGAAACAAAGTGCTGTAGCTCAGAAGCTCCAGAGGTTGCCATGTGCCCAATTTGAGTAAGCCTATAATGACGAGTGAGGCAAAACTACCAGGTAGAAGAGGTTCTGCATTCTGCCAAAACTGATGTAGATAGTGCTGCCATCTCATGGTCTGTTTTCTGAGACACGACTGATAGCTTATGGAAGATACATCACTCGTGCATCTAGATTCAGAGTACGCAAGTAGCGAGATAACCTCTCGGCAGCCGATCGCTGTGGAAAAGCCCCAGCACGGATATAAGCACCCGCTCGCGATCGCGCCTCAAACGCATCTGGCACACATTCGCGTACAGTATCTAAAGTTACATCATCTTGCTTGAGTACGGCAACTACGTAGGGAGCATCTGGAATTTTCCCTAGGATAATTACGGTCTGCGGCTCAACGCTACCCTGCGGCTCAACGCTACTCTGCGGAGCCGCATTGTGGAAAGCGCATTCAGCGGATGCGCTAGTTTGAGCTAGGGCTGACGGTAGGCTACTCCAGGCGATCACGACTGCGGCTATAGCGATCGCCCCCAAAATAATTTGAGTGCTTTTTTGAGTGTTACCAAACATCTGCAATACTCCTGACTTCAGTATTTATCAGTATTTAGAAGAATAACCAGCTAGGGAACAACCAGCTCATAGGCTTGTCGGGTTCCCAATGGCGTAATCACAACTGCCGAGATCTGCCGATTGGTGGGCAAAGGAATTTGCAGATCAAATTCGCCACTCCGCTCAACGTTTTGAGTCTGATCGGCAATCACGAGCAAGTTGACGGGATCGATCTGACCTACGATTCTCACGGTTCTCTGACCTACTGCACTTGGTCTGACGATCGCCAAATATCTAATATCTAGCGAAGGGTCATCCTTCAGAGGGCTGGGCGGCAAGGGTGGCTCTCCCGGAATAATCCTGCTCTGTAAGCCAGCATCTACATCAACGGTTTGCCCTTGCGCGGAAGCAGCAACGCTGCCCTCAAGGGTGGCTACGCCCGTCGCACCGCTGGGTTGAACGCTCACTCCAAACTCAGTACCTCTAACCCCGCTCACACCCGCCGGAGTCTGAATTTCTAGGATAGATTCACGGTGTGTGAACGCTCGAACACGAAGCTGTACCTGCCCGCCCGTTACCTTCAGCAGGGTGATTTTACCCCCATCGGAAGCAGTATCTAATTTCTGAACTTGCAAGGTTGTGTTTTCTGAAACGCTGATGGTGCCAATTCCAGTATCTATGCCAAGCTTGGCGCTGGAATTTTGACCCGTGATGAGCGTATCACCGACCTCTTCAAGGCAAGTGTGAATTTGAGCGGCTGCGGAAGTTTGCCCACGGCGATAGGTGACGGTTCCCGTAATTTGCTGTAGCTCTAGGCAACGATCGACTCTAACGGGTAGAACCTGTTGGGCGATCGCCAGAGGGGTCGCTAGAGCTATAGCGGTTAGGGCAGCCACAGTCGCTAGGGCAGCTAGACTGAGCGAAATCACCCCTGTTCTGAAAGCAGTAGATGCAAAACCTGATTGAGACTTGTTTGACGACACGGCTGAAAGTTTTTTTAATTTGAGATCTCAGAGTTTTTCTGAAGCATGTCTATAAACATAAACGCCTAGAGGTTTCTCAGATCAATTTCAAAACAAATGTGTACCTGAATTTAGCCTTGGAATGTTCAGATTGGCATCGAATATACCGATCCCAAACGCCTTTGGGACTGCTATCTACTCAGGTCTGTTTTAAAGAAATACCTCTTTAGGAAAGGCTGGAGTGTCTCAGCCTTCGAGCTGAGAATGTTATTTTGAGGATGGAGATACAAAACCCATTAGGGGTTTTAGAACTTTAGTGGTATGGAAATCTAGCCTGCTATGCGAACGGAATCCAATCCTCAATTTGATTTTTTGCCCCAGGGTTCTGATCACAATCGACTTAAGCGTGTGCTGAGTCATTTGAATCACACGCTTGATCGAGATGCTCTAGTGCAACAAACGGCCAATAACCTACGTGAGGCTCTACAAGTCGATCGCGTGGTTCTTTACTACTTCTACAGCCAGTGGCAAGGGCAAGTGACTTTTGAGGCGTTGAGTTCCCCAGACTATTCGATCTATGGGTCTACGGGACCTGACGAATGTTTTAACGGTGAGTATGCTGCGCTCTACCTAGCAGGACGAGTACGCGCAATTGCTGACGTTGAGCAAGAGCCGATCGCCGATTGTCATCGTGAGTTTTTACGTCAGTTAGCAGTGCGGGCAAATTTGGTCGTGCCCATTCTGACGGCTAAGGGATTGTGGGGTTTACTGACGGCGCATCACTGCCAGTCTCCTCGGCAATGGACGGCTGCGGATATTGAGCGAATGCAGACAGGGGCACAAATTTTGGCAACCGCTCCAACGATCGCCGCTCGTTAGGGGTTGAATAGCACTTAAAAACGCAGCAATTCTCATTTTTTCGGGCTTTGTTGGGGAGTTCGCGCCCTGCAGGCGCCAACTCCCCGATATGAAATTCATCATGAGAACTGCTGTTCAAAACGCGACTCGCTCGTGGCAACGTCCGGCTTGTGTCAAAATGAGAAGCAGTGTTTGATGTTTCTTTCGCATTTTTAGGTTTAGAGCTGTGAGTCTTACGGTTGCCGCCCCCAAAGTCGCTCGTCGTGCTGTGTTTCCCTTCACGGCGATCGTTGGTCAAGAAGAAATGAAGCTGGCGCTATTGCTGAACGTGATTGATCCCAAAATTGGTGGGGTGATGATCATGGGCGATCGCGGTACGGGCAAATCCACGACGATTCGCGCTCTGGCAGATGTGTTGCCCGCTATTGAGGTGGTGTCGGGCGATCCCTTTAACAGCCACCCCAGCGACTCCAGCATCATGAGCGATGCGGTGAAGCAGCGGATTGAGTCTGGAGAAGCAATTGCGCTAATCCAAAAGAAAGTGCCGATGATTGACCTGCCTCTAGGGGCAACTGAAGATCGCGTCTGCGGCACAATCGACATTGAAAAAGCTTTATCTGAAGGGGTGAAAGCCTTCGAGCCGGGGCTGCTGGCTCAGGCAAATCGCGGCATTCTCTACGTGGATGAGGTCAACCTGCTAGACGATCACTTGGTGGACGTGCTGCTAGACTCTGCCGCATCCGGCTGGAATACTGTGGAGCGCGAGGGCATTTCCATTCGCCACCCGGCTCGGTTTGTCCTGGTGGGTTCGGGCAACCCTGAAGAAGGTGAGCTAAGACCCCAGTTGCTCGATCGCTTTGGTCTTCATGCCGAGATTCGTACAGTCAAAGATCCGGCGCTGCGGGTGCAAATTGTGGAACAGCGATCGGAGTTTGACCAAGAGCCAGAAGCCTTTCTGGAGGAGTATCGCCCTCAGCAGGAAGAATTGCAGCAGCGGCTAGTTGGGGCACAAGAACGCCTCAGATCGGTGACGATCGACCATGACCTTAAGATCAAAATCTCGCAGGTTTGCTCTGAGCTAGACGTAGACGGGCTGCGCGGCGACATTGTTACCAACCGCACGGCAAAAGCGCTGACGGCACTAGACGGACGCACTGAGGTGACGGTGGAGGATATTAAGCGGGTAATTGTGATGGCGCTACGTCATCGTCTGCGCAAAGATCCCCTAGAGTCGATCGATTCTGGATACAAAGTTGGCAAAGTCTTTGATCAGGTCTTTGGAATTGTAGACTCGACTCCAGAAGTCCCGCAGAACGGCAAAAAGTAGCCTATAGCTAACCGCCAAGGTGGCTAGGACGGGGGCATTTTGGGTGGGGAGCGAAGCTCCCCACCCAAAATGCCCTAAGCAAACTGGCGGCAGCTATAGATTAGAGAGCATTTTTTAATCCGGGTGTGAAATTATTTTGGGAGGTGTGCGGAGCACACCTCCCAAAATAATTTCATAGATAGAACGCCGCTTATCTCTATGCAGAAAGCTGGTGGGTGACAGCAGCAGAGCTATTTTGCAACATGCCATCTTCTAGATAGGTGACGCGATCGGCAACATCTATAATCCGGGGATCATGCGTCACCATCAGCACCGTGCGTCCGCTCTCTTTTGCCAGCTTGCGCAGTAGATTAATGACCGCATGACCACTCTGAGAATCTAGAGAAGCCGTGGGTTCGTCTGCCATGATGATCTGTGGATTTCCTGCCAGAGCACGGGCGATCGCCACTCGCTGCTTTTGCCCACCTGAGAGATCGCGAGGGTGCTTTTGGGCGCGATCGGCAAGACCCACCTGATCCAAGAGATGCAGGGCTTCCCGGCGAGCTGCCTTGCCTTTGGTGCCTTTCATCTCTAGGGCAATCTCGACGTTTTCCACTACAGACAGCGCTGGAAATAGATTGAACTCCTGAAAGATAAACCCAATGTTGTGGAGACGAAAGTTCGCCAGCTGCGACCGATTGAGGCGCGTCAAATCTTGCCCTAGAAGGCAAACGCTGCCAGCCGAAGGGGTGAGAATGCCGCCTAGTATCGACAGCAGAGTCGTTTTACCAGAACCAGAAGGCCCCATCAAAAGCTGAATATCGCCCCGATTCACGTCCAGATTAATATCCTTTAGCCCGTAAAATTTTTGCGCGCCATTCTGGAACACCATCTCCACGCCCCGCGCCACGATCGCCTTAGCTCCGTTAAGGGAGTCAGCCACTTCCATGCCCTGACCCGCCGCTTTAGTCGCTGGTGCAGTCAAATTCATTTGAAAGTTAATCGGTGTAGCAGTCATGATTACAGTTCGATGGATAAGGGTATTGGGATGGAGTAACCGGGGGTGGTACTAGAGACTAAGCAATTGGAGGCGCTATACCTAGACTGGAAAAACTGGCTTTTTGTTCTACGCTGTTTGATCTGCTAGGGCTTTTTAATTCTTTGTAGACAATTGTTCCATTTACCAAGGCTGGCGATAACGACCTGAAGGCAAAAGGGCTGCATCTTCATCGGATCTAAACACATCACACGTCAAGACTTAAAGACGATCGCTGGATCAACACGAGTCACCTTTTGAATGGCGAACAGAGCCGAGCCGACACACATGAAAACGGTGATACCAAAAATTCCTGCTGCCGCGATCGGTGTCACCAAAATCGTGATGCCCTGGGTGGCAAATGTCCAAGCTCCCAGACCGATACAAAGTCCCAGACTAGGGATATAGCCCAAGATCGACATGAGCAAAGCCTGCTGGATGATGATGCCATAAACGACGCGATCGGGTACGCCCATTGCCTTGAGCGTGGCGAACTCCTTCAGGTGATCGGCAACTGAGGAATAGAGAATCTGCCCTACAATTACCATGCCGACGATGATGCCGACTGTAGCCCCCAATCCCAAGATGAAGCCAATTCCAGTGCGCTGTACCCAATAATTTCGCGTTCGTGCCGCCATCTCATTCCGAGTGTAGGCGCGAGTATCGGGCAATGCCGCCTCTAGCTTTTGCTTGAGTTCCTGAAGGTCTTGACCTGGCTCTGCTTGAATCAAGACATAGCTGATGGCATCCGTGGAGGTCAGCGGCATGGGCTGAAGTGAAGCAGGATTAGCACCTGCCGACTGCTGATAGACATTGGTGCACTGAAATTCTTCGTTTTGCATCCGACAGTTGAGGTTTGCCGTTCGGTTGCCCGTCGCATACGCCTTAGCATTTTCCAGAGAGCTAAAGAGGAAAGTGCCAGAGGCGATCGACTGCACATCTGTGGTTAATCCCACAAGCTTGACGCTAAGCGACCCAATCGTTGCTGCTTCGCCGACTTGAGTGACATCTAAACTGTCCAGATTGGTCGCATCCGTGATCACCGTGTAAGGCTGCTTTAGCTCAGCCAGATTGCCTTGCGTTACCTCAAACGGCTTGAACAGAGTTCCAGCAGAATCAAAGCCAAATAGCCGCACTGAAGTGATTTTTCCTTGAGGGCTGCGCCAAGTACCACCGCTCAAGAGTAATGCCTCAGCTCGCTGCACCCCCTCAATTTGCTGAGCTTGCTGTAGGAAAGCAGCAGAGATGGGCAGCGTCAGCTCCAGCCCCACCATGTCTTGGTTGGCAACCCAAATATCGGCTTCGGAGCGATCGATTAAAATGCCTGTCGATCGCGTAAATCCGTTTAGAATGCCCGTCTGAATGGTCACTAGACTCACGGCAAACATGATCCCCGCCTGCGCCACCAGCAGACGAGGGATGTCCTCAAATAAATTCTTGCGCGCAATCGATGCCATGAGTCTTAATCTAGCGAAAATCTGTGAATGGCAGGTGACATTGTATTGAATTTATCGTGTTCTCATTGCCATAAGGGGAGAAGCTGTGACAGTGAGGTGGGGTGGATTAGGATAGGGCGAAAAGGGGTAGGGATCTGCGGAGGGCAAGCTGTTTTGTTTACTTCTCAATCCTATTCACTGCTTTTATGCCAGCTTGGTCAAAATCCCCAGAAACGCTTTGGTTCGGGGAGTCAAAAGAGTACGGCGATAGGCATCGGCAGCTTTCTTAATGGCTTCCGCCTGAGTCGGGTAGGGATGAATGACGCTAGAGAGCTTACTCAGCCCGATGTTATGAACGATCGCTGTCGTAATTTCACTAATCATGTCTCCCGCATGGGAAGCCACGATCGTTGCCCCCAGAATTTTGTCGGAGCCTTGCTGGTGCAGGATTTTGAGAAAGCCTTGTGCCTCATGGTCAATCAGGGCGCGATCGACGGTTTTAAACGGAATCTTGATCGTGTCTACGGCAATATTGCGATCGCGGGCTTCTGACTCATACAGACCGACATGAGCGATTTCCGGGTCGGTATAAGTCACCCAGGGCATCACCAAACTGCTGAGCTTAGAACGTCCGATCCCAAAGGGCGAAAACAGCGTGTTCTTAATGACAATCCGGGCGGCGGCATCGGCGGCATGGGTAAACTTCCAATCCATGCAAATATCGCCAGCGGCATAGACTTTGGGGTTGCTGGTTTGTAGATAGTCATTGACCTGAACGCCGTGCTTTGAGTCATAGGCTACGCCGATCGCCTCTAGGTTGAGTCCTTCAACATTGGGGGCGCGTCCGGCTCCTGCCAAGATTTCATCTACGGCGATCGCCTCTACTTTTCCCTCCGCTATCAGGTGGATCATTTTGCCTTCAGGGGTCTGCTCAACCCGTTGCAGCTCGGCATTCAGCACCACACGAACGCCGTCTTGGACTAGCGACTGTCGCAAAATCTCAGCGGCTTCCGAATCTTCTTTGTTGAGCAACTGCGCATTTTTGTGAAACAGCACCACCTGACAGCCCAACCGCTGGAACGCTTGAGCCAGTTCGCAGCCGATCGGACCACCGCCAATCACCGCCAGCCGATTGGGGCGATCGGTCAAAGAAAAGACGGTTTCGTTGGTCAGGTAGCCTACCGCTTCAATTCCGGCGATCGCTGGCTTAGTAGCTCTCGCGCCCGTCGCAATCACGGCTTTTTTGAAGCGCAGGGCTGTCTCCCCTACCTGCAAGGTTTGCCCGTCTACAAAGCAACCGTCACCCAAAAACACATCTACGCCCAGCTTTTGAAACCGCTGAGCCGAGTCATTAGGGCTAATTTCAGCTCTGATGCGGCGCATTCTTGCCATGACGGCCGAGAAATCAACTTGGGGGCGATCGGACATCACCCCCAAAGCCTCTCTGTCTTGCGGAATTGCCGCCCGTGCCGAGCGAATTATGCACTTAGAGGGGACGCAGCCAACGTTCAGGCAATCGCCCCCCATCAGGTGCCGCTCGACCAATGCCACCTTTAGCCCTAGCCCTAACCCTGCGGCTCCCGCGGCAACGACCAATCCTGCCGTTCCTGCGCCAATCACCACCAAGTCATACAAAGCCTGCGGCGTGGGGTTTACCCAATCCGGTGGATGCACATTGGCAATGAGGGTTTGGTTTGCCTCATCCATGGGCGCAACAGTGATAGATTGAACGTCAAAACGGGTCATGGATGCGGCTCCTTGGGGCTGTAGCTTAGGGCAGTAGCTTAAGACGTTGACTCTGAATCGGGAATGGCGGCAAGTGCCTTACGGGCAATGCGCGTGACGTAGAGCGTGACCGTAACAGTGGCAATGAAGCCAACGACGCGAATCGCCCATATTGCAGCGGGCTGGGTAGAGGAACCGATCGCCGCCAAATTGCCCGCTAGAGAACCTAAGTAAACGTATAGGAGAGTACCAGGAATCATGCCCACGAATCCCAGGATATAGTCTCGCAGCGAAACTCCTGTGATCCCCAGGGCATAATTCAGCAGCGTGAATGGGAAGACGGGTGAAAGCCGCGTCAGCAGCACGATTTTGAAGCCCTCACGCCCGATCGCCTGATCGATCGCCTTGAATTTGGCATTCTCTGCAATCCTTCTAGCCACCCAGTCCCGAACCCAGTAACGCCCAATTAAAAAAGCCAGCGTCGCGCCCAAACACGCGCCCACAAAAACGTAGAGTGCTCCTTGAAGTACGCCAAACACAGCGCCTGCCCCCAAGGTCAGCACGGAGCCAGGGACAAGGGCGATCGTTGCCACTGCATAGAGAGCCATGAAAGCGATCGCGCCAACAGCACCCAACCCCTGAATCCAATCCAAGGAATTTTGTAATAGCTCTTGTGGATTAAAACCCATAGGATGTTGGATTGTGAGGATCTTTCTGGTCTGCTCCTACTGTAAGGGGAATAGGGGTTAGAGAAGTGATGCGGCAATGAATAGAAGGTGAGATTTGGCTGAGAGCCGAGATTGGAGCTGAGATTACTGATCGCGTACCGCTAGGGGCTGGGCGATCGCCTTTTTCTTCGCTTGCTCAACCGGGTTTAGCCACCGCTCTAGCCAGCTAAAAACCTGCGAAAACAGCAGCGTTAGCACTAAGTAGACGATCGCCACGCTGAAGTAAATCTCAAATGCCTTATAGTTGCTGGCAACAATGATTTGACCGCGACGAAACAGCTCCTCAAACCCAATCACGGCGACTAAACTGGTGTCTTTCAGCATCGAAATAAATTCGTTCCCTAGGGGCGGAATCATGCGTCGGAGAGCCTGCGGAAAAATGACGTATCGCATCGTTTGAACGGCTCCCAATCCCAGCGATTCAGAAGCTTCGCGTTGCCCTAGCTCGATCGACTGAATTCCCGCTCGAACAATTTCGGCGATATAGGCAGCGCTATTGAGGCTCAGTGCCAAGGTCGCCGCCATAAATTGACTCAGCGAAAACTTTAGCCCGCCCTCTCGCAGTAGCACAGGCAACCCAAAGTAAATCATGAAAATTTGCACCAGCAGCGGCGTACCCCGAAAAAAGTCAACATAGCAACGTGCTGCTAACCTCACGAGCCGCGAAGAGGATAGACGAGCCATGCCAATGAGCGACCCAGCAATCATGCCAATGACAATGGCGATCGCCGTCAGTTGCAGCGTCACACCCGCTCCTAGCAGAAGATTAGGGAGCGCTTCGACAATAGTATTGAAAGATTGCAGCACGGCAGTCAGAAAATAGAGGATGAACGGAAGTAAGGACAATTTTGGATTTTAGATGCAATCCAAAATCCAAAACTCAAAATCAAATGGGCGCTTTGTCAGGAAGCGTTGGCGGCGTGCCGCTAAACCACTTTTCGTAGACTTCAGCGTACTTACCGTTGCTGATAATGGTGGCTAAGCCGGAGTTGATTTTTGCTAGATTGGGCGAACCTTTGGGAGTTGCCATGCCGTAATATTCTTCGGTGAGCAGTTGCCCCACCACTTTCAGACCCTTGATGTTACCGCTCTTGATGGCATACAGCGTTACGGGCGCATCGTTGACGACCGCATCGACATTGCCATTAGCGAGTTCTTGTAGCGCTAGGGGAGCGCTGTCAAATGTACGTAGATCTGAGGGGCTTGCAGCTTTGGCTGTGTCTGCGCCCGTGGTGCCAATTTGCACGGCGACTTTTTTGCCCTTCAGGGATTCCAGAGAGGTAATGTCGGTGTTGCTGTCCTGTACGGCGATCGCCAGACCCGCCTTGAAGTACGGACTCGAAAAATCGACGGTTTTTGCCCGCTCGGCAGTAATGGTCATGGTGCTGATGGTGGCATCCACGGTTCCGGCTTGCAGTGCTGGGATAATGCCATCAAACGGCAGCTGCTGAAGTTCGGCTTTGAACCCAGCCGCTTCGGAAAGGGCGTTTAGCAGGTCAATATCAAATCCTTCATAGCTGCCGCTTGTTCCCTTACTTTGGAAAGGTGCAAAGGTGGGATCGATCGCCACTTTCAGGGTTTCAACGCCTGTCGGAGAGCTACCTGCCGGAGAGCCTGCTGAAGTATCTGCCGTTGGTGTGGGGGAACCACAGGCTGCAAACACGACAACACAGCCGAGGCTGAGTAATCCCAAAATCAGTTGGCGCAAAAAGCGCGATCGCGTCATTTTAAACATGCTGAATCTTTTCTCCTCAAAGTTTGTTGTCCGAAAGGATCAAGGTGTGAACCTACGATAATCAACTCATAAAGGCGTTTATGCAGTCATCTTACATAGAGCCAGTTTACATAGAGTCAGTTTACAAAGGTCAGTCAATAAATGTTGCTCTCCATACACTCTGTGGAGTTTTTCAGCAGCCTGTGGAGTTTTTCAGCAGCCTGTGGAATTCCAACAGCCTGTGGTATTTTTAGCAGAGCGATCGGCTCTAGGGCTTCTAGAATACTCGATCAGCTTTAGACTAAATGAACTCCTTACTATTCTTCTCCTGCCATGACCTCTGACCCCGCGATCGCATTCACTCAGCTTGAAAAGAACTACGGAGAACTGCGCGTCTTGAAGGGTATCAGTGGCTCCATTCAGTCAGGCGAAGTGGTGGCAATTATCGGCTCGTCAGGATGCGGCAAAAGTACGCTGCTGCGGTGTTTCAATCGGCTGGAGGCAATTAATGGTGGACAGCTCATCGTCAACGGCATGGATTTGTCGCATCCTGACCTTTCTCTCCAGCAGCTCCGGCAGTTGCGCGCTCAGGTGGGCATGGTGTTTCAGCAGTTCAACCTGTTTCCCCACATGACGGTGCTGGATAATCTGACGCTGGCTCCCCAGAAGGTTTTGGGGCAACCTGCTAAAGAAAGCTCTCGGATGGCGCGATTTTTTCTCGATAAAGTCGGCTTGGCAGAAAAAGCGGAGGCTTACCCAGACCAGCTCTCCGGCGGGCAAAAACAGCGGGTGGCGATCGCCCGTGCCCTCTGTATGAAGCCCAAAATCATGCTGTTTGATGAACCCACTAGCGCCCTCGATCCAGAATTAGTGGGCGAAGTCTTAGCCGTGATGCAGCAGCTAGCCGAAGAAGGCATGACCATGGCGATCGTCACCCACGAGATGCAGTTTGCCCGCGAGGTTGCCCATCGGGTGCTGTTTCTCAACCAGGGACAGGTGGAAGAAGAAGGTGCGGCTCGACAGGTGTTAGATCAGCCCAAGAGCGATCGGCTGAAGGCATTTTTGAGCCGGATGAATTTTGCTAAGGTTTGAGCGATCGGCAGAATCCCGGTATCCTCAGTTAGGGTATGACGCGATGTGTAACTTGGTCTGAAAGTCTTGTAGGATGGGCATCTTGCCCGTCCGAATCTAGGCAGGCAAGATGCCTGCCCCACGTAGATCAAGAGCTTTAGAAAAAGAGTCGCACATCGCGTTCTCTACTCTTTGGGATCAATAAGGTCTTTGGGATCAATAAAGCCGATCGCCAGCTCTTGGTAGGTCGTGATGGGGTCAGGTTCTCGCCAAAAGCTGAGGTGGGGCAAAATGCCAATAATAATTTCGGCAGTGGTGTAAATCAGGCATCCCGGCATTACATGTCCGCCTAGGGTGCGTCCAGTAGAGTCGGCGATCGCCATATGGTAGTGCGACCCGTGCCTCGACATCACGCCTGCTAAGGACACAATCTCGAATTTGCCTTCTAGTAGAGTGCCGTCAGCCTGACCCGCAAACCGCACCGCGGCTTGGGTGAGGCTACCAACACAGGTGATAATGCAGGCGGCTTCAATTCCTTGTGTTTGGACGAAGGCTTCCAGTTCAGCTTTTAGATCTTGCTGTGGGTGAAGACGTAAGGCTGTAGTGTGTATCGGGGTGATGTGCATTAGAGCGATACTTCTTGCTAGAGTGCAGGGGTGTCATGCCACCTCAACATCATCGCTCATGGATATCCTAGAAATCCTGAAAGCAGACTACCGCAAATTTCCGCAAGACCAGACCTATGGCGTTTACGCGTCGGACGTTTACTTCAAAGACCCGATGAACGAATTTCGGGGGTGCGATCGCTACCGTCAGATGATTGGGTTCATTAACACCTGGTTTATCGATCCGCAGCTCGATCTGCATGACATCCAGCAAACTGATGACCAGATTCGCACCGACTGGACGCTAAGCTGGACAACTCCGCTGCCCTGGAAGCCACGTACTCAGATTCCAGGCTGGAGCGAACTGACGCTAAATTCTGAGGGGTTGATTTGCGCGCATGTCGACTACTGGCACTGCTCAAGGCTGGATGTGCTGAGCCAACAGTTTAGGAGACGCTCCCAAAGCAAGCCTTAGAGCCAATTAAACTAGAGCAAATTAAACCGCTGAAGCTGAGTTTCGATCGCCTGGGGCAGCAGCTTATTCAGCTCGGTCTTGCCGCGAAACTGAATGCGATTGCCACTGGGCACATCAAACAAAAACTGCCCGTTGATGTCCGATCGCTCCATGTGAGCCAGCAAAATTTGCTCCGTGCGCTTGCAGTGCAGCGCATACCCCACCTCAACACAGACTTTGGGGCTAGGGACAGGCTGTGGTGGACTGCCATCAATCTGCAAAATTGGCGTACCGTCGGCAACAAACAGTAGACTCTTGCGGATTTTGCGCATGAGGGTACTGTTGAGTCGGACAGGTCCCTCGGTGAGGCGATGGGATTCTTCTAGGGTGATGGGCAGACGCGATCGCTTGTTCAGCCTCTCCAGCACCGACTGAATCGACTCCCTCAACAGATCGCTCGACTCCAAAAATTCAGTTTGGTAGCAGAGGAAAATGGTCGGCTCCAGCTGCGCCATGACATCCTTCTTGGTGAAGTACAGCTCATGGCTGATCAAATCAATATTGGAGATGGCGTAGCCACCGCTCCCCTCAATGTAAAATTCGACCGTTTCTCCGTCTAGATAGCGCTTAAACCAGGCTGACTCCCGAACTTCTGCGCTGTCTTCCAAAAAATCCGCCCTAAGAGCAGACTTTAGCAAACTATTTTTGCTTAGGCGAAGGTCATGGGGACGTTTCTCTAATTCACGAATTGGCTCATATTCCTGAATGTACCAAGCTTTTAGCGCAATAATTGCCATGATCCATTTCTACCTGTCTAGTGAATGAGCTGTCTTTAGAGCATCTGCCTTAGAGCATTTAAGCTGAGAATTATATCTTTCTTGTCTACAAATTACTGATCCTTAGGTCGTAGTTTGCAAACAGGTGCAAAAGCGGTTTCACCAAGGGTACTGGTATTTATGTAATGATTTTTTATGGGGTAGGCTTTGCTCACCCCATAAAAAATCATTAGATTTTGAGGACGACCCCACCAAGAGCTGCTGTTTTTCAGATTGAAAATTGTCCAGGGGCGTATTGCTCTCAATGACCATGGGGGCTAATGTCAAGCTCAGGAATGATTTTTTTGATTTTCAGCAGTTCTTGAGTCATAGTTTTTGAGTCCTAGTTCTTGAGTCATGGGCAAACACCAAACTCTAGGTCTTAACTCTATGGTTTAATTATGCTGGATTCAGGTGAGGCAAAAAGGGGCGATCGCTGACTCATGAACAATCGCTTTCTAAGTTAAGCCCTTTCTAACTGAATTATGAAAAATTGCCTGATTGGGGGAGCGATCGCTCCTAAAGCGAGGATCTGCATCGCGCTCTGCTCGCTAAAATAAAACGTCTCGTTCGCATTGAATCGCGGACAAGACGTTCTCACTAAAAAACTTTATTAGGACTCGGTCGATTACCCAATTAAAGAAGCAGCGAAATAATAAAGTTCAGCAGTAGAAATGCTTTGATAGACCTTGAGTTTAGCTCTATTTGAGAATCGATGGTGTCAGCACAGGAGCCATCAACATTTCAAACTCTAGGTTAGTAGCGCTGACCACATTTTCGACAATCTTGCCGTCCCGTAAGCGCATGACATGGGTTTCAATGAAGGTGATATCCCGATGAGTTGCCGCAACGCCAAAAAAGTCTTTTGTGTGTTTCTGAACGGAACGAAAGCGAACCACTACGCGATCGCCTGCGGCAAACAGATCTTCAATGAGCATTTCTGAACCCGGAATCGGTGGAAAAGCGTCATAGAAGGCACTGAAGATCTGCTTATACTCTTCCCGTCCGTTAATCGGGCCATCGGGCTTTAGTCCTGTTATCGCCTGCACATTTTCATCTAAAACTTCTGGGGCAATGCTAATGTCGCCTTTGCCTAAGAACTGTTCAATAAAGGTGCGGGCGATCGCTAAGTTCTGGCTCTCAATTTCAGTCATGGTTAGTACGCTGTGGTTTTGTCGTGAGTAATAGGGTTCAGGTAATGATTTTTTGTTGTAGGGGCTTTGCCCCTACAACAAAAAATCATTACCTTTTGAGGACTACCCTGTCGTGAGTTAGTAAACGATTTCTGAGTCAGAGTCGGGATTGGTATGAAAAGCCCAATACTGTTCAGCGATCTGACCGGGACTATATTGGGGATCTTCAGGATTCACGGTGCCGCAAATCGTGATGGTGCCCACGTGGATGCCGTCAGGTTTCAATGCCTCAGCCAGCATTTTGGCAAGACTTCTGATCCCGGCTTTGCCTAATGAAAGCGAACCAAAATCTGAGCTGGGATACATCGCAAAGCCGCCACCTGTGAACAGAATTGTCCCTTGCCTTTGGGCTTGCATGGCAGGCAATACAGCTTTTGTGGCGGCTAATGCTCCAGCAACGTTGATCTTGAAATCGATCGCCAAGGTATCCATTGTTTCGTTCAGAATTTTCTCCATCTTGGGTGTAGCCACGTTGTAAACCATCACTTCTGGACTACCTAACTGGGCTTGAATGGATGTAAACGCAGATTGCAAAGAGGCTTCTTCACCCGCATCAGCAGCAAAGGCATGAGCCTCAAATCCTTCGGCTTGAAGCGTTGCCTGAAATCTTTCAAGCTTGGCGGCGTTGCGGGCAATCATGGCGATCGCAAACCCTTCTTGGGCAAACCGTCGGGCGATCGCTAGCCCCATGCCATCTCCCATACCGACGATCGCAAACAGTTTTGTCATGATTTCCATTTCAAAATGTGCTTCTACTGGCAATTTAGCAGTAGGCTATAAATTAAGCAAATTGATTTTTAAGATAGTTAAAATCAATGAAATCGATTGATCTAAGCGCGATCGACTTGAACCTGCTGGTTGCCTTTGAAGCTCTACTAGAAGAACGGAGCGTCACCCTTGCTGCCCAACGACTGCATTTGGGGCAGCCTGCGGTGAGTGCGGCATTGGGGCGATTGCGAGGGGTGTTTGAAGATGAGCTATTTATGCGGATGGGTCGGGAGATGCAGCCGACCAGCAAAGCCCTAGAGATTGCTTCAGGCATTGTGTCTGCTCTGAATCAGATTCGGCAGACCCTTGAAACCAGTCAAGTTTTTGACTCTAAAACCTCATCCCGTCGGCTGGCGATCGGCAGTTCTGATTACACTAGCTCGGTTGTGCTGCCCTCCCTGCTGGGGTTTTGTGGTCAACAGGCTCCGTATCTCAACTTTCGGCTGATTGGTTTTGAGAAAGATAGCGTGGGTGATTTACTAGAACAAGGCGCTATTGATGTGGCGTTAGGGGTGTTTCCAACCCTACCCCATCAAACCCACAGTATGGCTCTGTTCCAAGAGCATTTTGTCGGCATTGCCCGCCGGGGGCATCCGGCGATCGCCCGTGGCACAATGGCGCTGGAAACCTTTGCGAGCCAACCTCATGCCCTGGTGACACTGCGGCGAGACACGACAGGTAAAATCGATGAACTTTTGGCTCAGCGCCATCTCCAGCGTCGGGTGGCAATTACCACACCCCATATGCTGGCACTTCCGGCAATTCTTGCCGCCTGCGATTTAGTGGCAACTGTGCCCTACCGTGTTGCTGTACAGCTTGCGCGATCGCATAGTCTAGAACTATTTGAGCTGCCCATTGAAACAGAAGCCTGGACAGTCTCTATGCTGTGGAGCAAGTTGGCAGATAAAGATGCTGCGAATGTTTGGCTACGTCAAACGTTGAATGCGATTAGTCAAACGATTTAAAGCCGATTGTCTATGAAAATCATTGAAGAAAAAGCTAGTCGTTAGTCCTCCCAAAATTCGACCTCGCAATGCAGCCGGGGTGGATGAAGTCAAACATACATTCATGTTGGGCATCAGAAGTCCTATCCCCAACCCTCCGATCGCCAACCCGACTAAAACTATAGCTGTAGACAGCGAGGTTAGGACAAGGACGTTTTTGGTGGCGCGCGGAGCGCGCCACCAAAAACGTCCTAAGCAAAGTGGCGACAGCCATACCTCATAGCTACGGGCAAAGCTAATCACCCAATAGCCAATTCTCATCAGCAAAAACGCGATCGTGTAAAGGTTCGTAAAGGTGAAACGAGCTTTAAGGCGTTGGTAGCCCAGCGCGCTGATCGAAGTGGCTAGAGTCGTAAGGGCGATCGCCAGATGCTTTCAGGATTCTATTGACGGTGTAGAGGGATAGTGCGGAAAAGTAGGCAAGCGAAAGCCGAAGATTGCGCCATTAGGAGAGCGGTTTTCTGCCCAAATTGTGCCCCCGTGAGCTTCAATAATTTGACGCGTTAAGTAAAGCCCTAGCCCAGAACCTTTAGCATGGCGATCGCTGTGTCCCTGATAAAATCGCTCAAATAGATGAGGAAGCTCTTCTTCAGTAATCCCGGCTCCGCTATCCATCACCTTTGCCATCTGGCTTGAGGCATGAGATTCTAAAACGACCTCTACCTTGCCACCTCTGGGAGAGTGATTAATGGCATTAGTGAGCAAATTGGCAAATACCCGTTGCAGTTGCAGAGCGTCGCCATTGACCCAGAGAAACCTGCGAAAGTCAGATTCTCCATAGCTAAAGGAGATATGCACTCGCCGACTTGCCGCCAACTCCGTTAAGCTAGTTGCCACCTCTTCAACCAGCGCTACTAGGTCGGTGGGATTGTTTTGCAAAACCAGTCCTTCTGTGTCGTTGCGATAGACATCCAGCAGTGTTTCCACAAGCTGTAAGCTAGTCTGGTGGCTGCGCACGATCGTTGCCAAAACCTTTTGCTGCCTCAACGAAACTATGCCAAACGCGCTTTGCTGAAATGCCTTGAGCGTTTCGATCGCCCCTAGCAGCGGAGTTTTTAGATCATGGGTCAGCGTCGAGACAAAATCTTCCCGCATATCTGCCAGCTTTTCTTGAGCCTGAAGCTTTGCCTGCTGCTGAGCTAAAGCCTCTTCATAGCAGCGGTTACGATCGCTCAACACCGCCGTCACCAGCATGGCTAAAACGGCGATCGCGCGGCTGGCAACAATTGAACTGCTCAGCACTCTGTTCTCTGGAAGCCAGGAGTTTAGCATCGTCAAGACTGCCGCAGTTAACGTAATTTTGACAGCATTTGTCCGACTGAGGCGAGAGGTGGCTAACAAGACTGGACCAATATAGAGATACCCAAACACGTATTCGGGCGGGGTGGAAAATTCAAGAATAATGACGGTAACAAATAGCCCCAAAATAATCCAGAGCGTGCTCGTGCGAGGATCTCTGGCGATCGAAGATGGCTTAAACAATTTGAGATTCATCGATCGAGTAGTTGCCGTAAATTTAATAGATTCGCAATAAAGCAAACTTATCTATTAAATTCTAAAAGCTATAGAAAATAAGAGGTTTTCAGACTAAAACGCATGTTTAGATGTGCTCTATACCTGGAAATATAGATCACATCTAAACACATCTAAACGTTTTTCAATTAAAGCTATATCTTGTCATATAAAACCTGAATAGATTGCAACCTATATCTTGTGTTTCCTTTAGAAAGGCGAGATGATGAAATTTGAGAATCATTTGATTGATTTTATTAAGACCTCTACAGTCAAGGTTTGTCGCAAAAGTGTTGGCTTAGAACGCAGTTGCGTCGTGCTATCTTCACCCATCTCATTAGCCCGATAAGATTGCCTTAACTAGAAAATCTTGACTTACTTAATCTACCTGGAGCCTTTTGGATTCATGTTTCAAGGATGGTTGCAAATTGCGTTGACGATCGCCCTATTCGTCGCGTTGGCTCCCACATTTGGGGGGTATATGGCTCGCGTGTATCTGGGACATAAAACTCTGCTTGACCCAGTGTTGGTACCTGTAGAACGAATACTTTACTCGTTGACAGGGACTGAGACGAAGGAGGAGATGACAGGCTGGAAGTACGCCAGGGCGATTCTGTACAGTAACGTGGCTATGGCGCTACTGATCTTTTTTCTAATCATGAATCAGGGATGGTTGCCTTTAAATCCTACGGGTCTGGGTGCTCCAACCTGGGATACTGCCCTGCACACCACGATTTCTTTTATCACTAACACTAACCAGCAGCACTACTCTGGTGAGACAACCCTCAGCTATGGCAGTCAGATGCTTGGCTTGGGATACCATATGTTTACGTCAGCGGCAACAGGTCTGGCGGTTGGGATCGCTTTCATTCGAGGTCTAACAGGCAGACCGCTAGGAAATTTCTACGTGGATCTGATTCGATCGATTACCAGGATTTTGTTGCCAATCAGCATTGTTGGTGCAGTAGCTTTAATTCTGTTGGGTGTGCCTGAAACGCTGGCAGGGCCAGTTGTGGTACCCACGCTCGAAAATCCGGCATTGAGTCAAGCGATCGCGCGGGGGCCAGTCGCTCATTTTGAAATTATCAAACAATTGGGAGAGAATGGCGGCGGCTTCTTTGCGATTAACTCTGCCCATCCCTTTGAGAACCCTAACCCAGCCACTAATCTCATTCAGATTGTCGGTATGGTAGTCATTCCTTCGGCTTTTATCTACACCTATGGTGTATTTGCCAACAGTCGCAGGCAGGCTTGGTTGATTTACAGCATGGTGCTGGCGATTTACCTGCTATTTGTCACCTTAACAGCAATAGGCGAGTATCAAGGAAACCCTGCTGTCAATTCTTTGCTAGGAAGCGTACAACCTAACTTAGAAGGAAAGGAGGTTCGCTTCGGCTGGGCGCAGTCTGCTTTGTTTGCCACCACGACAACAGGAACAATGTGTGGGGCAGTCAATAGCCTTCACGACTCATTCATGCCGCTTGGTGGCTTTGTCCTGTTGTCCAACCTGTTTTTGCAAATTATTTGGGGTGGGCAGGGAACTGGAACAGCTTACCTGTTTGCTTACCTGATCCTAGCTGTGTTTGTCACAGGGCTGATGGTAGGACGGACTCCAGAATTTCTGGGACGCAAAATTGAGAAGCGAGAGGTAGTTCTAGCCAGCTTTCTGATTTTGCTGGTACATCCTATCGCCATCTTGATTCCAGGAGCGATTTCCCTAGCATTCCCTGAAACGCTTTCAGGCATTAGCAACCCTGGGTTTCATGGTCTTAGCCAGGTCATCTACGAATATGCTTCAGCCGCAGCTAACAACGGTTCGGGCTTTGAAGGATTAGCAGATTCTCAACCTGCTTCTACAGGGCTGTGGTGGAACCTAAGCACCTGCTTCAGCTTATTATGTGGACGCTATATTCCCATCATTGCCTTGCTGCTGCTAGCAGACAGCCTATCTCGTAAACAGCCTGTACCGATGACTGTTGGGACGCTTCGCACCGATACGTTTTTGTTCACAGGTGTGACTGCTGGCGTAGTGCTGATCCTGGGCGCCCTCACTTTCTTCCCGGTCTTGGCGTTAGGGCCGATCGCCGAAGCTTTTCAAATTGCTAAAGGCGGCTGAATCCAGCGGGATGAGGTCACTTGAATAGATAGCATCAGACTTCGCCCATCCCCTCACTCAAAACTCTTCAAATCTGCGCTCTTTAGAACCCACTATGGAATCCAGCAACCAATTTTCATCGACTCCACCCCGCGCTCCAGGCGGCCCACGGGAATCTCGCAGACATACGCCCAAAGCCGATATGAGCGGACTCTATCAACGGGCTGTTAAAGAGGCTTTTATCAAACTTGATCCTCGGATTACCGTCAAAAATCCGGTGATGTTTATCGTCTGGGTCGGGACGATCGTGACCGCACTCGTGACCTTTAACCCAAATTTGTTTGGTAACGTTCCAGATACAGGCCTAAACCAGCAGATTTTTAATGGACTGATTACCTTCATCCTGTTTTTTACCCTTGTTTTCGCCAACTTTGCCGAAGCGGTTGCCGAAGGACGAGGCAAGGCGCAGGCAGATTCGCTTAGGGCAACGCGATCGGATACAGTTGCCCGCAAAATGCTGCCCGATGGCTCTGTGCAGGAAGTTAGCTCTACGGATTTGCGGCGGGGCGATCAGGTCAAGGTCATTGCTGGAGACATGATTCCCTCAGACGGCGATGTGATTCAGGGCATTGGCTCAGTGGATGAGTCAGCTATTACTGGAGAATCGGCTCCCGTGCTGAAGCAACCTGGAACAGACATTGCCAGCTCGGTAACAGGCGGTACGCGTCTGTTATCAGATGAGCTAGTCATCCGCATTACTTCCGATCCGGGTAAGGGCTTTATCGATCGCATGATCGCCCTCGTGGAAGGTGCAGAGCGGTCGAAGACCCCGAACGAAATTGCCCTCACCGTGCTGCTGGTGGTGCTGACCCAGGTTTTCCTGATCGTGATCGCCACCATGTCTCCTCTAGCAAACTATGTGCAGTCTCCTACGACGATCGCTATTCTGATCGCGCTATTGGTTGCGCTGATTCCCACTACCATTGGCGGATTGCTGAGCGCTATTGGTATCGCTGGCATGGATCGGGTAGCACAGTTTAATGTCATTGCCACTTCTGGACGGGCGGTAGAAGCCTGTGGAGATATCAACACACTGGTGCTGGATAAAACCGGAACCATTACGTTGGGGAATCGGCTTGCCAGCCAATTTATTCCGATTAACGGCTATTCTGAACAGGCGGTTGCTCAAGCAGCTCTGGCAGCTAGCGTTTTTGATGAAACGCCTGAAGGACGATCGATCGTGCGGCTAGCAGAAGAAATGGGAGCCACCGTTGACTTCGATCGCAATGCGGCTGAGGGGGTCGAATTCTCGGCGCGGACTCGCATGAGCGGTACCAATTTACCTGATGGTGGCGAGGCGCGTAAGGGTGCAGTGGATGCCGTCAAGGGGTTTGTGCGATCGCGCGGGGGCACACTCTCTGCCGATCTCGACGCAGCCTATGAGCGAGTGTCGAGATTGGGCGGTACACCTTTAGCTGTTTGTAGAAATAGTGAGGTATACGGCATTATCTACCTAAAAGATATTGTTAAACCCGGATTGCGAGAGCGTTTTGACCAGCTTCGCCGCATGGGGGTACGCACGATCATGCTGACGGGTGACAACCGAATTACCGCTTCTGTGATTGCTGAAGAAGCAGGTGTGGATGATTTCATTGCGGAGGCTACGCCAGAAGATAAAATTGATGTCATTCGCCGAGAGCAGGCACAAGGCAAGCTCGTTGCCATGACGGGCGATGGCACGAATGATGCCCCGGCTCTAGCTCAAGCTAACGTTGGTGTGGCCATGAACTCTGGCACACAGGCGGCAAAGGAAGCCGCAAACATGGTGGATTTAGACTCTGACCCCACCAAGTTGATTGATCTAGTGGCGATCGGCAAACAGCTCCTGATTACGCGAGGCGCTTTGACCACTTTTTCGATCGCCAATGATATTGCCAAATACTTTGCCATTATCCCGACAATCTTTGCGGCGGCAGGCATCGGCTCTCTGAACGTCATGGGGTTGAAGAGTCCGCAGTCGGCAATCATCTCAGCCTTGATCTATAACGCGCTGATTATTCTTGCCCTAATTCCTTTAGCGCTTAAAGGAGTAGAGTTTCGCCCGCTCACCGCGAATCAGCTCCTGCAACGCAATATCTTAATCTATGGAGTGGGTGGCGTAATTGCTCCGTTTATCGCCATCAAGCTTATCGATCTGATTCTGCCCATTTCTTAAGAGCCTTGTTCACTGAATCTGTATTCCTTCTGTATTCCTTCAGAATCTACTCTCTATGAAATCTCCCGCTCCTAATCAATACCTGATATCATTCTATTCCTCCCAAGCTTTCGAAGATATGGGTGAATTTTGGTCTGCTTGGCGTAGACGCAAGCTTCCCTCGTATCTGTTTTTAGCGCTATGCTTTAATACCCTCTTTGCGCCCGCAGTTTTGGCAGCTACCGGAGGAGAACTCGATCGCTTACAGGTCTGGGCATTGACTCTGCTTGGTATTGCCACTGTGTGCCTTTCTGCCTATCTTTTTGTGGTGATGTTTCAACCTGAAAGATTCTAACTTCCATTCACTTTCCATTCCTTACCATGAGTTTTGTTAGCTATGAGTTTTGCTAGAGAAGCCAGTAGAGCCGTTCGAACGACCTTTGTGCTTTGGCTGCTGACAGCCATTTTGTACCCCTTGGTGATGATTGCTTTTGGACAGCTCGTTTTTCCTTACCAAGCCAACGGCAGCTTGATTAAAAATGCGCAAGGTACTGTGGTAGGTTCTGCTCTCATTGGACAACCTTTCACATCCGATCGCTATTTCAACAGCCGCCCCAGCACCACTAGCTACAGCACGGCTGATCCTCAAAAAGACGATGCGGGTATTCTGAAAACCGGAGTTTCAGGAGCCAGTAACTTAGCACCCAGCAACTCTGCACTGCTCGATCGCATCCAGGGTAAAAGCGATCCAGATCCGAGTCAGGCGATCGCAGGAGACTTACCCAGACTTGAACAGGCAGGAATTAAACCCACTGCCGATCTACTCTACACATCTGGTTCTAGCCTTGACCCCCATATCACCGTAGAGGGCGCTCGTAATCAGGTGACGCGAGTTGCAGCCGCTAGGAACCTTCAACCTATCCAGCTTGAGCCATTGATTGCTCAAAACACCGAGGGGCGATTTTTGGGTATTTTTGGCGAACCCGGCGTTAATGTCCTTAAGCTCAATCTAGCGCTGGATGCTCTACAGCCAGCTTAGGATTCTAGCTTTAGTAAAATGGGTAGGTGGAATACATGACTTCACCTACTCGCCCCCTCACCTTCTATCGCTCCTCTAGTCTCAGTCTATGAGCCATAACCTCCCAGTTTCAACCTCTTCACATGGCTTTTCGGGCGATAATCTCTCCGAAAATTTTCCGAGTAGCGGACTGCTTCAAAACCGCTATCGCCTCCACAAATGGATTGGACAGGGCGGATTCGGCAAAACTTTTCTGGCATTCGATCAGCTCCAGCCCGCTCAGCCGTACTGCGTAATTAAGCAGATTATGTCTCCTCTGCCAACCTGCGAAAGTCAGCCCAGAAATGCGCTGCGGCAGGAAGGTCTGAGATTAGCAGAATTGGGACAACATCCTCAGATTCCAGCCCTGCTAGACCTGTTTGAACAGGGTGGACAGGGTTATCTGGTGCAAGAGTTTATTGAGGGTCAGACGCTAGAGCAAGAATTGGCTGAGGCGGGCGCGTTTAAGGCTGCTCAAATTCGCCAACTTCTCACCCAGCTATTGCCCGTTTTGCAATTCATCCACGATCGCCATATCATTCACCGCGACATCAAACCTGCAAACATCATTCGCCACCGTCAGGATGGACAGCTTGTTCTAGTAGACTTTGGTGCTGCCAAAGCGATCGCCGAGGATTTACCTATCCAGACAGGCACCTTAATTGGTAGCGCCGAGTATGCTGCACCTGAGCAAACTCGCGGCAGGGCGGTCTTCGCTAGCGATCTTTATAGTTTAGGAGTTACTTGTATTCATTTACTGACTCAAATGCCCCCTTTTGATCTATTTGATACAGGTGAGGATGCCTGGAACTGGCAAAACTTTCTGCCTCATCCGATCGATTCCTCTCTCGCTCATATCCTTAATCGACTGTTGCAACCCGCAATAAATCGCCGCTATCAGTTTGCGTCAGAGGTGCTGGAGGATTTGACTTTTTTGCCGCAGGCTGAGGTAAATCCTGCCTCAGGCGCTTCGAGTTCAGTTTCAGCTACTGTCTATGAGCCGCTGACCCGCAAGTGGCATCATATTTCCGATCTGCGAGAACAGTCTGAGTTAGTGTGGGCTGTTGCACCATTTTTACGTCCTCATGCGATCGACTTTCCATTTACAGATTGCAAAAACTTCTTTTAATCATTCAGTAAGTCTCTTATTAGCAGGTCATAGACTGATTCACCTTGAAATCCCAGAATAATGTACAATCCATCCCCCGATACACTCTATAGCAGCAGCACTCGTAAAGGTAAACATAAGATCTTCATCGGCATGGCTCCGGGTGTGGGCAAGACCTATAAAATGCTGGAAGAAGGACATCGTCTGAAACGAGAGGGCATAGATGTTGTCGTTGGGCTTCTAGAAACCCATCGCCGTAAAGAGACGGCAGAAAAGTCGATTGGCTTAGAAATCCTCCCTCGCAAGCATGTTATGCACTCAGGGATTGTCCTTGAAGAAATGGATACAGATGCTATCTTGGCGCGTCGTCCGCAGCTTGTGCTAGTAGATGAGTTAGCACACACCAATGTACCTGGCTCAGAACGAGAAAAACGCTACCAGGATGTTGAAGCTATCTTGAATGCGGGAATTGATGTTTACTCCACAGTTAACATTCAGCATCAGGAAAGCTTGAACGATCTGGTGGCTAGAATCACGGGAGTTGTCGTTCGCGAGCGTGTACCCGATCGCATTATTGAAAGTGCTGATGAAATTGTTGTCGTAGACGTTACGCCGGAAACGCTGCAAGAACGTCTGCGGGACGGCAAAATCTATGCTCCTGAAAAAATTGAACAATCGCTGCAAAACTTTTTTCAGCGAGGAAACCTGATTGCATTGCGTGAGCTGGCTCTACGAGAGATCGCAGATAATGTCGAAGCTAACGGCATGGAAACTGCTACCAGCAGGCAGTTTTGTAATATTCACGAACGGGTGCTGGTCTGCATTTCCACCAATCCTAACGCCATACAGCTCCTCCGTCGCGGCGCTCGCATTGCAGACTACATGAAGGCTCCCCTTTCAGTTCTGTTCGTCAACACTTCAGACCGCTTTTTGACTAAAACTGAGGCGCTGCATATAGAAACTTGCGAACGCTTGTGCAAAGAGTTTGAAGGTGAGTTTTTGCGCGTTGTTCATGTCGATATTGCCGAAGCGATCGCCCAGGTTGCCAAAGAGCGCCGAATTACTCAGGTCGTACTGGGAAAAACCCAAAAAGCAAGATGGAAAATTTTGCTCAAAGGATCATTTGTGGATCGATTGATGCGATCGCTCCACGAAGTTGATATTCACATCATTGAAACAGGGAATTAAATTTAGAGCGATTGATGTGCTAGCTTGCTGACCTCAGCTATTGAGTCTTGCTCTCAAAATCATCTGCCCTGTTTGGGTCTTAATATTGGTATAACGCTGGAGGAGTTCTGTACCTGCAAGCAGACCTAGCTCATCCCTAGCTTTCAAAGGGCTGACGAGCCAGAAAGACTGCTAGTTCGGCTTGAGTGGGCAAAGAGGGCTGCGCTCCAGCTTTTGTGACAGAAAGTGCTGCTGCTGCTGTTGCTTGTGCGATCGCTTGACGCAGGGACATTCCGTGCGCCAGTCCAGCCGCCAACCCGCCGTTGAAACAGTCTCCAGCTGCTACCGTATCGATCGATTCTACCGGAAAAGCAGGGGTACAAAAAGATTCCATCTCGGTAATGCAGTAAGATCCTTGCTCCCCTAGCTTGGTGATAACTGTGGGGATACCGCGCTTGTACAAAATGGCGGAGGCTTTGGCAGCGCTCTCAAGATCTGTTACTGGGATTCCTGCAAGCTGGCTGGCTTCGACTTGATTAGGAGTAAGGATATCAATCAGCGAATAAAGTTCGTCAGGTAAATCCGATCGCGCTGGAGCCGGATCGAGAATCACCGTTACGCCGATCGCTTTAGCTGCCCTAGCTGCGGCTACTACCATCAAGAGAGGAATTTCTAGCTGAAGCATCAAGACTTTAGAAGAGGGCAAGATTTGCTTTAAACGCTCTAAGTCTGACTCATCGATTCGCCCATTGGCTCCTGGAATAATCACAATATTGTTCTCACCTGTATCCTCCACCGTAATCAGAGCAATTCCTGATTGAGTTGAGTCATCAATCGTGACGCGATCGCACCCTACGCCGCTATGCCTCAATGCTTTCACAAGATCTTGTCCAAAACTATCGGAACCGGCTCGCCCAACCATCTGAGTTGGCACCCCCAGACGCGCTACGGCAACCGCCTGATTGGCACCTTTACCACCGGGAATCATAGCGAACCCATGCCCAGTCAGCGTTTCTCCCGGAGCCGGAATTCGCGGCGTTCGAGCCACAAGATCCATGTTGATGCTGCCAAAGACAATGACGCTCATCAGGTTTACGGAGTAGAGATCAGGAGAATACTATATTTTAGCGTTGCTGGTTTTAGGTATGAGTTTTTTCGAAAGGTGCGGAGAGCGCCCCCGCTCAAAAAACTCATACCCAGATTCAGATGCCTATCGAGTCACTGCTGGCACAAATAGATTTAGATGGGTTGGGCTAATCTCTGTGGGCTAATCTCTGTGGGCAAATCGATTGTAGAGAAAATCTAGCGCTTCATTTCGCAACTTGTAGTATTCAGGATCTTCCATGATACGAGTGCGATCGCGCGGTCTGGGGAAGGGAATCGTCATGATTTCGCCAATGTCAGCCGCAGGGCCATTCGTCATCATCACCAGGCGATCGGCGAGAAACAGTGCCTCATCAATATCGTGAGTGATCATTAGCACGGTACAGCGGTGCTCATTCCAAATCTTCAAAAGCTCCTCTTGCAGTTCCTCTTTAGTGATGGCATCTAACGCGCCAAAGGGTTCATCCAGAATTAGCACCTGCGGCCGGGTTGCCAGGGCACGGGCGATCGCCACCCGCTGCTTCATGCCGCCCGAAATCTGGGTTGGCTTTTTGTCCATCGCATCTGATAAGCCCACCATGGCTAGGTGATCACGGGCGATCGCTTTTTTCTCGGCTTCAGATTTTTCGGGGTAGACGGAATCTAGCCCCAGGTAGACATTTTCGAATGCCGTCAGCCAGGGCAGCAAGGCATAGTTTTGGAAGACCACCATGCGATCGAATCCAGGCTTAGTGATGGGTTTGCCTTGCAGCGTTACCGAGCCTTGAGTGGGCTGAACAAATCCAGACACCATATTCAGCAGGGTAGACTTGCCGCAGCCAGAATGACCGATGACGCAAATGAACTCACCCTGATGAATGGCTAAGTTGACATCTTGTAGAACATTATAGGTACCCTTGGGCGTGGGATAAACCTTGGAAACATGGGCGATCGACAGGAAAGGGGGGTGATCTTCCTGGAGGGAGACTGGAGGGCGAATGTTGGTTTGATTCAGCATGATGGGTGGATGAGTGAATGGGTGGATGGATTGGACGAGCTAGGCTCTCTAGCTTCCTAAATCCCCTAATTCTGGGGAACTTTGAACTCCGGAAGTCCCTAGAATTGGAGGGTTGGGGGGCAAGATGCAGAATGTTCAGCGAGAGTCGGAGATGTGTAGGGCAGGTGGAAAGGATGTGGGGTGGCTATGCGGCTACTCTGCGAGCGTCGAGGGCAACTTCGGCAACGCTGAAATCGCGTTTGATGGTGAGGTGGTTGAGATAGGCGATCGGGTCTTCGGCATCAAATTTGACTCCATCGAAGAGCTGGATTGGCCCTCGGTGGTATTTCATGTCTAGTACGCCGAGTTCACGGGCAGCAGTGCTGAAGACGCTGACGCGACAGACGCGCTCTAAGATCTCTAGCCAGTTGCGCGGGAAAGGAATGTCTCCCCACCGCGCCATTTGGGTCATCATCCACAGATGCTCGGTACGGCTAGGACGATTGACCCCATCGCCGTAGAACAGGTGGTGGGCATACTCGCGCATAGGTTTGTCGAGGGTGCAGACATAGGCATTGGGGTCGCCAAGCTGAATATATTCTTCGCTGGTGCTGAGGTATTCGCGGCGAGACAGCAACTCCTGTATTTCTGTCGCGTGAGCCGGATCGGCGCAATATCGGCAGGCTTCCATGAGCGCCTTGACTAAGGCAATGTGGGTATTGGGATAGGCGATCGCCCATTCTTCCTTTACGCCCAAGACCTTGCCGGGATGTCCTTGCCAAATCTCTAAATCTGTTGCCACCGTGAAGCCAATATCCTCGATCGCCGCCCGCAGATTCCAGGGTTCGCCGACGCAGTAACCGTCGATTGTACCTGCTTTGAGATCGGCAACCATTTGTGCCGGGGGAATGGTTTCGAGAACAACATCGCGATCGGGATCGATACCGCCGGATGCCAGCCAGTAGCGCAATAGGATGTTGTGCATTGAGGAAGGATGCACCATGCCCAGCGTGTGCTGACTATCGGCGGAGTCGAGCAGCATCTGCTTGAAGTCGGCAGCGTTGTAAATACCCTGCTCGTAGAATTTTCTTGCTAGGGTGACGGCATTGCCGTTGCGGGTCATGGTCAGACCGCTGACGGTGGGGATGGGTCGGTCTTGATGTCCACCCACCGTCAGCCAAACGGGCATTCCAGCAGGCATTTGCACTGCGTCAAGATAGCCTCCGGCAATGCCGTCCACAATGCCGCGCCAGCTTGTTTCCCGCACCAGACTTACCTCATCTAGCCCATGTTTCTCAAAAAAGCCTTTCTCTTTGGCGACCACCAGCGGCGCGCAGGCGGTCAGCGGCACAAAGCCTAGCTCCAGATTGACTTTCTCCAGACCGTGACGGGCGATCGCCTCCATTTTCTTTGCCCGCAGCTTTTTGATCCGCTTCTGCTGGTTAAGGAAATAGATAATCTCCGATCGCAGGCTGTAGTAGCTGGGATGATTCACCACCTCCATGCGCTTGCGGGGGCGAGGAATGTCTACCTCCAGAATGCCGCCAATTTTGGAGCAGGGACCGTTGGTTAACATGACGATGCGATCGGATAGCAGCACGGCTTCATCGACATCATGGGTCACCATGACTGCCGTCACCTGATTCTCTTCGCAAATCTGCATCAGCTGCTCTTGCAGATTGCCCCGCGTCAGGGCATCTAATGCACCAAAGGGTTCATCCAGCAGCAGCAGCTTAGGACGGATGGCAAGGGCACGGGCGATCGCCACCCGCTGCTTCATACCGCCTGAAAGCTGTGCTGGGGGTTTGTCGGCGGCGTGTTGCAGCCCCACCATGCGGATGTGGCGCTCGGTAATGTCCTGGCGATCGGCTTTGCTGACTTCCATCACGGAATCTACGGCAAGGGCAATGTTTTCCCGCACCGTTAGCCAGGGCAACAGCGAGTAGTTTTGAAACACCACCATGCGATCGGGACCGGGTTGAGTAATCGGGCTACCCTCCAGGGTCACGGAGCCGCTCGTCGCCAAATCTAGACCTGCCAGCATATTCAGCAGCGTCGATTTGCCACAGCCAGAGTGACCAATGAGAGAAACAAATTCTCCTTTCTTGATCTCTAGATTAATCCCTTTGAGTGCAATATACTCTCCGCCACTCGACAGCGGAAATACCTTATCAACTTGATCAATGGCAACAAAAACAGACATGATACTTCACCTGAATGAGGATTTTTCAGAAATGTTAAAGAGATAAGGCTAATACATCCTATTTAGGATCTTCAGGAACAATTCTGTTCTGGATATATGCTGCCGCCTTGTCCAGGACAAGACCCACTGCACCGATATAAACTAATGCCAGAATGATTTGGCTGACATAGTTGTTTTGGTAGGAATCCCAGATAAAGAAACCAATCCCAACCACACCCGACATGACAATTTCTGCGGCAATAATTGCTAGCCATGCCAGACCGATCGCAATTCGTAATCCTGTAAAGATGTAGGGTAATGCCGAGGGAATCAAAATCTTGAAGAAGAACTTTCGATTTGAGAGTTGCAGCACTCGCCTGACGTTGATGTAATCTTGTGGAATTTGACGCACGCCCACCGCCGTGTTGATCAAGATGGGCCAAATTGCGGTGATGAAGATAACGAATAGTGCCGCAGGTTCATTTTGCTGAAGAGCGGCCAGGGCGATCGGCACCCAGGCAAGCGGCGGCACCGTCCGCAAAAACTGAAACAGCGGATCGAGCGCCTTCGAGATCATCGGACTGACCCCGACAATGACTCCCACGCCAATGCCGACGATCGCGGCTGCACTATAGCCGATCGCCACCCGCTGCAAGCTTGCCCAGGTTTGCCAGAATAGCCCTTTATCCAATCCTCCCAAGTCATAGAACGGGTAGAGCAAATAGGTACGGGTGCGATCGTCTAAAAACAGGCTAGATGGCCCCGGAAGCTGGGTCAGTCCAGAGCGGGAAAATAGTTCCCAGACCAGCAGAAAACCCAATGTGCCAAAGAGGGGGGGCAAAATGTTTTTAGCCTGCTTTTTCCAGAATTTGGCGATCGATCCTAAAAAGTCTGACGTGTTTCGAGTTGGCAGTTTAGTAGCGGTCATTCTATATACTCCTAATTATTCTCTAAGGGAATCGTTTTTTGAGTCAAATGGTGGTTGCTTGAGCATTCCAAAAGCAATGAGTATTCGGGAAGCGATCGTCTATATCTTGACCGTCTTAATCTTGAGGCTCTTGAGATAGTCTTCAGGCTTTTCAGGATCAAACTCTGTGCCGTCAAAGAATTTCTCAATACCCCGCGATGTGCTGGTAGGAATATCGGTAGCAGCAATACCCAACGACTTTGCCGCCTCTTTCCACAGGTCTTCGCGGTTCACTCTATCGATAATGGTTTTGGCGTTTGCCAGGGTGCTAGCAGGCAGGAAATCCCAGCGTACGCTCTCGGTGAGGAACCATAGATCGTGGCTTTTGTAAGGGTAGGAAACATTGCCGCGCGCATCTTTCCAGTAGAGTGTAGACTCCTTGACGTCATTGATTTGAGGCTTGCCATCCCCCATGTCATATTTGCCTTTGTAGGGTTCTGACAGAATTTTGGGGGCAATATTGAAGTAGTTGCGACCTGCCAAAATCTTTGCCAGCTCCTCCCGGTTTTCTGGAGTATCACACCATTGCTGTGCCTCCATCACCGCTTTCAAAACCGCCTGGGTTGCCTTGGGATTTTTGTCCACCCAATCCGATCGAATTGCCAAATATTCTTCAGGATGGTCAGGCCAAATTTGGGAAGTCAGGGCTGCCACAAAGCCAATGCCATCTCCCACGATTCGATAAGGCCAGGGATCACCTGTGCTAAAGGCATCCATTGTGCCCGTTTTCATGTTGGCAACCGTTTGTGCCGCCGGGACTGCCAACAAATTAATGTCAGTATCAGGATTGATGCCTCCAGCCGCTAGCCAGTAGCGAATCCAGAAATCCTGATTGGCTTTTGGAAAAGTGTATGCCGCTTTGAAGGGAGTGCCTGCTGTCTTTAGTCCGCGGATGTAGTCGGCAGCTCCGCTAATATCTAGCCCAAAACCTTTATTCGAGTGTTTTTGGGCGATCGCAATACCGTTCCCCTGCGTATTCAACTGCGCCAACACATACATGGGTACTTTTCTGTTCCCTTTTGTGATCACCCCCTCGGAAATTAGGTGAGGCATTGGCATCTGCCATTGTCCACCGTCGATTCCCCCGGCAGCAGCACCAATTTCAACGTTGTCTCGTGCCGCTCCCCAGTTAGCTTGCTTGGAAACCTCGGCTCCCGTCATGCCGTACTTGTTAAAAAAGCCTTTCTCTTTGGCAATGATCAGCGGTGCAGACTCAACGATCGGGATATAGCCCAGCTTGACGATCGGGGTTTCGGGCGCATCCCCTACCGCTATATTCACCAGCGGAGCAGCAAATGTTGCCTCACCTTGAGCATTAGGCACTGAACCCGGAGGGTTGCCAAGACATCCTTTTAAGAAAGTTGCGCTTGCAGCCGCACCTGCCGTAACTAGAAACTTGCGTCGATTCACAGGGGAAAAATTAGACATGAAAACCTCCCTGCAACAGATGAACTGTTGCTGATACATAGATTTTTTTCTATCTAAAACTGAATCTGCATTGGTTTAACGCATGAAAATTAGTCTACTGCGAATTGCGGCGTAGGCATATACTTATCTCAATGATTTTCGAGATGATTATCAAATAAAATCTATAAGTAAAAACTAATCGTTTGCCCTTTTGCGTCGGCTCATGCTCCAAGCAACCCCTGCACCGATCGCTTCCGCCAAAATGCTCACCAGACGATAGAGCGCTACGCTACCCAAGACAATGCCTGTGGGGAACTGATGCAGCAGAGCGATCGCCGTCGCCTCAAATACACCAATGCCCCCCGGTGCACCAGGAACGATGAGACCCAGCAACCAGGCAAAGCTGAATCCGCTGATCAGCGCCGGGATTTGCTCAGGGGCGATCGGGCTGAGCGCCGACATGGTTAAAAGAAATCCTGTTGCCCGCAGCAGCACAAAGCCCGCTTCGCCCAAGAGCGGTCGCAAAGGATAGCGTCTGAGTTGCAGGGTTTCTGTAGGCTCATCCGCAGGCTTGCCCTTTCCCTTCAATCGACTGGCAACCTGCAATAGCGGATTCAAAACACGCGGGTGAATGCTGGCTAAAACGGCGATCAGAATTAATCCCTGCAAGAGTTGATTGTTTTGTTGAGCGCCGATGAGGGCGATCGCCAATGCCGCAGCCGCCATTAGCAGAGGCTCTAGCACAACGCTAAGAGTCGCTGCACTGACTGAAAATCCGACATTTTTGGCTGCCATTACCCGCCCATAAAACTGCCAAATGTTTCCCGGCAGATACTTGGCAATGTTGGTTTTCAGGTAGGTGGCAATACTCCAGGAGGGCTGTGCAGGCTGATTTAGCTCTCGCAAAATCCAGCCCCAAACCCAGCCTGACCAAATATGCGCCAGCAGCGTCACGCCTAGTCCAGCAATCAAATATCTGTAGCCAAGGGCAGTTACCCGAATCGCGGCAACTTCTTCCCAGTGATGCTTGAGCGTGGTGACTAAAAAGAAGAGGATCGCCCCCAAAACCACCCAGCGTCCATAGGTTTTTAATTGCTTCATGCTGACCCGGAATGGATTTCTTAGAATGAATTTCTTCAGACAGTGTTCTGAAAAACTATGCTTCAGGTGTGGCAACCGCCAAGGCGGTTAAGACGGGGACATTTTTGGTGGGGCGCTTTGCGCCCCACCAAAAATGTCCTAAGCGAACTGGCGACAGCTATAATTCCCCAAATCGATCGCGGTATCGTGCCAATTGTGCCGCTAGCTCTTCGGCTCTTTGGCGCTGCTCTTCGGCGATCGCTTCTGCCTGCTGTCGGGTTTGAGTTTCTTGCTGCAATGCTGCCGCTAGTTCATCAGGAATCAGAAGCTTTCCACCTGTATCGAGCCGATAAAATCCAATCAGCAGACCTTCGACGGTTAGCCGCAGTTGCAGGACTTGACTGTGTCCGTCGGTAATGGGTTCATAGACTGATTCTGGTTCGCCATCCAGCGTTACAAAATCATGGAGGCGGTACCCTCGCAGCTTTTCAGTAATCCACTCTCCTCTGGGGTCAAACTGCCAATATTCCTGCACTCCCATCTGGGCGTAGAGATTTTTCTTGGAAAGCTCGTCATTTTGGCGAGTCGATGGAGAGGTGATTTCAAAGATCACGCTAGGAATCTGTCCTTCTTCCCAGGTTTTGTAGGTGTCTCGTCCACCTGGCTCTACGCCAAAGATTACCATCACGTCGGGCGCGACGCGCAGGCGGGGAAAGCCCTGAGCATAGTAAAGAAATTGATTGCCTAGAACTGTGGCTTGTCGTCCGGTGAGGTATTGCCGCAGCACCTCAAGAGTCACTAGCAGCGCATAGAGATGGTCAAAGGTCTCTGCCACGGGTTTACCATCGCCAGTGGGATAGAAGATTTCGACTTGGGATGCAGGAGAAATCACCATCTTGCAGCACCAAAATAGATTGCTTAGTTTACTCTATAGCGCTACGCGCTTAGATCAAATGAGTTATTTTTTGAGAGCCGCGCGGAGCGCGGCTCTCAAAAAATAACTCGTCCTAACTCAATTATGTAATGTCATACGATCTAATCTAGGGCTAATCTAGGGGATCGCGCTCAACCAAAATGATGTTTTCGGTGATTTTCTCGAACGTGTCGTCATGGCTAATGACAAAGAGCTGCCGGAAGCTTTTGATATTGGCGATCGCCTCTGCCAAACTTTCTCGACGGGGGCGATCCATGTTGGTGGTAGGTTCGTCGAAGAAGGCGATATCAATGTCTGCCAGAACGCGTAGCAAGGCTAACCGCACCGCCAGCGCTGCACACATCTGTTCGCCTCCCGATAGGTTAATAAATCGGCGAGAGTGCGCCCCTTCCTGCACCATAATTTCGTAGTCTCGCGTCCATTCCAGAGCTACGTTGGGGCGGTTGAGCAGTTCCCGAAACAGGCGATCGGCTTCGCGGGAGATATTTTGCACATAGCGCTCGGTGATGCGCGGCCCCGCTTCTTTGTAGACTTTGCGAGCAAAGCTGATGAATTTGCGAACTTTGTCTTTTTGCTTGAGGTCTGCCTGTGCCCGATCGCGCTTCTCAGCCATGGAGTCTAGAATGGCAAGCTGGCTGTCTAGCTGCGCCATGAGTTTTTGCTGCTGAGGCAACCCCCCAGCAAGGCGATCGGCTTCGCTGCGAGTTTTTTCATAGAGGGTCTGGATCTGCTGCCACTGCTGCGGATCATAGGTCTGGGTCAGATGCTCATACTCGACTTGTAAGGCGGATTGCTCTGTCACCAGCTCTGCCAACTGTTCAGAAGCGAGATGAAGGTCGGCCTGCAACTTTGCTAACTGATTGGCATCATTGCGGTGCTGCATATAGATCAGATAGGTGGGCTGATGGGTTTGGCGGAGCTGCTTTTGCTGCTCTATCTGATCTTCAAGCTCGGCAAACTGCATGAGCTGTGTTTCAAGCAGGGCGATCGCCTCCTCTAGTTTGGCGGACTGAGCTTTGAGGGCAGCGTATTGCCTGCTCAAGGCGTCAGCTTGCTGAAGATCCCGGACTAGAAGCTGTGCCTGTCCTTTAGGGTTCGCGAGTTGATTTAGCTCGGCTATGAAATGCGATCGCTTCTCTAACCAGTCGGGTTCAGCGGCGAGGGCGGCAGCAATTTGGTCGATGCGTTCCTGAAGTTGGGCGGATTCTGTCTGCCAGTGCGTCTGCTGAGCCTGCTTTGAGTCTAGCGCTGCAAATTCTGCTCTGTGCTGATAGCCCGCCTCAAGCTGTGTTTTGATTTGGCGCAACTGCTCCTGAAGCTTGGACACAGAAATCTGCTCCGACAAATCTGACAAGATCCGCCAGAGGGCGTTGAGCAAATCTGTGTTGAGTTCAACGCCTAACCGAATAGTCGCCAGTGCCGCTTCTACAGAAGCACTTGCCAACAGCGGCACCGTTTGCTGAACGGCTTGAAGGGTGGCTAATGCCTGCTCAGCCTGAGACTGATGGCGATCGCGCTGTGCCTCTCCCTGACTGACCAACTGCCGTAGCTCTGACTCAAACTGCTTGGCGGCTTCTACTCGGCTGAGCTGCTCCTGAAGGCGATCGCGCTTCAGTTCTAAGTCGGGAATTTGGCTGATCAACGATTCTAGCGATCGAATCCGCTCGATTTCGGCACTCAGCTTTGTCTGCTCCGCCCGAATTTTTGCCATTTGCCGAGAGAGATTCTGCTGTTCGGGCTTCAGGGCTTGGAGCTGGTTAAGCTGCTCTATCAGGCTGAGCTGCTGCTGTTCTAGCTCGGTCTGCTGAGCGATGAAAGGCTGCAACTGCTCCAGATCGGCTGAGGCTTGATCTAGCGCCTCCCGCTTGATATCGAGCTTGGTGAGTTGAGTTTGTAGATCGGTGAGTCCTTTTTGCTGCGCTTCTCGCTGTCTGAGGATGCTCTGCCGCTGTTTTGCCTGTTGATCCAGCTCTTTTAAGGTAACCTCTGCCTGTACATAGGTCTGGTAGTTTTCCCGATTTTCCTGACAGACTTGTACGGCGGCTTGCGCCCGCTGCACCGACTGATTGAGCAAGGTAATTGCGGGCTGTTTACCTTCAATCTGCACCGTCAAGTTTTGCAGTTTTGCAGAAGTTTGCTGTACTTGCTGTGCCTGCGCCGTTAGTCGATCTTTCTCAACTTGCAGCGTTGCCAGCTCGGTTTGAAGACCCGCTAATGCCGTTTCGCTAGCGGCGATTTCGCGGCTGACAAACAGATGGCGATCGCGCAGAGACTCCCACTCTTGTAGCGATTCATTGTACTGGGCGATCGAGCGTTCTAGACCCTCGGACTCTGCCTTACCATACTTTTCTAAGGACAGCATCTGCTGATTTGCCATCCGATATTCTTCCACCTTGAGGATGGCATCGAAGATCGGTTTGCGCTTCTCGGAAGACAGCAAAAAATCTGCGGTGAACATTCCCTGAGGAACGCCAATTGTATTGGCAAATAGCCGCGCTAAATCTGTTCCTGGCGCAACGCCAAACTGCTGTCGCAACCAGGGCAAGACCTCGTCTTCAATATGCTTATAATCCAGTTTGGTATCTAACTGCGGATCGTAAAGCGTATAGCCTTTCGTCGTACAGCGCTGAACTTCGTAGGTACGTCCATCTCGACTGGAAACGAAGGCGATCGTCACCTGAGCGCTGTTTGATCCGTTCCGAATCAAATCTTCTTTGTTGTAACCGCCTCGGTAATTAAACATTGCCCAGGCGATCGCTTCCAAAATACTCGTCTTTCCGGCTCCGTTTTCGCCACAGATGGCGTTGGTTCCAGGCTGAAAAGCGAAATGGCGATCGCTATGGGATTTAAAGTTCTTCAGCGTCACCGAAAGAATTTCCATGCTAATCTGCCTTTGCCTCACAAACCATGCCTTCAGGGTAGAACATTTGCACCACGATGATCACGCTGACTCTACTGAATTTTGGCAAAAGTTCTGCAACTGGGTGTGACAGGTTTGCAGAGAAAGACAGGTTTGCAGAGAAAGACAGGAAGCGAACGTTAATTCAAATCGACATATCGCGTTAGGCTGCGCATCAGTTTTCCGGGAACGGGAGCCGGAAGCAAAATTGTCCATTCGTGAACTTCAGCAAATCGACACAGATAGAGTCGATGAATCATAGATTCGATTCCCGGCTCAGAACCGATGATCAGGTGATCAGGATTTGGACGGGTTCGCGATCGGGGTGCTTGGGCGCAAGAGGCAAAGTAGAGATTTCAGGGCATTGATTCAGGATTGGGAATAAAGCCTTTGAACATATTGGTTCACCAGATAGTTAGATGACGATCGCATAGTTGCCAATCGTCATCTAACTATCATACCTTTTCAGTTGCTAATTGTCATCTAGATGCTAATCTACATCGTTTACTCCGTTCAGACTCTCTGACACAATCGAGAGCATGGGAAGAGCAGGAAAAGCGCTTAGACAAGTATTAGAGCATTACAGTATTAGTCAGTATCAGCTTGCAGCCGTGATGGGGATTGATCGCTCCAATGTGAGCCGTTGGGTCAGCGAAGAGAGAGATCCCTCGGCAGAAGCAGTGTTTACAATAAAAAATTCCCTTCAGAAGCTGAACTCTGAAGCGGCAAAGGATTTTGTCCGGCTTTATCTAGATGACATGGAGGAGTAGAGGAATAGAGGAGTATAGGAGCGATCGCCTTTTATTCCTTACCTACAGCGATCGCTGTAGCAGCTGAGTTAAAGTTAAATTAATTTTTTTTGACTTAGCGCTCCTAAGAAGCTGCCAGCAATACCTCTTCCACAGGCTTTGGCAACTTAATCGGGTAGAATCGATTTGCAGAAAAAGCGTAATCTTCCCCACTCTCATCAATGACTCGAATTAATCCATTGGTTTCTGCTTCGTTATCATTGATGATGCGGTATATTTTGCCGACTTCCAATGAAGCTTTGTAGCCTTCACTATTTAGACATACCGCAAACTGATTTATTTGAATCTGCTCTGTTTTCATAGTTAATCTAAAAACGGTAGCTTGAGTTTGAACTCTTTCTTGCCAATTCCATGAGCCTCATACCAATGAATCTCAGCTACCCGTATCATACCGTTGGGAAGCTGAACTTGGGCTACGCCCTTTAACTTCCTCCATTTGGCTCGACCATATTGCTTCTGCAATCGCGCCCGATCTCGAATTCCTGTTCCTATGGCGATAACTTCAATATCTCTGATATCGCCAATAATCTCAAAGTCCACGCGAGAGCAGCCCAAAAAGTGTTGTTTGAATACTAGCGTACTTCGCTTCTTGACTCCCTTGCCTCCAGCGATCCCTTGACCTATTCTGCAAAACCGCATTAAAAAACCAGCACCCTTTAACGGAGACTGGCTTTCTAAAGGCTCAGGAGAGTCGTGGATAGACATTTTCTGAGAAAAAACTTACCCATTTTCTGAGAAGAAGGAACGGCTCCATCGCGCCCTCCTCTCAAAAATGGGAGTTTCTTATCGAGAAATGTCCGCAGGCTAATACATAGAAACAACTGGAGCAACACGAGGCAGCAAACTGATAATGACATTGAGCAAAAGAAACGCCAGCATGGGAGAAAAATCAATGCCGCCCAGAGGAGGAATGATCGATCGAAAAAGATTGAGATAAGGATCGGTAAGCTGGCTGAGAATCGAGAATGGCGGGCTGAGCCAGTTGATATTGGGGAACCAGCTCAACAAGATGCGAATCAGCAACAGCACAAGATAGGCATTCAGAAAGATGGTTAGCGGAGCCACAATCATGGATACGGCGCTCATGGGTTCGTAGGTTCCCTAAATACTAATTACTTGACAATACTTCTAAGCTTAGCGGAGATCAACTGGAACTATCCGATCGCCAAGATACTGGAGCGGAGAAAATCATGGGAAAATCACGGGATCAAGCGATTGGGCGAGAGTTGAGCAAGTAGAATGTCTGGCTCATCCGGCTGACCCATGGCAGATTGGGCAAAGCGCCGTGCTACAGGCGGCAACACTGCAAAAGGATTGCTAAACCCAGAAAATAAGTATAAACCCTCAACAGCTGCAAGCTGACCTACCAACGGAAGGCGATCGCCGCTGAAAGAGACTAAACAGCTAGACCATTGCCCTGGCAACTGTTTCAAGGCAGGCAAGAAATGTCCTACTGTCTGCCGTAGTTCACATTCGCTAGCTGCCGCATCGGCTTGAGCTTGGGGATCAGTCAACGTGCGGCTGACCTGCCCAATCCGCAGGCTGCCGTCCTGAAATTGGATGGCTCCAATATCTAGAACTGGGGCAACCACTTCGTGACCCGGCTGATCCCAGAGCGCGTCATGTTCTATGCTTCCAGCCGTTGCCTCCATTTCAAATCGCTTTAGTTCGGCAGGCATCACAATGGTCTGGAGCTGCACCTCGACAGGAAGGGTTTCGATAATTTCAGCTTGGGTGAAATAGAGTCGAGTCGAGATGCCGACATTGTTGAGTAGCGATCGACTCAAGCCACCCGCACAGATAGCCACATTAGCTCCCTCATAAGTCTGCGTAGGTGTAGTCACTCCCTGTACCCGATCGCCCATCTGTATCAACCCTGTGACTGGGGCAACTTGCATTGTGCCTCCAGCGCGTAAAAAAGCCTGATTGTAAGCCTTTACCGTAGCTTCAGGCGACACATGCCCATGGGGCAGTAGCAGAGCTGCCGCGATCGCCTCAGGATTGAGCAGCGGTTCTGCCTCAACGGCAGCATCAGGCGTTAGCAAGGCAGGTGTGATGGGAAACTGCTGATATTGGCGAACAATCGCTTCAGGATCGCGATCGGCATCGATCATAAGCAACAAATTCATCTCGCGAAACTGCGTGTCTGCCCCTAGCTCAGACGATAGATGGTGATGAATGGCAATCCCTTCTTGGCAGAGCTGCTTGGTCAGATCCGTCGAGCCTGACCAGTAGGCAATACCTCCATAGCTGTAGCGCGTTCCATTTGAAGGAACTGGCGAGTCTTCTAGCAGCAAAACTGAAAACCCTACCTTTGCGAGTTCGTAGCTTAGTGCCGAACCTGCCAAACCCCCACCTACTATGATCCAATCAAACGTTTTCATATCTGCACCGCTTCATATTTGCACCGCCTTACATAGCACTACGCGCTTAGAATCCAAGGAGTTATTTTTTGAGAGCCGCGCGGTTCTCAAAAAATAACTTATCCTAACTCAATTACGTAATCCCATATCGGCACTACTGTGTTTGCGTTCAATTTTTGCCTCTCAGGTCTACTGATATAGGACTTACGCAAGCCCTCTAGCTGTAGTGCATTTTCGTTGTGTGTGGTGGGCGCAGCCCACCACACACAACGAAAATGCGTAAGTCCTATGATCATTACACGTACCGTATGGCAGCCGCCAAGGCGGTTTGCTCAGGACATTGAGGGTGGGGCGCGAAGCGCCCCACCCTCAATGTCCTGAGCAAACTGGCGATAGCCATACCTCTCGCAGATTAGAGTTTTGGGATTGGGTTTGGTGGAGGCGCGCCTCCACCAAACCCAATTTGCATGAGGTTTGCTGATGATCACACGTAGAGGTTGCTCGTGCGGGTCAAGAAATCGTAGCTACATTCTGCATTATTACCACTGTGGAATGAAGTCGGAATGAGCAGAATCGACTATGTAGATCTAATTCACCTGAGCCGTCACTTCAACGTCATGAGCAGAAATACTATGAGCAAAAATTCTCACCGCTTCTGGATTGCGATCGCCGTCTGTGGCGTACTCGGCATTGTTTTTGGGGGTGCAACCAGTCAGGCTGCTATCGATCAATGCACGCAGTCAGATAATTCCAGCGCGAGTTGCAATGTCCGAGATCCCTGGATTATTCGCCTAGAGAACATGGGAATTGGTCTATTTGCTGGCGTTGGTGCAGCCGTTGGTGCAACCTGGCAAGCAGGACAAAAAGAATAGGAGTGGGGCGCTACACCATGCTTGCCAACATCAAATCCTCACTCATCTCAAAATTTGCCGTAGCGCTTTGCACATCGTCCAGTTCCTCCAAGGCATCCATCAGCTGAAGGAGCGATCGAGCCTGATCGGGATCGGTGACTTCAACGCTGTTTTGAGGAATCCATCGCAATTCAGCCTCAATGACGTTGTAGCCTTTATCCTTTAGAGTTTGCACCAAAGCTTCTAAGGTATTGGTATCCGTGTAGACTTCTGCTCCGGGCACCTGATCTTCAGACACCCCCTCCAGGTTAATTATCTCATAGGATTCTGCGCCGCCTTCTAGAGAGGCTTCTAGCAGGGCTTCTTCATCAATCGCCTCAAATGTGCCCTTGCCTAACGCCTTGCCCTGAAGCGTCGCCACACCCTTTTGTTCAAACATCCAGCCGACGCAGCCCATTTCGCCCAAGTTGCCGCCCCGCTTGTTGAAAGCAGCTCTGAGGTCAGCCGCCGTGCGGTTGCGGTTGTCGGTCAGGGCTTCCACAATTACGGCAACGCCACCCGCCCCATAGCCCTCGTAGCGAATCGCTTCTAGCTCGTCGCCGCTCAGTTTGCCAGAGCCTTTGGCGATCGCCCGATCGATGTTTTCGTTGGGCATTCCTGCGGCTTTTGCTTTTTCGATCGCCGTCCGCAGCTGAAAATTGCCTGCTGGGTCAGGTACACCGCTCCGAGCAGCCATAATAATTGCCCGCGATATTCTGGCAAACGTTGCGCCTTTAACCCCATCGCTCTTGGCTTTCTGCCGTTCAATACTTGCCCATTTACTATGTCCCATGATTCCTAATATAGCGGTCGCCAGTTTGCTTAAGACATTTTAGTGGAGCGCGAAGCGTCCCACCAAAAATGTCCCCATCCCAACCGCCTTGGCGGTTGCTACCCATGTCCCATGCTCCTAATACTTGCGCTCTAGCGGCTCAAACATCGTCAGCGATACAGGACGATAGTTGATATTGATACCCGCTGGAGAGTAAAACGCCATCGTGTGCTTGAGAAAATCAGGATCATTGCGATCGGGAAAATCTTCCCGGCAATGTGCCCCTCGGCTCTCCTGACGATTGAGTGCGCCTGTGAGAATCATTTCTCCGACGATCAGCAGACTTTGCAGCTCCAAAGCCTCCACGAGTTCGCTGTTCCAAACTGCGCCTTTTTCGTCAAGATAGATGCGCTGAGCTTTTTGGCGGATACCTTGCAGTTTTTCCAGCCCTTCCCGCATCAATGCCTCATTACGGAAAACGCCGCAGTAGTCAGTCATGCAGTCCTGGAAAGCTTGACGAACTTCGTTGATACGGTACTGTCCCGGCAAGTCAATCAGCTCCTGAATTTGCTGTTCTGCCTGAGTTAAGTAACGCTGCTCATCTACATCAGGAAGCTTGCGGTTTTGCACATATTGGGCGATCGCTGCTCCGGTACGCTTGCCATACACCACACATTCCAACAGCGAATTGCTGCCCAGCCGATTGGCACCATGCACCGACACACAGGCAGTCTCGCCAGCCGCAAAAAAGCTTTCCACCAGCCCATCGCCAATGCCGCTACGCACTCGCCCATCTGTATTGGTGGGAATGCCGCCCATGGAGTAATGAACGGTAGGACGCACAGGCATCGGCTCGGTCACGGCATCAATCCCCACCAGCCGATGGGCTTCTTCCCAGCAGAAAGGGACTCGGCTCATGATTTGCTCTTTACCCATGTGGCGCAGATCGAGGTAGACAAAAGGCCCACCTGCACTGCCGTCTTTATGAACACCGCGTCCCGCCCGAATTTCGAGTGTGATAGCGCGGGAGGTAATGTCTCTAGGAGCTAACTCCATGCGGCTAGGGGCATAGGTCGCCATAAAGCGATCGCCCTCACTGTTGATTAAATAGGCTCCTTCGCCCCGCACGGCCTCCGAGATCAGGACGCCCACCGGATACAGACCCGTGGGATGAAACTGGACAAATTCCATGTCTTCTAGGGGCAGTCCGGCAACAGCCGTCATCGCCAGCCCGTCTCCGGTAGAGGCATAGTCGTTGGAGGTAGTGTTGTAAACCCGCCCGTAGCCGCCCGTGGCAAACATGATGGCTTTGGCTCGGACGACTTCCAGACGGCGATCGCGGATGCGATACATCACCAGCCCCTTTGCCTGATCTTCTTCCAAAATCAGCCGCATCACATACCACTCGTCATAGATCTGTACGCCGTAGCGCCGCAGATTGTTGACCAACTCATGCAGAATGGCGTGTCCGGTTTTGTCGGCAGCGTAGCAGGTGCGTTTGTGGGAATGTCCGCCAAAGGCACGCTGGGCAATACGTCCGTCAGGCAAGCGGGAGAACAGTACGCCCATATGTTCTAGATCGATCACCACGTCAGGGGCTTCGCGGGTGAGAATTTCGACGGCATCCTGATCGGCTAGGTAGTCAGAGCCTTTCACCGTATCAAAGGCGTGGGCTTGCCAAGTATCTTCTGGATCGATGTTCTTTAACGTGGCTGCCATGCCGCCTTGAGCTGCCACAGAGTGCGATCGGATGGGGTGGGTTTTTGCCACCACGGCAATGCTCAAGCTAGGGTCAGTTCTAGCGATCTCGACTGCCGCGCGTGTTCCTGCCAAGCCACCGCCCACAATTACGACATCATGCTCAATCATGTCCAGGTTTCTATCGCTACGCTACTGTCTCTCTATCCTGACGCAACTTGTAGGGTCTGGCATAGAAACCGCTGAACTTCTTTAGAAATGGAGTTTGGAGGAGCTGTCTCAAACCTTCCTTCTATAAGGTGCGGTACCATGAAGCAATCGCCCTGCCTCATGGGCTAATGGAGTTTGGGTATGGGATTATTTGATCGAATTGGACGGGTCGTTCGCGCCAATCTTAACAGCATGGTCAGCCAGTCAGAAGATCCAGAGAAGATACTGGAGCAGGCGGTGCTAGATATGCAAAACGACTTGATCCAGGTTCGGCAAGCCGTTGCCCAGGCGATCGCCACCCAGAAGCGCACTGAGCGACAGATCTCTCAGTCTCAAGCGACTGCCGAAGAATGGTATCGACGGGCGCAGTTGGCTCTGCAAAAAAATGATGAAACCCTGGCTCGTGAAGCTCTTGCCCGTCGCCAGTCCTACCAAGACACCGCCAACGCCCTCAAGTCACAAATTGAGCAGCAAAGCACTGTAGTCGGCAAGCTGAAGCAAAATATGGTGACGCTAGAAAGCAAGCTCTCGGAAGCCAGAACCAAGAAAGATATGTACATTGCTCGTGCCCGTTCGGCAAAAGCCTCGCAGCAGCTCAACGAAATGCTCGATCGCGTCGGCACCAACAACGCTATGGCAGCTTTCGATCGCATGGAGGAGAGAGTCCTGCAACTAGAGGCTCAGTCCGAGGCGATCGCTGAATTGAGCAGTGGAGATGCGATCGAGAAGCAGTTCAAGGTGTTAGAAAGCGGCGGCAATGTCGATGATGAGCTGGCAGCCCTCAAAGCCAAGCTGATTGCCGGAGATGCTCCCAGTCTCACCGCCTCACCCTCAAATCCGGCAAAGCGATCGGCGATCGACGATGAGCTGGAGCAGCTGCGGGCAAAGTTGGAGGAGAGCTAATTCTGCGTGAGGAATATCGAATTTGAGGGAGGCGATCGCCCCCAGGTGATTTTTCTGGATGCTGTCGGCACCTTGTTCGGCGTGAAAGGTAGCGTGGGGGAAACCTATCGGCAAGTGGCGCAAAAGTTTGGAGTCGAAGTAGAGGCGGCGCTGCTGGACAAAGCCTTTTACCACAGCTTCAAAACTGCTGAAGCTCCTATGGCGTTTCCTGGCGCAACGCCAGCCGAGATTCCCCAAAAAGAATATGAATGGTGGGAGCAGTTGGCGCACCGAACCTTTGAGAGAGCAGGGGTGAGCGATCGCTTTGCCAATTTCTCAGAATTCTTTGCGGCGCTCTATGCCCATTTTGCCACCGCCCAGCCTTGGGAGATCTATCCTGACGTTCTTCCAGCGCTAAAACATTGGCAGAGTCAAGGCATTCCCCTAGGCGTGTTGTCCAACTTTGACACGCGCCTTCATGATGTCCTGTCTGCTCTGCAACTCTCCGAGTTTTTCACCTCAGTTACTATCTCGACTGAAGTTGGAGCCGCTAAACCTCACCCTAAAATTTTCCAAAAAGCACTCGCAAAACACGGCTGCCCTTCAGAAAAAGCGTGGCACATTGGCGACAGCTTCAAAGAAGATTACGAAGGGGCTAAAAATCTGGGTATCCGAGCCATTTGGATCAAGCGCGGCTAAAAACAGAATTTCAGCGACTTCCCCAACTATGCTAGAGGTATAGCCTAGGCTGAACTTAGTCCAAACTCACAGTCCAAATTCACTGAATCACTCAACAAACGGGATATGCAAACTCTTCCCAATCTAGCTAGTGCTCAACCTTCGGCGTTCAACTTGCCCACAGACGGCACCCTTCGTCGTCGCAAAACCCGCCCGGTTCCGGTCGGCAGTATAACGATCGGGGGTGGTCATCCGGTTGCCGTGCAGTCGATGATCAACGAAGACACTCTGGATATCGATGGTTCCGTGGCAGCGATTCGGCGGCTGCATGAAATTGGCTGCGAAATTGTCCGTGTTACCGTGCCCAGCATGGCTCACGCAAAGGCTATGGAAGAGATTCGCGATCGCCTTTACGCCTCCTATCAACCTGTGCCCCTGGTGGCAGATGTGCATCACAACGGCTTGAAAATTGCCCTGGAAGTAGCAAACTACGTGGACAACGTGCGGATCAATCCGGGTCTTTATGTGTTTGAGAAGCCCAGCGCCAATCGCACCGAATATACTCCGGCAGAGTTTCAGGAAATTGGTGAGAAAATCCGGGAAACCCTGGAGCCGCTGGTAATTTCCCTGCGAGATCAGAACAAATCCATTCGGATTGGAGTGAATCACGGCTCCCTTGCCGAGCGGATGCTGTTTACCTACGGCGATACGCCCGAAGGCATGGTGGAGTCGGCGCTGGAGTTCATTCGCATCTGCGAAGACCTGAATTTTTACAATATCGAAATTTCGTTGAAGGCATCCAAAGTGCCCGTGATGATCGCGGCAAACCGCCTGATGGTCGCCCGGATGGATGCCTTGGGCATGGACTACCCGCTGCACTTGGGCGTGACTGAAGCCGGAGATGGCGAATATGGGCGGATTAAGTCTACGGCAGGGATTGGCACCCTGCTGGCGGAAGGTATCGGTGACACCATCCGCGTTTCGCTAACGGAAGCGCCGGAGAAAGAAATTCCGGTTTGTTATGGCATTTTGCAGGCTTTGGGGCTACGTCGGACGATGGTGGAGTATGTGGCTTGTCCCTCCTGCGGTCGGACGCTGTTTAACCTGGAAGAAGTGCTGCACAAAGTCCGCGAAGCCACCAGCCATCTGACTGGGCTGAACATTGCCGTTATGGGCTGCATCGTTAATGGCCCCGGCGAAATGGCAGATGCCGATTATGGCTATGTGGGTAAACAGGCGGGCTACATTTCTCTCTATCGCGGTCGAGAAGAGATCAAGCGCGTTCCTGAAGAGCAAGGCGTAGAGGAATTAATTAACCTGATTAAAGGCGACGGGCAGTGGATTGAGCCACAGGTGAGTGAGCCGTAGTTCAAATCATAGACCAAAGCTCTTTGTGATTTGAAAGGGGTACGCAGCACCTCTTTCAAATCACAAACTTCAGCCCGGTTTTCTTCCGTCTATGCTAGATTGGGCGTACCTTCGTTACCGCTAATCCTCTTCTGCTCAATCCTCATCTGGATCAAACTATGGTCATTACAAAGCGTGGACTTGTTTTAGGTGCAACTGCCGTCGCTGTCGCCGCAGTGACTGTTACCGGAGCGGGGTTGCACCTGTCTCAAGGTCAAGCCTTCTTTCAGGGAAACCCGAAAGAGTTGATTGATGAGGTTTGGCAGCTGATCGATCGCACCTATGTTGATCCCACCTTTAATCAGACTGATTGGCGAGCCGTGCGGCAGGAATATTTAGGCAGATCCTACAGCACGCCTAAGGAAGGCTATGATGCGATTCGGGAAATGCTGAAGAAGCTTGACGATCCCTACACGCGCTTCATGGATCCTGAGCAATTCCGCGATATGCAGATTGATACCTCAGGAGAATTGACTGGAGTAGGTATTCAGCTTTCTCAGGATGAGGAGACCAAAGAGCTGATTGTGGTATCGCCCATTGAGGATACGCCTGCCTTCCGAGCCGGAATCATGGCACGAGATGTCATCACCAAAATTGATGGTAAAAGCACGCAGGGTATGGATAGCAACGATGCTGTGAGTCTGATTCGGGGCGAAGTGGGTACTCAAGTAAAGCTCACTATCCGACGTGGCACTCAGGAAATTGACTACACCCTGGATCGGGCGCGCATTGAGATTCACCCTGTGAAATACTCCGTGCAGGATAGTTCTGGCAGCAAGATCGGCTACATTCGCCTGACTCAATTCAGCGCTAATGCCCCAGACGAAATGCGATCGGCAATTAAAGATTTAGAGTCAAAAGGGGTTGTGGGCTACACTCTTGACCTGCGCTCCAATCCAGGTGGCTTGCTTTACTCCGGTATTGACATTGCGCGGATGTGGATTAACGAGGGTGGCATTGTTTCGACCGTCGATCGCCAGGGAGTTTCAGAAAAAGAGAGCGCTAACGGCACTGCACTAACTACCAAGCCCTTAGTGGTGTTGGTAGATGGCGGCTCGGCAAGCGCCAGCGAGATTTTGTCGGGAGCGCTGCAAGACGACAAGCGCGGCACGTTGGTGGGAAGCCAAACCTTCGGTAAAGGATTGGTGCAATCGGTGCGGGGTCTGGGAGACGGCTCTGGTCTGGCAGTGACGGTGGCAAAGTATCTCACCCCCAGCGGTCGGGATATCAACCGTTCTGGTATTAGACCTGACGTGGTAATTGACCTAACGGATGACCAGCGCAAAGACTTGTTTGGCGCAAACAATCGCCTAGGTACAGCTGACGATATTCAGTATGCCAAGGCGCTAGAGGTGCTGAATCAAGAAATTGCTGAAGCGCGATCGGGTTCCCAGGCAAACACAAGACCCTAATGAGTTGCCCTGCCCGAATTACGAGGTCTGCATACCCAAAGATTGGGGGGATGCTCTAGGTGTGTTGTTGATTTATTTTGAAAGGGTAAAAATATTGCCATCAATGGGGCGTTTGTAAACACTCCTCGTGGTAGGGCTTGCTCTTTAAGTGATCTCTGGGGTTGCTGAAAGTCCCATCTGCCTAGCGGTGGGGTCGTTTACGTTATGATTGGCGATGTCGAACGTTGGTGGACATACCTGATGGATCTTGATGTTGTGCGCAACCGCCGTTCTGCTAAGCGAAATGGCGATCGCCGTCTCCGCTCGGCGACGAACTTCTTCAAGTTTTCTCCTGTGGCTCTGCAAATGCAGCTTTTGCCGCGCTGGGTATTTCTATCGCTGGCGGGCAATGGGCTATTGGCAGTAGCGCTGTTACTGTCACTGGGGCGATCGTCTTTACCGCAATCATCCCCACAACCGTCTCCGATCGCTTTGAGCACCTCTCAGTCTGTAGAATCTGCTCCATCTCCAGCTTTGGGCGAACGTCATCAGTTGACTTACCAACAGTGGGTTGATCAATTGCGGCAGGAGGCAAAAATCGTGGCGACTCAGAAACCCGCTCGATTGACGGTCTTGGCGGGAGATTCCATCAGTCTTTGGTTTCCGCAAGACCTGCTGCCGACGGAGCGATCGTGGCTGAATCAAGGCATTTCGGGTGAAACTTCTGCTGGACTGTTGAAACGCCTCAGTCTATTTGATCAGACCGCGCCAGAAACAATTTTTCTGATGATCGGCATTAATGACTTGATTAGAGGCGTTGACGATAAAACGCTGCTGGATAATCAGGAAAAGATTGTCCGGGACATGAAAAATAATCACTCAAAGTCGCAAATTGTCGTTCAGTCTATCTTGCCCCACGGGGGCGATCGCGTGAAGTGGGAAGGGCGCGATCGCCTCTTGGCAATTCCGGCAAGCCGTATCCAAGCGCTTAACCGAGAGCTAGAGGCGATCGCCCGACAGGAAGGCGTATACTACCTGGACTTGGAATCTCTGTTTGCTGATGCCCAAGGCAATCTTAAGCCCAACCTGACGACAGACGGCTTGCACCTCAGTTCCGAAGGCTACCAAATTTGGAGCATTGCTCTCCAGGTTTATAGCCGCGAAGTGCTAGAACCCGATCGCAAAAAAGCTCAGGGTTGAGGGGCGATCGGAGAAGCTCTTGATGGGCTACACCGATGAAGAGGTTGTGTCGATGGATTTCCGAACGGATGCGCGATCGAGTATTTTCGACGCACTGGCTGGAATTGAGCTAAACTCCAACTTCTTCAAGGCGATCGCCAGCTTGCTTAGGACGTTTAGGGTGGGGCGAAGCGCCCCACCCTAAACGTCCCCGTCCTAACCGCCTTGGCGGTTGCTATAGCCCTACATAATTGAGTTAGGACGAGTTATTTTTTGAGAGCCGCGCTCCGCGCGGCTCTCAAAAAATAACTCATTGGATCTAAGCGCGTAGCGCTATATATGACAATGAGTGGGGCTATGCCTGCCGCGTGATTGCCCTGCTGTTGGCAATGGCTGGAATGTTATTGCGTTGCAAACTTTGGGCGGTGCTGTGCCCAGGGTCTTGCTGCCTCTATTTGAGCTGCTAGGGCAATTAGGGTCGCCTCATCGGCCGGACGACCGACGATTTGAATCCCCAGCGGCAGACCTTCAGGGGTAAAGGTGCCTGTGGGCAGAGCGATCGCGGGCTGTCCTGTGGTGTTAGCCAACGGACAGGGGGCAACCCAGCGGACGACCTTTGCTAGGATCTCTGCTGGGTCAAGGTTTGCCCATTCCCCGACGCGAATTTGTGGATGCAGATAGGTCGGCACAAGCAGCACGTCATAGCGATCGAAAAATGCCACAATTTGACGGCTAATTCTTTGCAATGTCCAGACTGCCTTTTGATAGTCGCCGTTAGAGCCTCCCTGTTCGTAGAGCCAGCGATTGAGCGGCTGCATGGCTTCAGGCGGCAGTCCACAGGCGCTAATGCCCGTTCTCCAGAGTAGCTTGAAGGGTTCAACCATGTTGGCAGTGCCCTCTGGGAATCCAGGCTCTACCTGGTGTCCCAGGCTTTCCAAGAGCTGAGCAGTGTCTAAAACAGCTTGAGCGCAAAGTGAATCCGCTTCTCCAACCGGAGCGATCGCCGTGCTGTAGGCAATTCGGAGCGGCTTCATGCCCTGAGCCGCCGTTAAAGCAACCTGCACAAAAGTCGGCTCAGGATCGGGCAGCCAGTAAGGATCGCCCGTGATGTAGCCCGACATCACATCGAGCAATGCAGCGGCATCTGCCACCGTGTGCGCCAGCGTGCCAAAGGCTCCTAGCCCACTCAGGGCATCGCCGATCGGAGCATAGGAGACTCGCCCCCTAGCGGGCTTGATGCCCACCAATCCACAGCAAAAAGCTGGCCCTCGGATCGAGCCACCGCCATCTGAGCCTTGGGCGATCGCTGAAAAACCTGCTGCCACTGAAGCTGCCGCGCCGCCGCTCGATCCACCTGGCGTGTAGTCTAAATTCCAGGGGTTGCGGGCGGGTGGAAAGGCTTCCACCTCGGTGTAGGGCAAAGAACCCATCTCAGAAGTTGCCGATTTGCCCAAGATCACGAAACCTGCGCCTTTAATCCGAGTCACCATGCCATCGTCGTAGCTAGATTTGTGATCCAGCATTGCCTTGTTGCCGTAGGTGCAGCGAACCCCTGCCACTGCATTTAAGTCTTTGATGGAAATAGGCACTCCCCAGAAGGGTGGTAGATCTGGTGGGGCGGCTTCAGTCTTAGCTCTGGCATCTGCTAACGCCTCGTCAGCAATGACCGTATAAAAGCTTCCCAACTGCGGATCAAGCTGCTGAATCCGATCGAGATAAAGCTGTGTCAATTCCAATGGAGAAATTTCTTTGCTGCGAATCAGCCGCGCCTGTTCCAACGCGGGTGCAAATGCCAGATCTAGCGAGTTCATGCAGGTGTCCTTAAGCGATCGCAGGTTTATATCTAGAATCTCAAAATCTAAAATTCCATAGACTCTAACAGCAAATCGCAGGTTAACTCACTTCTCATCCGCCAGATGATGGATTGGCTGGACGGGGCGGCATTCCAGGCGGTATTCCGGGCTGGGGCATACGCGCTGTTCCTTCTACGGGTCGCCGTTGCGGGAAGGCACACTCTACAGTAATTTTGACATTACAGGCAACGGTGCCTTTGGCGATGTAGGGCATTCCGGTTTCGCCGCCGACATTGACACCAAACTCCAGCGTCACCTTTTGCACATCTGCCAGTGCCGCATCCTTGAAGGCATTGAGCGTGTACTTGGTGTAAACCTTGATGGTGTTTTGAATTTGCTCAAAGCTACGCGCCATTTGCATCACGCTACCGCTAGACTCCCAGCCTTTGCCACCCCCTCGCTGCACTTCTTCTGGCTCCTCGATCGCCACTGGCACCTCTATATCATCTTCAGCCTCTATATAAATGATGGTATCTTCGTCAATCTGAACCGCTTGAAGTTTTGGCATAGAACGAGTTGCACCTTTGGCGATATCTTGCTTTACGAGAATACGTCAGGAGAGGGAGCGATCGCACAGGTATCTATCCCCCCACAGGCAGCACTATTACTCACAGGCAGCATTGTAACGTTCTAAAATTTGTAAAGTTCCAAAACAAGACTCCACACCGCCTCATTTTTTCTGTAGCATAAAATACATAATCAAGTTTATATTGTTGATTTGCAAATAGTTTGACTGCAAAGTTATAGGTTTTCTCCCTTGCAGCCCAAACGTTATAAGCAAGATTTGCATACCAGGATAAACTCTTCACTTCATAGGAGATTATGAAACTACAACTTGACACTCGTACGGCACATATTCCCGCATCTGTTTGGGAAAACCTCAGTCCTTGCTCCGATGTTGTTCCTAGCAAAATAGAGTCTTCTACTTGGGTTAAGCTACTTCATCCGCCCACAGCTTTTAGCTTTGATGAAGCTTGGCTGCTTTGCCAAGTCTCTGAAAGTCAATGGCTAGGTTGGATTCCCGATTATGGTGAGATGCTGTTAAATCTAGATGAGTTTGCTATGCCCGTTTAAACCGCTTCAGCTCAGATCTTAAAAACTTGTGGGAAATAGTAATTAGAATTGCTGAAGTACTTTTGTCTTGAAGATTTAAAGATGATTGAAAAGAGTTGCCGATCTTTATCAAGATTAACGTTCTCGTCCCCTTTGAGTAGAGCTTGAGCTGCATCATATCCTATGGCAGTACGCCAGTTAGCTGCTGTTAGATCCCTAAGCCTCTTACTATGGCAACCGCCAAGGCGGTTAGAACGGAAACATTTTTGGTGGGGCGCTTAGCGCCCCACCAAAAATGTCTTAAGAATCGTGGATTAAATAACCTGTACAACCGGGCTGCTGTAGGGGCTTAGCCCTATAGTTGGCGATCCCATGAGCCGCTCCATCATGGGCAAATCTGATAGCAGGCTAGAGAGCATGAAACTTTTTCGCTACAGCCGCTTTCAAGAAAATGGTGTGGTTAAGTCACCGCTAAGCTATTCGCAAACTCGTGAATTAAAATAGCCTATAAATTAAGACCCAAGGAAGATATTCCTTGGGTCTTAATTTATGGTCATTGGCGAGACATAAATTTGTTTAAAAGGACTCCTCTGCGCCCCTCTTGAACAGGTTTATACCTAGAACCAACAGCGCCGGATCGCTTTGCCTCTGACGGATGTACGGACTAATGCAGCCTACGGATTAGCTGTTTGCAAGAGCTGCTTTAGCTTCTCCAACTCCTGCGCCCAGCGTGGATCAGGTTGAATAGACTCAGGATCTTCGGTCACTACAGCCTTGCGACCAGCTACAGCTTTGCCGCTATTGCCGGTGCTGCCACCCTTAGCACGGCGATTGATGGTGGGAGCAGGAGCAGAGCTACTAGGCTCCATTTCGTCTTCCTTACCCTTTGTCCGAGGTTGTGCCCGCTCAATTTTCAGCTCGGTTTCTTTAAACATGGAGCCGTTGAACTTCTCGATCAACTGATCGGCTTCCTCTTCAGTCTTCACCGTGACAAAGCCAAATCCGCGACATTTTCCTGTTTTGCGATCGGTTATTACTTTTGTAGATGCCGAGTCGCCAAACTCGCTAAACACAGCTTCCAACTCTTGCCGCTCGAATTCCTTAGGCAAGTTGCCCACATAAAGACGAATAGACATGAAAAAAATCCCTCCAGAGGCTTCAGTAACAAACGATTTGAAACGTGTCTATATGACGCTGCTTTTTGATAAATCTAAATATAGAGCTGGGTGTATGAAAGAATTTGCCAACTAACGCGTAACCCTTCGACCCATTCTGAGAATACAGCTTGATGAGTACCTTCATCGATGCTAAACGACACCTGCTTTTCAAAGATCTACACTTAGGAGGGAAAAAACTGCCCAAATAACTTGTGAACCGCGCTTTTTCAATCTCAAAATGTGAGAACTATAGGTTTGGCTGGAGTTTGACCGCATCAATATGTCTACGCCACCCACTAAGGTATCACGGTGTTGAGCCATGAGCCAATTCAAAACAAAGATTTCATTGTGGACATAAGCGATCGCCACTGCCCTTCACAAAACCAGCCTTTCCGTCGCTTCGACCCCAAACCAGAAACTTTTGTTGCCAGTTTGTTGCCAGCAAACTGTCCGCTCAGACTCCTTCATTGAAAAACAGACGCTATAAGGATATGTCCGAAAGACCTGTCGATAGCGCAACCTAGCTTCGATAGCCCTTGCAACAAAAACCAGCCTCTAAATCGGGCTGGCTGAACTCGCTGTGTTGGGAGGAGATAACCCGATACCACTGAAACATTCGGATGACGGCAAATCAAAAGAAATTTCTAAGCTTTACCTTGACTGAATGAACTTGGCTTCGTATTAAGAAATATAACATTACTTCTGGATATGCCGCAATATTTCTTCACAAGCCCTCTACGGGGGCAGCTCTTTTATGTTTCAGAGGAAGACTCATAGGACTTACGCATTTTTATTGTGTGTAGTGGGCGCAGCCCACTACACACAATAAAAATGCACTACAGCTAGAGGGCTTGCGTAAGTCCTAACTCAATTATTTTTGATTATTCGCTCCATTTCCCGTTTATCTTGCTTACGCTTCAGGTCCTCCCGCTTGTCGTGTAGCTTTTTGCCTCGTACCAGAGCTAGTGTTAGCTTGACCCAGCCGCGTTTCAGGTACATTTTCAGCGGCACAAGCGTTAAGCCCTGCTGCTCTACTTGACCAATCAATTTGCGGATTTCCTGTTGGTGCAGTAGCAGCTTACGAGTGCGGCGCGGGTCGTGGTTATAAGCCTGAATAGTGCTTTGGTGAGGTGAAATATGGATATTATGCAGCCATGCCTCGCCGTTGCGGATTAGCGCAAAGCCATCCCGCAGATTGGCTTTGCCTTGCCGGATAGATTTTACCTCTGTGCCCCTTAACTCAACCCCCACTTCGTAGGTTTCTAAGATTTCATATTGAAATCGGGCTTGGCGGTTATCGGCAACTATTTTGTAACCGTCGTCATTTTCGCTCATGAGAAATTGCAGATGAATTAAGATAAATCAATTGAAGGCTGGGGCTGCGGGGCATTGGGCGATCGCCGACTAGACCCTGACGCTCGATCCTGTCGCTACTCAACGACGATGCGCCATTCATGAAGCTGGTAGTCTACACAACCATTTTGAATCAGCGGATCACGAGCAACGATCGCCCTAGCCTCTTCCAGATTTGCAGCCTTGAAGAGGAGCATTCCGCCGCCAAATTCTGCCCAGTAGCCTGATTTTGCCTCATGCCCTTGGGCAATCAAGTCTCTCACATAGTCTCTGTGAGCTGGAACAAATTGGTCAAAGGTCGTCCTATCTACGATACCTTTCTCAATCTTGACAAACCAATGCACAGACTGACCTCCTTTGATGGGAAATTCTAGGATATCCGACAGGACTGCAATTCTTAGTGGCTGTGCTATTATCCTTACGCATTAAATTCACCAGTATTAAATTCACCAGTGGCATCTCAAGCGGTGGCACCATGAGCAAGCCGGGAATGAGCGAGGTTAAAGTATGGGTTTGAGAAGGCTGGGCCTGTTAACTGTGCTGAGCTACAGCATGATAGAAATCGGTAGATTGGGGATTGGTTTATTGGGAGGGGCGATCGCTTCTCCGATCTATCAATCCAATGTAGATAGGCAGTCCAGTGCAGATGGACAGTTTGATGCAGATAGACAAGTTGCCCAAAACTCTGATATAGGCTGCCGTCAAACCAATGCCATAACCGGAGTTTACGAACAGCCAAATCTAGACAGCGCTTCGCGGGGCATCTTGCCCTTGGCACAGACCGTGCGGATAGAAGTCTTGGGAACCGGAACAGGCTGGGCACGCATTAACCAACCTGTAGTGGGGTGGATACAGGCTAGATATCTGACGCCCGATGCATCCTGTGGCGATCTGGGGGTGGCTACTCCTCAAAATCCCGTACTTTCCAACACGGCAACCTCTGGATCGGCTCAAGCCCCCAATCGCTCCTTTGGTCAACCGGGTTCCTCTAGTCAGCCGCGCCAGCGCCAGCCGCGCCAACAGGAAGCTAGTTCCTTCCCCAGCCCAGATCTGTCCAGTCTTCGTTCTAACCGTGCTGGTAACGGCAGATCTACACCCGAAATTCGATCGCCTAATGCTGCTCAAGCCCCTGATACTCAAGTGACGACTTTAACCTGCGACGTGTTGCCTACTGAAGAGCTGATGGTAAGGCGTGAGCCAATTGTGGCGGCTGATACCTTTATTACAACCATCCCTATCGGAACCTACCAATTCCAATTTACGCGCACCACCCGCACCGTCGAAACTCCTCAAGGAATTCAGCGCTGGGTCTACATTACGGCTCCGGTAGAAGGCTGGATTTCGTTAGGCTATGTGGGTAAAGACTTTAATTTAGGAGGACGAGAGTGTGGTTAATGCTAATCGTGAGGGCATGAAGAGCGAAAGTGGGGAGGTTCTAGCACCGCCGATCGCTGCTCAGCATCCTTATGTGCATTCGTTGCATGGTGACGAGCGAGTTGATCCCTATTTTTGGATGCGCGATCGCGAAAATCCAGAGGTGATTGCCTACCTAGAAGCCGAAAATGCCTACACCGAAGCCATGATGGAGCAGACGCGATCGCTACAGCAGTCGCTCTATGACGAAATCTTGGGCAGAATTCAGGAAACTGATTTGTCGGTGCCCTATCGTAAGGGAAATTATTACTACTACAGCCGCACTGAAGAAGGCAAAAATTACTCGATTTTTTGCCGTAAGCTGGGCAGTCTGGAAGCACCTGAAGAAATAGTGCTGGATCAAAATCAGCTTGCAGAAGGGAAAGAATATTTTTCTCTAGGGGTCTTGCGGGTTAGCCCCGACCATCAGTTGCTGGCATATTCAGTCGATGCAACAGGTGCAGAGGTTTACACCCTGCAATTTCTCGATCTCAATACGCGCCAGCTCTATCCTGAGAGCATTCTCGATACAGGCTCTTCGTTTGCTTGGGGCAACGATAGTCAGACGGTGTTTTATACCACCATGGATGAAGCCCATCGACCCTTCAAGCTGTTTCGGCATACCCTGGGAGGGGCGATCGACTCAGATGTGCTGATTCATCACGAGACGGATGACTCGTTCTATCTGGGTGTGGGTAAAACCCGCAGCGAAGCCTATGTGCTGATGAGTATGGGCAGCAAAATCACTTCAGAAATTCACTACCTAGACGGCAATAATCCAACGGGCGAGTTTCAGGTGATTCGTCCGCGCACCACGGGCATTGAATATGACGTAGAGCATCACACAGACGCTTTTTATATCACCACCAACGAAGCTGCCATCAACTTTAAGCTGATGAAGGCTCCCGTGGGTGCAGTGAGTGACTGGCAGGAGGTGCTGCCCCATCGAGAAGATGTGCTGCTAGAAGGGGTAAGCGCTTTTGTCGATCATCTAATTATTTACGAGCGTCAGGGTGGCTTGCCCAAGATTCGGATTCGTCAGCTCTCGACAGCAGAAGAACACTATATTTCCTTCCCTGAACCCACCTATGAGGTTGGGGAATCCACGAACCCAGACTTCAACACCGATACACTGCGCTACGGCTACACGTCTCTGGTCACACCCAGCTCTGCGTTTGACTACAACTTGAACACGCGAGAGCAAACCCTGCTGAAGCAAACGGCTGTCTTAGGCGGCTATGACCCCGCACAGTATGTCAGCGAACGGCTAGAGGCGATCGCCCCTGACGGCACTTCCGTACCTCTCTCGCTGGTTTATAAGAAAGGGGTAGTTCTCAATGGCGCTAATCCGGTTTATCTAACGGGCTATGGCTCCTACGGCTATAGCTATCCTGACTCATTTTCATCGACGCGGCTGAGCTTGCTGAATCGCGGCGTGGTGATCGCGATCGCCCATATTCGCGGCGGCTCCGAGATGGGGCGCAAATGGTATGAAGACGGCAAGTTTCTGCATAAAAAGAATACCTTTACCGACTTCATTGCTTGTGCAGAATACTTAATTCAGGAAAACTGGACATCGCCTCGGCATCTGGCAATTTCGGGCGGGAGTGCCGGAGGACTGCTGATGGGGGCAGTGCTGAATATGCGGCCTGACTTGTTTGAAATGGCGATCGCAGATGTGCCCTTTGTCGATGTTGTCACCACGATTCTCGATACCTCGCTGCCGCTGTCGGCGATGGAGTGGGAGGAGTGGGGCAACCCTAACGACAAAGCCTACTACGACTACATGAAGTCTTACTCGCCCTACGACAATGTAGAGGCTAAAGACTACCCGGCGCTGCTGATCACGGCAGGTTTGAATGATCCTCGCGTTTCGTACTGGGAACCCGCCAAATGGACTGCCAAACTGCGTGACTTGAAAACAGATAGCAATATTCTCTTGCTCAAAACCAATATGGGAGCCGGACATGGCGGTGCCTCTGGGCGCTACGAGCAGATTAAAGAGATCGCCTTCGAGTTCGCCTTCCTGCTCGATCGGTGGGGCTTAGGTGAGAAATAGTCTGTATTTTTCGCAAGAGAGCCGTTTTGGAGTAGTTTACTGCCCCAAAATAGCTCTTGGATGAGGAGCTACATCAGGGTCGCTAGATTAGGTGAAGATATGATAGAATGCTTGACTGCATTGTTATTTTTATAGGGACAAGCTACTGTTATGGCTCTGTTGCAACAGCGTAAGCAGGAAATCATCACGGATTATCAGGTTCACGAAACTGATACCGGATCATCAGATGTTCAGGTTGCCATGCTAACCGAACGTATTAATAAACTCAGCTCCCACCTGAAGGGAAACAAGAAGGATCACGCTTCTCGCCGGGGACTGCTAAAAATGATTGGTCAGCGCAAGCGATTGCTGGCTTACATCATGCGTCAAGACAAGGATCGCTACAGAGCGCTGATTACTCGTCTAGGTATTCGCGGTTAAATTTTTGTCGCTGGTTTCTAGTTCAGGTCATATTGCCAGGTAGTTGTATGTCCTCTCGCCCAGAATTAGACGCTTCAAAGGGCAACGGTGAAAAAGGTGAACCGGATGCTAATGCGGCTCAGCGCCAGCTGCTGCCGTTTGAACCTAAGAGTCGCAAGCCTGTAGACAATTCAAAGATCACCCCTCAGGCGAAGGCGGGCAAAGCTAAAGGCGGTAAACCCGCCGCTAAGCCTGCTGCCGTTGGTAAGCCTATTTCCGGGAGATCTGGTGAAACTAGCCGGAGCGCGATCGCCTCAGGCATTCCCGATGAGGTAAGTCGCCGCATGGTGTGGCGGATGGCGCTTCTCTGCGGCATTCCATCTGCACTGGGGATGCTGACCTTTGTGGGCAGCTATCTTTTGGTCATTAACGATGTCGATTTGCCAACTTATGCGGTCTTGCTAGTTAGCCTCGGCTGGTTTGGCTTAGGCGTGCTGGGGCTAAGCTATGGCGTACTTTCGGCTTCGTGGGACGAAGAGGTTGTGGGTAGCCTGGTGGGTTGGGACGAGTTTACAACCAACTGGGGTCGAATGCGGGCAAACTGGCGAAACAATGCTGAACTGGCTAAGGCGGCAAAAGCGGAGGCAGACATTGAAGCCCGGAGAGCTGCGAAAAAAGCTAAGTTGGGCAAATAATTTTCTGCATTGGGTCTGCCCCGACTTTAGGCAATCTGAATCAGGCTGGGGTACTCTGCCAAAAGCTCGTCGTGGGTTAGGCTATCGGCTGAGTCTTGAGGACTCCAGAGCAGTTCAAAGACGGATAGATATTCTGGCGGCAGAGCAGAAATTTGGCGAAGTGAGTTTTGCAGCTCCTCGATCGTATGCATAGGGCGCACTAGAGGATTGTCGTTTTCGGTGCCAATGAGTAAGGTGACTACGATGTAAGCCGCAGGTTCATCTCCCGCGCGTAGCGTTTGTCTGCGGGTTTGTCCGCCAACTTTGGCTAAGGTTTCAGCGCTGAATTTGCTACGCTCCTCGATCGAAACCTGCTCAAATTGAGATTCGGCTTCCTCACGGCTTTTGAAGGTTTGAGATTTCGCGAAAACATGTGTCCAGTTTTCGGGCGATCGCAGTAATGCCAGCACAGATTCTCGCAGGAGTTCAGTTCTTCCTTCGGGCGTGTCAGTCTCCAAATTGAGGGTTAGCTCGGTTAGGTCAGCCTGAAGTTGTCGGGCTTGTGCCAAGAGTGCGACCTGAAGTTGGGTAACAGTGACGGTATCGTTTTGCAGGTCTCTATTTGTCCCTGGGACGGCTTCAGGTTGACCTGCTTGATTTGCAGGACGTCGCACCAGGAAGTACCACAGGATGACTCCAAAAGTGGCTAGACCTCCCGCTAACAGTATAAAGGTCAGGAAATTTAGAGGGCTGCTGTAGCCATATCCCCCCACAGGATAGGAACGGTAGGGATAAGGATCAACATAGACCCGCGGATTGTCGGATCGGTAGGGCGTAGTGGAGCGACTGGGGGCTGGAGGAGACGATCGCCGAAATGATCCGCCTCGGCTCCGCCCCCCTGAGCTTTTTGCCTCAACGCGATCGCCCTTCAGATGAACCGAGAATTCAGCCTGCTCGCTAATGCTCAGGTTACTAACGCTCAGGCTACTAACGCTCAGGCTATTGACTAATGTGAACGCAAGCAATGGAGTAAGCAGGTGCAATCTAGAACGGTGCGACATGGAAGGCAACCTCGGTGAGCGATCGGGAAGGGTATTCTCGATTCAGTTTGCCCATTTGCCGCTGTAGAATCTCAGAGCGATCGCCTTTTCCTAGCCGCTAGACTTGTGCTACTGATACAGCGCTGACCCCGGCATTGCGATCGAACAAAACTTTAGGTCGCAGCAAAATTCTAAACAGCAGCCAGAGAGACTGCAACTCGCCCGGAGTATAGCGATTTTTCCACTGTCCAGGGCGACAAAACAGCATTTCTACTAGCTGACGCTGCTGCGATAGCCCTACCGACTCAAACACCAGCCGTACGGTCGGAAATTCTCCGTCAAATCCAGTTTGGGTTGCTTCAGCAGAGAGCAGCAGCCCATTTTCCAGAATTTCTAGAGTCACAGGCATAGTCTCCTGGAAAGCTGGCGTAGAAATTGGGGCACGGCTTTCTGGATTCACATGGCTTTCTGGATTCACATGGCTTTCTGAGTCCAGAAGCGGAACGAGAGCCGGAAAACCTGCCTGAGTTAGCGCTACTTCCGCCCCAATTTCGGAAATCATCGTCGTCACACCACAAAAAGTCAGCTCTCTGCCGTCTTGTGCCACCCTCAACCTCACAGTACGCCGCAAATCAAACCACTCATAGGGGCTAGGGCGGGGCACATCCAATAGAATCAGTAGAGCAATGCCGATCATAATCAGGTTATAGCTGCTCCAGATCCAGCCCAAGCCAACGCCTTTCACCTGCTGAGCCACTTCTGGCGGCACGGTGCTGACCCAGACTCCCTTAATCATGCAGATGCCAAAATTGACCCACAGGCTAATTGCCGTGGCAACGAACAGCAGCAGCAAGGGCCATGCTAGGTTCCAATTAAAAGAGAAGCGATCGCTCTGGGTGCCTTTGGGCGTGACCTTGAAGCCTCGTGCAAATGGATTCAGCATCGCCTGAACCACCGTTACCGCCAGCGGAAAGCACAGCACTAGCGAGTAAATATCTGAAAGCAGGGCAGAACGCGATCGATAGTTGAGCCAGGAAAAGACCGACACCTGCACTAAATAATAGGGCAGAAAGAAATACAGCAGCTCGGCGGCGGTTGCCCGGAGCGGAATCACGCCCAAGAACGAGTATGCCAGCGGCATAAACACAAAGCCAACCCGCGAAATGCTGGTAAACCAGTGCAGCAGACCCTCTAAGTGGGCAAGCCGCTGAAGCGGATTTAGCCCCTGAATTGTCAGTGGATTAGCTTTGATGAAGAAGGCTTGCAGGGTGCCGCGTGCCCAGCGCAATCGCTGGAGGGCGTGAGCTGAGATATTTTCGGCAGCTAGTCCAGCACTCAGCTTTTCATCTAGGTAGATCAGCCGATAGCCTTGGGCAGACAGCCGAATGCCTGTGAAATAGTCTTCGCTGAGGGAATCGGTGACAAATCCACCTGCTGCCTCTAGAGCCGATCGCCGCACCACAAAAGAAGTGCCTGAACAGATAACGCTACCTGCCCCATCGCGAATCGGCTGGATTTGCCGATAAAACACCTCTTCTTCAGGAGTGAGAACATTCTCTAAGCCCAAGTTACGGGCGATCGGGTCTGAGTTGTAAAAGCTCTGGGGAGTCTGCACCAAAGCCACCTGAAGATCCTGGAAAAAGCCGACCGTACGCGTCAAAAAATTAGTGGTAGGCACAAAGTCTGCATCGAACACCACCAGCAGATCTCCCTGAGTTTGGGCGATCGCATGATTCAAATTCCCGGCTTTGGCGTATTGGTTATCCGGACGAGTCATGTAGACGCAGCCCATGTCTCGTGCCAGTGTCTCCACTTCTGGGCGGCGAGTGTCATCCAGCAGATACACCGTTTTTGCCGGATACTCGATCGCCTGACAGCCAATTACCGTCCGACGTAGGATAAAGACTGGCTCGTTGTAGGTCGGCACAAAGATATCTACGGTGGGCGTAAACCGACCTTCGGCAACATCCATTGCCAGCCAGTCGGCTTCCCGGCGGCGATCGCGCACCCGCAACATCAGAAAAAGCTGGATTGTGCTGCTAGTCAGCATTAGCAGCTCTAGAACAAATAGCCCCATGCTGAACACACCGTTCATGGGTGTACTGACATTGAGCGTAGAGAGCGATCGCCACAGCAGATAGCGAATGGTGAGCGCCAGCAAAATCCCCACCACCACAAATCGAGACCAGGGTCGCGGCTGAGGCGACAGACGCATTACCAATAGAACAATCAAAAATAGCGCCACTGTGGGAAACACCAGATATCCCCCGGCAACGATGGGCACCTCTAGCCACAAAGGAGGACGCTCTTGAATCTGATTAATCTGGAAAAAGATTTTGCTGATGGTTCCTTGTCCGGCAAACCAGGCTGAGACGATCGCCCCAGACAGCAGCACTACGGCTACCATCACCAATGTGCCAATCTGGGGACGAGAGAACTGATTGTTCCCAGGTTTTTTCCGTGCGCCTTGACCGTCCAACGGCGAAATAGTCGTCATGGAAATACCTCAACAAGATGGCAGAGATGAGCAACAGGGAGGAATGACTGCGATCGGCGGTGATCAGGCTTCTAGTTTTTCAGGACACCGTTTTTCAGGACACCTAAGATCCAAAACCATAACTGTAACCCCTTAAACCTATTCCCTACGCAACTTGCATGGGAATCTTCAAACTGTTTGGGAGCCTAAAAGCTTCGTAACTTAGAGCAAACACACCCCTGCAAGACGAAATTCCGATCGCTAAGTTCCCCAAGACTGACTCAATTTCAAAAAAATTAACGCTGACTTTATGATCTGTTGCAAACCCCCTGTCTCTTGGCGCAGCGGGTATGCTGAGAGAAGCAATGCCACATTTCAATTTTTGAATGCTTGATATTTCTGCTCTATCGGAGTTCTCTCGATCGCACTGCATCGCCATTTGCGCTGTTTTGGTGCCCATCAACCTGCTGACAACGCTGCAAACGATGCTGTGGGTTTGGTTTCGTCGTCCCACGACTCAGATTCAGGGAATGGCGGCGATCGCCAGCTTTTTTGCGCTGATTTTAATCCTGCATGTCATCACCTGGCTAGCGATCGGCGTGGTTATGGCTCCCACCTATATCTTGAGTTTCTTGGGTGGGCTTTGTATCGCCATTAATTTGAGCTGTGTGGTGATTAGCGCTAGAAGAGATCAGCAGGCTAGAAGACATCACCAGACCATGCGAGTCAGCGGGTAGAATTGGCATGGAATTGGCAAATTGGCTTGGCACAGATCAATTCGATTGGGTTGCGGGTGGGTTGGCAGTCTCCCTCTTGGTTGCCAGCTTTGGGCTAATTTTTGTGATGATCACGGCTCGAAAAACTCGTCAGTAGCGCGATCGCGATCTGTGCCTTCAGGACTACAGCAATTTTCAATTGCATAACCCCTACTTACACCAAGCGCAAAGCGCCGTAAGTCATGATCGCAGATGTATCTGAAACTCTTGCTCTAGGCTAGGGGTCTCAATCTTTTCGGCAGATAGCATCTGCAACCCATCCATTTTTTTCTGAAGTGCCAGCATCCGTTCCTGCAATCTGGCTTGAATGGCTTCTGACCCAGCCGCGACGCAATCTCGACAGGCTTCGCCCCAGACAACGCCGCGCTTGTCGTAGATAACAGCTAGTAGAAGCTGATTATGGCTGTTCTTTATCGGATAGGATCGGCGATCGCAAATAGCGCAAAAGACCGGAGCCTCGCCGACATAAATGCTGTGTTCCCAGACAATTTTCATAGAATTCTTTTCAGAGACCCTACGCTTAACCTTTGCCGTACTCTAGCCTGACTTTTTGCTAAGTTAAGGTTTTTCTAGAACAATTTTTAGAAAAGTTGATTTTAACCTTCCATGCTCTTGATCACCTATGCAGACTTTGCCTCGAAGCGCTATACTCTCCAGGGTGAAAGCGCTGATACACTTGTTTGAATAAAATAATTGTTTGAATAAAATAATTGTTTGAATAAAATAATTGTTTGAATAAAATAATTGTTTGAATAAAATAAAAAACCCTTCAACTGGGTCGAAGGGCAGAATAGTTAAACGCTACTTGCTTTTAAGTGTGCGAAAAACGATCGCCTATTTCCCTGGAAATGTGCCGATTTTTGCAGTGTCCCCATTATTTTTGAGCCTGTTCAATTTAAAACCTGTTCGATTCGAGATATTTTCATGGTTAAACTTCCTAATTTTACCCAGGACACCCTTTGGGAAATTCTCAAAGACGAGATGGATGATGCTGCCGTCAATCAGCTTGTATGGCAGTGCTTGGGCTACCGCTACGACGAGCATACCCGTCAGTGGAGCAGTGACAGCGTTGCACCTGAGTGGCGATCAGAGTATCCAGAACCGCCTGACTTTATTGACAGTCGTCCGGCTGTGGTCAAGCTCACGCGCTCTATCCCTCCAGAGAACAAACAGCTCTTGAAGGAGAAGCTGGGCTTTGAAGGATATAAGATCCATGAACTCACGCCTCGCAAAACCCGCCGCGCCACAATGGTCAACTGGTTGCTAAGCTACTGCCAAACTTTGCCGTCCCGCTGATAATGTTCAAGAGAGGATAATGTTCAAGAAGCATCAGCTGATTTTCAAAGAATTAGCAGGTTTTGCCCTATAGATAGTAGGCTTAAACGTATGCTTTTTGAAGTTGCTTAGGTTTAGGGTTGCTCAGATTAAATTAAGGGTCTTGGGGAGTGGAAGTTAGAGCCAGCCATTTAGAGGGCGTTGTTTTGCAGATTGGAGAAGCCGTGTTGGCAACAGCGGAGACTGTGGATCAACTCGCTGGAGAGGTTAGCGCACTATCTTCTCAGATTCAGCAGCAAGGCTACCAAATTTTTGCCCTTAGCAATGCAGTGCAAACTCTGGCAGAAAATCAAGACACCACTCTAGAACGTTTGAGGCAGCTTACAGAAACTCTGCAAAGTTTAGTGGTGGCGATCGAAACCACGGACGGATAAAAGGGCGAATCAGACAGAAGCGTCGGCGAAAACCAAGGATTAGCGATTTGATGGCAGTGGTTGAAGAACTTAGGCAAAATTGGCGATCGCAGCTTCAAATCGGCTGCCCAAATTTGTCGTCTGCTGAACAGGAGAGCATTGTAAATTGGCTGCTGGGCGAAAATCCTGAGCGGCTAGAGGATCTGCCATTAGCACAGATAGGGGTGGCTAGGCAGGCAATGGATTACCGCTATCGAATTTTGCAGCAGCGATATCTGGGCGTACCGCCTGAGCGCGCCTATCGCCAGTTACTTCAGCGTCTTAGCAGCCTATTCCTGATTCGCAGCAAGATTAAAACCTGGGTGGCGCTGTCCCGCGATCGTCGTCGTACGGTTGTGGATGTTTTGCAGGAGGTGATTCAGGAACTCATGCAGAGCGACAATTACATGCGTCAACAGATTGCCTGGATTGGGCAATGTGCCGCCGATCCGCGACTGCGAAACGCCCTGATGCTGGCCAGCATTGAGGAGTATTGTCTGCGCCCGATCCGTAATCAGCCGCTGCTGGTCTATCGCTTTGTCAACTATTTACGGCGCTCTCAGCGAGGCGGCATGACTCAGGTGCCCACGGGTGATTTGATTCGCTTAGTTTCTGAGGAAATTATGCCCGATGCTGCCGACAATCCCGTGAGCTTGTTGGATGGTCAGGCGATCGCCCAGTATCAAGACACTCAGGCAACTGAAGAGCAGCAGATGCTCCGCGACAAGGTAATCCAGGAATTTGCAGTATATCTGCGAGAGCAAGTTGAGCCTGTGGCTGCGGACTGGCTGAGGCTGCATCTGCAAGGGCAATCTCAGGAGGCAATTGCTCAGGCGCTCAATTTGCCGATTAAGCAGGTCTATCGGCTACGCGAAAAAATTAACTATCATGCGATTCGAGTCTTCGGGTTCAAGCATCAGCCGGACTTGGTGGGAGCATGGCTGGGCACATCGCTGACGGAGCACAGCATGGGATTAACACCTGAGCAGTGGCAAAAGTTTTGTGGTAGCCTCACGCCGTTTCAGCAGCAGATTATTGATCGCCTCAAAGCAGGGCAGCGATTGGAGGCGATCGCTAAGGATCTGAATCTAAAGCTCAATCAGGTGACGGGAGAATGGGGTAAGCTCTATCTGGCTGCACAGGAGCTACGAGGCAGTTTCTAGGGACAGCGGCGTTGCTGAATGCAAGTATAAATGCCTTCACCTCCCCTAATTCTGGGGAACTTTGAAGGGTTTGGAAGTCCTGCCACAAAATGGGGGGGTAGCGCCTGCGGCAAACCTATTCCTTCGCGCCGAATTTTCAGAAAATTTGACGCGATTTAGTCCGAAGTCCAGTTGGTATAGCGCTACGCGCTTAGATCCAATGAGTTATTTTTGAGAGCCGCGCTCCGCGCGGCTCTCAAAAATAACTCGTCCTAACTCAATGACGTAATGCCATTTAGCTTTCGCCAGGTTGCTTTATTTGAGCGCTTTTTTAAGCATAATTTATATTGATTTGTGATTAATTTATACAAAGGTTTGTTCATTGAGAGGATAATGTTGGGAACTCTGACCTTAACATCAGCTCAAACTGCCTTTATTTCACCGGGATAATTTTAGCTATCTATGGCGTCTCCCTTGGACGACCGCTCCTATTTTCGTCTCTCTGACCCCGTGCAGCGGCGCATTCTGTCCCAATTTCAGGGAGATTGGGTCGATCGCCTCAATGGCGAACAAATGTTTATGCTAATTGATGGCATACTGCCTTTTGAAGCCTGCCTGTACTACCAGGTGCTGCCTCTATTTCTGGAGGGTAACCGCCTAAATTTAGGCATGGTTAGCCCTGAAGATATCCCGGCTTGCGAGTACGTCCGCCGCATTATTTCCTATCTCAATTACTCGCTGGTGCCACGCCAGATCTCATCAGAAGCTGTGCAGGTCGTGCTGACGGCCTACTTAAATCATATTGGCGAGAGGCAATCGCTTGAGAGCAAGCGCCAGATTTTTAGCTACGGTCATCATCGCTATTCTGACGGAGCGGCTAGTCACGAAACCACTCAGAACGATCGCCAGACTCTGATTGTAGACAGCCCAGAAGATCTAAATCTACCTCCGACTGCGACAAACCCGGTGCCACCGAGCGCGCCGCCTCAAGTACCGCCTCAGCTACCTGACCTTGAAATCACTCTATCAGACGCATCTTTACCAGATGCGTCTTTACCAGATGCGTCTTTACCAGATGCGTCTCCGCCAGAAACGACCTTACCCGCAACGTTAGAGCCGATTCAGGAAAAGCCGATCGCAACAGTAGAAGCCGCTTCATTGATAAAAGCGCTGCCGCCGCTGGAAATTCAGGCTGATTACCTATCTGCTCCGGTCGAGACATTGGCAAACTTGTCACCTAGGGCAATGCTGCGAGAGCTGCTAGGTCGAGTGTTAGTGGGCGGTATTGGACGACTTTATTTTGAATCTCATATGTACTATGGGCGGGTCATGTGGAGTCAAAATGGAGTGCTGCAATCTGTTTTAGAAAAACTGCCGCTGATGGTCTTTCGAGGCTTAATAGACGAACTTAAGCAAATGGCAGGGCTGTCTTCACAGACTATAGAGCAGGCTAAACAGGTAGAAATTGAATATTTGTACGATCGCAACCGAGTCTTGTTACGGTTTAGGTTTATGAGCGGTGCCCATGGCGAGGAAGCCACCCTACAGGTTTTGCGCGGTGCGGCGTTGAAGTTTTATCAGCAGCAGCAGGTCACGAAGCTAGAGCGCGATGCAATGGGCATTGCTAGGCAGCTTCAAAACAAGTTGAAGGAAATCCGCGATCGCGCTCACTCGGAGCCTGGAATAACCGGAGCCAGATTTGAGGTTTTACCTGCGCTAAGTCAAATTTTGAGAACTTTAGAAGATGATTTAGATGACTTAGGTGTGAATAATCTAGATACAAATAATTTAGATGTGAGTGATTCAGATATGAATCGGCAGGGTGAATAAATAGCAATATTACCACAAGCTCAATCTCAGTTTGTCGGCGGCTAAAGCAACTCATAAGCAACATAATTTAACATTACCTTATTGCAAATCTATCTCATTAACTATGCTAGGATTGCTTCCAGGTTGCTAATGAGATAAATTCTCAATTATAAGTTTGTGCCGACGATAGCCCCTGCCTTGTTGAAGTGCTTTCAGAATAGCTAAGCTCTTTAGCTGTTCTGGCATTTTGCGAGGAGAAGAGTTAAGCGCTTCCAGTTCTATAGCTGAAAGCCTGATTTTGTCGCGACTAATCCTGTTTGCCCACAGCAAACTGAGCAAAAGCTAATCTCATTAAGGAGAAATGCAAATATGCAGACCTATGACAATACCGACGTGAAATATGATTGGTGGGCAGGAAATGCCCGCTTCGCCAACCTGTCTGGATTATTTATTTCAGCCCATGTGGCTCAGGCAGCTCTAATTACGTTTTGGGCAGGGGCTTTCACCCTGTTTGAAATTTCCCGATTTAATCTTGCTCAACCCATGGGGGAACAGGGGCTAATTCTTTTGCCTCATCTGGCAACTCTTGGCTGGGGGGTAGGAGATGGCGGTCAGATTGTCGATACGTATCCCTACTTTGTCGTGGGTGCAATTCACTTGATTTCATCGGCTGTGCTGGGAGCGGGTGCGTTATTCCACGCATTCCGGGCACCCGAAAATCTCAAAACCGCAACGGGTCAAGCCAAAAAGTTTCACTTTGACTGGGATAATTCCAAGCAATTGGGGTTGATTCTGGGGCATCACCTGCTGTTTTTGGGGGCAGGTACGCTGTTGCTGGCGGCTAAAGCCATGTATTGGGGAGGGCTTTATGATTCAACAACGCAGACGGTTCGCGTTATCACATCACCCACACTGAATCCAGCCGTAAATCACGGCTATCAGACTCACTTTGCGAACATTAGCAGTCTGGAAGATCTGGTCGGCGGACATATTTTTGTTGGGGTGATGCTAATAGCTGGTGGCATCTGGCATATTTTAGTGCCTCCATTGAATTGGGCGAAAAAGGTTCTGATCTTTTCGGGTGAAGCGATCTTGTCCTATTCTCTGGGTGGAATTGCCCTAGCGGGGTTTGTAGCGGCTTACTTCTGCGCAGTGAACACGCTAGCCTATCCACCGGAATTTTATGGGGCACCTCTAGAAGTCAAGTTGGGTGTCGTGCCTTACTTTGCAGATACGGTAGGTTTACCCTCAGGTGCCCACACGTCTCGCTGCTGGCTTGCTAACGCTCATTTCTTTTTAGCGTTCTTCTTTTTGCAAGGTCATCTCTGGCACGCACTACGGGCGATCGGCTTTGATTTTAGACGAGTCGAACGTGCCCTTAACTCTGTAGAGGTTTAGTTCTTTTCCTGACGCTATGGGGAGTTCCATAGATTGTCTGGAACTCTCCTCTCTTCATTCACCATTCGATTCTATTTGTTCACAAATAGAAAACGATCGAGAAATTTATCTAGGGGGAAATATGGCAAAGATCGGTTTATTTTACGGTACTCAAACTGGAAACACTCAAACCGCCGCAGAGATAATCCAAAAAGAATTGGGCGGATCTAGCGCTGTAGATTTACATGACGTATCGACTGTCGATACGACTGATTTTGAGGGTTACGAGTTTATCATTATCGGTTGTCCTACCTGGAATATTGGCGAACTGCAAAGTGACTGGGAAGGCTTCTATGATGAGCTAGAAGCGATCGCCTTCACGGGTAAAAAAGTGGCGTATTTTGGTGTGGGCGATCAGGTGGGCTACGCTGACAACTTTCAGGACGCAATGGGAATTTTGGAAGAGAAGATTTTATCTCTGGGAGGTACAACAGTAGGCTGCTGGTCTACGGACGGCTATGACTTCAATGAGTCGAAAGCGGTTAGGGATGGGAAGTTTGTGGGACTGGCGATCGATGAAGATAACCAGTCAGAACTGACGGACAGCCGAATCAAGTCTTGGGTAACACAACTCAAGCGAGAGTTTGGTCTGTAGAAAATTGCACATGAAGTGAGCCTTAAATGTCTAAATTGCCAGAAGTTCTGCCGGATGTTGTTTGGTTGAGCGTTAGTCCAGCTTTGCGCCAGTTCGATCGCCCTTTGCTAAGCAGACTATCGCAGTCTCATAGCGTGGCGCGATGGGAGTACTCTCAGACGTTAGATGAACCCAACTCATTTGACGCTGCCTTGGTTTTACTCCATGACTATTTGAAGCATCAACCTCGCCCGATTCACCTCATTGGGCATAGCACGAGCGGGCTGCTGGGCTTGCTTTATGCCCGCCAGCATCCAGAGCGGGTCAAATCACTAACGCTGTTGTCAGTCGGGGTGTATCCGGCAGTAGACTGGCAGGCTCACTACTACGCTCAAGCGCAATTTCTGAGTTGCAGTCGTCTCGTGTTGCTCACCCAAATGGTTTACAACCTGTTGGGTCGCCAATCGCGATCGATCACTCAAGCTTGGGTCAAAGTTCTAGATCGAGACTTATTGACATCACTCTCGCCCCATACGCTTTTCCAGCGAGTGAGTATCCCGCCCGGTGACGTTCCTGTCCCTCTGATGGTTTGTGGAGGGGCAGACGACATTGTTATTGACCCTAATTTGTTTCAAGGATGGCGGGATTGGGTTAAAGAGGGCGATCGCCTTTGGCTCTGCCCTAAAGGTGAATACTTCTTCCACTGCAACCAGTCGGCGCTGACGGGCGATCAGATCTCTAAATTTTGGTCATCATTACAGACTCCAACTCATCCTGCCTCTCGTACATCGTTCTCTCCATTCTAGTCATTTGGTTATGAATGAACCCTTACATTTTTTGTGTTCAGCTTGCCTCTATATTCTGTTGATGATGTTTCTCGTGGCGGTTTGTTTCGCGGTACAGGAGGGCATCATCCGATTGCGACGGCTCCATCAAATTCCCTGTAGCCGCTGTGCTTTCTTTACGGGAGACTATCGGCTGAAATGTACAGTGCATCCCTGTAGAGCATTGTCGGAAGAAGCTATTAATTGCCTAGACTATGAGCCGATCGCTTTATCGCCAATTGCAGTATTACCACCGGGTTGTCTACGGGTAAAATGTTCGTCTAAAAAACGGAGTCAGTCTGGAATCAGTTCATCTGCAGGCACGCTCTCTTCTTGATTTTCTAGCGCATTGATTTCTAGTAGATTGGGGGGCTGAAAGTTCGGTCGCACGATTAAGCTGACGCTAATTGCCCAAGCCAATGTCAGCATCCATCCTGCCAAAATATCGCTGGGATAGTGAACGCCCAGATAGAGTCGAGTCCAGCCGATCGCCGTCACAAATAAGCTGCCCAGACCGATCGCCAATCCGCGCCAGCGAGTTTTCCACGCTAGCACAGTCAAAGCTACTACCAGCACCATGCTTGACATGGCGTGACCGCTAGGAAAAGAAAAACCATGGATCGAAGAATGCTCCCATAGGCTAGGGCGATCGCGGTGCAAAAATGCCTTAGCGCTCGTGTTGATCATGCCACATCCTATAGTGGTGATCAAAACATAGGTGAGCGATCGCCAGCGTCGATAAAACAGTAGAGACAAAGCAATTAACCCAACAGCCGGAAATACTCCCCATGCTGTGCCAAAGTTGGTCAAGACTTTGGCGAAGGCATCTAGCTGAGGGCTAGCCATCCCATGCACCCCGTTCAGAATTGCGATGTCCCACTGAAGTCCGCCCTGGTGTCTCCAGATTACTAGCGCCAAGATGAGGAAAGCCTGTAAAGGAATCAGAACACCCAATAGCGCTACAGTGACTGACTGCCAATGGCGACTCATCCATTGCTTGAGAAACTGATTAAAAGAATGAGGGCGTGAAAAACTGCCGTTAGCCATGCCACCTCAGATTAATAAGAAATTCTTCAATGATTATTCTACTGGTATGGCAACCGCCAAGGCGGTTAGGACGGAGACATTTTGGGTGGGGCGCGAAGCGCCCCACCCAAAATGTCCCAAGCAAACTGGCGATAGCTGTATAGCGCTACTTGCTTAGATCCAATGAGTTATTTTTTGAGGGTCGCGCAGCTCTCAAAAAATAACTCAATGACGTAATGCCATATTTGCTCTGAGAGGATGCCTTGGGTCTTTTAGGTAACTAGCCTGGTCAGAACAGCTATCTATTCTGACTAATCTATTCTGGCTAGCAGGGTAAAAGGCTGTGATTTGAGTCTGTGGTTGCGGTGTTTAGCGGTACCGTTTTACGGCTTTAGGTAGAGGATACAGCCTTTATTTCTCTGCTACTTTGCGTATGGAAATGCCTGTGATTGTAGAAAAACATCTATGGGCAATTTTCAACGGCGTTGCTATGACACTTGCTTGAGTAAACTGAACATGAAAGGGTTGAACAAACCTATTAATTCCTGAGCCGCTGTTAATTCCCGAACTGCTTTTAACCCCTAAGCTACAACAGTCTAAAACTCCATGCAACACGATCGTCTTTCAAGTGGAATCCTAGGACTAGATGAAGTGCTAGAGGGTGGGCTAATTCCTCAACAAGCTTACTTGGTGAGAGGAGGGCCTGGAGTCGGCAAAACTACGCTGGGTCTAGCGTTTTTGATAGCTGGTGCAGCGCTGGATGAGCCAACACTTTTTATCTCTCTAGGAGAATCTGAAGCCCAGCTGCGGTCAAATGCCAGTCGCTTAGGATTTGATACTAAAGGCGTTTCCTTTCTCGACCTTAGCCCTAGCTCTAGCTTTTTTACAGAAGTGGAAACTTACGATATCTTCTCTCCATCTGAAGTTGAGAGAGCGCCGACCACAGAGCGAATTGTGGAATGTGTGCAGCAGATCCAGCCGCGTCGGGTCTTCATTGATGCCATGACACAGTTTCGCTATCTATCGAGTGATGTATTCCAGTTTCGTAAGCAGGTTCTGTCTTTTTTACGGTTTTTGCTAGAGCAGGGAGCTACAGTTCTGTTTGCTTCTGAAAGCAATGTCGCTAATCCAGATGACGATCTGCAGTTTATGAGCGACGGCGTGATTGAGCTTTGCCAAGATGAAGGCGATCGCAGCGTTAGCATCACCAAATTTCGCGGTTCGTCCTTTCGAGCAGGTTCACACACCCTACGGCTGCTAAAGACAGGTATGGAAGTGTTTCCTCGACTGCGCCCTGAGCAATATGAACAGAATTTTGCAATGGAGGTTATTTCGTCTGGTATCCCAGAGCTAGATCGGTTGCTGCATGGCGGCATTGAGCGCGGAACCATCACGGTTCTGACTGGCCCTACGGGAGTCGGCAAAACCTCTCTAGGTCTGCAATTTATGAAAGCTGCCGCAGAGCGTGGAGAGCGATCGGTACTCTACACGTTTGAGGAGCAGGTGGGCACTCTACTGCACAGAGCCGAGGCAATTAGCACTCCCGTACGGCAGATGATTGAATCGGGCACCCTATCAATTGTGCCAATCGAGCCAATGGATCTTAGCCCGGATGAGTTTGCTAGCAGAGTGCGAGAGGAAGTAGACCAGCATCATGTTCGAGTCGTGATGATTGACAGCACTGCGGGTTATCAGCTATCAGTGCGAGGGACAGCGCTCATCACCCATCTGCATTCTCTCTGTAAGTATCTTCAGAATGTTGGCGTAACGGTCATCTTGGTGAATGAGACTGAAAGCATTACGGGAGACTTTCGCGTTACCGAAATTGGCATTAGCTATCTCGCCGACAACATTTTGTTTCTGCGCTATCTGGAGATGCAGGGTGAAATGCGTAAGGCGATCGGGGTGCTTAAGAAAAGGCTCTCTGATTTTGAACGGACGCTGAGAGAGCTAGACATTACCTCAGAGGGGATAAAAATAGGTCAACCCCTAGCGCATCTACGCGGACTGCTGAGTGGAATCCCAGAATGGGCAGACAAACGTCACCTCTTGTAATGCCTGATGTGTAAGGTCTGAAGCCCTGATGCCCAAAGCTCCTCCAAAAATCCTGATCCTCGATCGCAACCGTCACAACCTAACTTTGATGACGCAGTTTTTAGAGAAGCAGGGTTATCAGACTTTGCCCGTAATCTCTCTAGAGGAGGTTGCCCGCACCCTAATCCCCTCGAATACAATTAACCTGGCACTTATAGACATTACTGGGTTTGATTCCAGCGTTTGGACGGTATGCCAGCAGCTTCGTGAGCAGGGAATTCCTTTTTTAGTGGTTTCACCACGCCACCATTCTGCCATTCAGCAAGCAAGCATTGCCTCTGGAGCAATGGGGTTGCTAGGAAAGCCTCTAGCCATGCGGGAATTTGCACAGCTCATTCGGGATTTGCTGAAAGGATCAGAATGAATCGGATTTTACTGCTTCTGGAACACCGCGAGAACCGCCGTCTTTTATCGGAATGGCTTCAGCCTCGCTATCAGGTGATTGAGTTAGAACCAGACGCAGATGGCATTGATGAGTCGCTGTTGTCGCAGTCTTTCGACCTATGCATTATTGGGCCTAGAACTTTAGATCAGCTCTGGCAGGCAGTACAAGTCCGACGCTCTGCCGAGCAGCCTGTTTTGCTGCCGTTTCTGCTGAGTACCAGTCGGCAAGGCGTAAAGTATGGAACGCGGTATTTGTGGAAAAGCATTGATGAACTGATTACTCAGCCGATTGAAAAGCTTGAATTGCAGGCAAGGGTTGAGATCCTGCTACGATCGCGCCAGCTTTCGCTACAGCTTCAAGCTTCCAAACAGATCACAGCAGAGCAGATTAAGGCTCGACAGCAGGCTGAAGTGAAACGAGATCGGGCTATCTCAGCTCAACGCTACAGCGATGAGCAGTTCCTCCAGATGGCTGAGATTATTCCTAGCGTGTTCTGGCTGTTTGATCTGCAAACTCAGCAAATGATTTATCTGAGTCCTGCCTATCAAGAGATTTGGGGACGTTCTCGTGAAGAGCTGTACGACGATTTTAGTATCTGGATTGAGACAGTGCATCCTGACGATCGCCCACAGATGCGCACTGCACCCGAACGCTGTATCGCAAATGGTCGGAATGATGAAGAGTATCGGATTATTCAACCTGATGGTGCGGTGCGCTGGATACGCGATCGCGGCTTTAGTTTGTATGACGCCCAGGGGCAGCCTTGTCGATTGGCGGGCGTTGCTGAAGACATTACCGATCGCAAATATACCGAGCTGGCTCTGCAAGAAAGTGAGCAGCGCTATCGAGATCTAGCGGAAGCCATGCCCCAAATTGTAGGGCTAATGCAGCCTACAGGGGAGATTACCTATCTCAATCAGCAGTGGTATCGCTACACGGGGCTAAGTGAAGCCGAGTCGCTGGGGTTTGGCTGCTTTGTTGCCGTGCATCCAGACGATCGGGAGCGGATTGTGCAAAGTTGGCAACTGGCAGTGGCAGCTGGACAACAAGCTGAGGTGGAGTATCGGTTACGCCGTCGAGACGGGATGTATCGCTGGTTTGTGAGTCGAGCGGTGCCGCGCCATGATCGATCGGGTCAAATTGCCAGCTGGATTGGTACCGTCACCGATATTGACGATCAGAAGCGGGGACAAGAAGCGGCTGAACGCGCCAATCGCGTCAAAGATGAGTTTCTAGCGGTGCTGTCCCATGAGCTGCGTACGCCCATGAATCCCATTCTGGGCTGGGCAACATTGTTGCAACGCGGCAAGCTAGATGCCGCAAAAACGACTCAAGCGCTGGCGACGATCGAGCGTAATGCCAAACTTCAGGTGCAGCTGATTGACGATCTGCTGGACATTTCCCGAATTTTGCGCGGTATGCTTACTCTAACGATGCTGCCCGTTGATTTATCGGCTGTGGTCATGAGCGCGATCGATACCGTGCGTCTTGCCATCGATGCCAAAGCCATTCGGCTTAATCTACGGCTTAGCCCAGAGGTGGGGTATGTATTGGGTGATACGACTCGGTTGCAGCAGGTCGTCTGGAATCTCATCACAAATGCCGTCAAATTCACGCCCGCTGACGGAGAGATTTCTATTGAGCTAATCCAAGTCGAAAACCAGGCTCAGATTCAAGTCAGAGACAGCGGTAAGGGCATCCAACCCGACTTTTTGCCCCATGTGTTTGAGCATTTTCGTCAGGAGGATGGCGCAACGACCCGCAAATTTGGCGGCTTAGGATTAGGTTTGGCGATCGTTCGTCAAATAGTTGAGATGCATGGTGGCATGGTGAGGGTAGAGAGTCCCGGCAAAGATCAAGGCGCAACTTTTACCGTTTGTCTGCCGCTGATGTCTTCAAAAACCGCGCCGCAAGCATTAGAGCGATCGCCCCAATGTACGGGCGATCTGAGCGACATAAAAATTTTAGTTGTGGATGATGATCCTGACTCGCGGGAGTTCATTGCTTTTGCGTTAGAGCAAGCAGGCGCAACCGTCACGGTGGTCGGCTCTGGCAGCGAAGCACTTCAGTCCCTAATCCAATCTCCTCCTGATCTCTTGATCAGCGATATTGGTATGCCTGAAATGGATGGCTACGCGCTGATGCAGCAGATCCGAAGTCTGACGAGTCCTCAAGGAAAAATTCCGGCGATTGCGCTAACGGCTTACGCCGGGGAAGCTGATGAGCAGAGAGCCTACCAGGTGGGTTTTCAAAAGCATATGGCAAAGCCGATCGATCCGGTCGCTGGCGTTGCAGCTGTCTCTGAGCTAATACGGAGCCTAGCGTAGGTCAAGCCTTGCTTAGGGCTTTTCAGTTCATTACGGTTCGCGTAAGCCCGAATCTTCCCATCACCCGCTAAAATTCTTAAGGATGGGACAGCTTATTCACTGAGATAAATTATTCCTGTGAATAAGCTATCCCAGCATCAGGTTTTCCTAATTATCTTGAGTTTTTATGTCTGTTCGCGTTCGCATTGCTCCTAGCCCCACCGGAAAGCTTCACATTGGCACGGCGAGAACTGCCATCTTTAACTGGCTATTTGCCCGTCATCACCAGGGTACTTTTGTGTTGCGGATTGAGGATACCGATCTGGAGCGATCGCGCCCTGAATACACCGAAAACATCATGGAGGGCTTGACCTGGCTGGGTCTGACTTGGGACGAAGGGCCAGTTTATCAGACGCAGCGCATGGATTTGTATCGCCAGAAGATCCAGGAGCTATTGGATAAAGGGCTGGTGTATCGCGCCTATGACACGCCCGAAGAGCTGGATGCCATGCGTGAAGCCCAGAAGGCAAATAATGAGGCTCCGCGCTACGACAATCGCCATCGTCACCTTACGCCTGAGCAACGCGCCGCTTTTGAAGCCGAAGGACGCAAGCCCGTGATTCGCTTCAGGATCGAGGACGATCGCGAAATTTCCTGGACTGACTTGGTGCGCGGTACCGTCACCTGGAAGGGGCGAGACTTGGGCGGCGATATGGTGATTGCCCGTGCAGCAGAAGGCGATATCGGTCAGCCGCTCTATAACTTTGTGGTTGTGGTGGATGACATTGATATGCAGATTAGCCACATCATTCGCGGCGAAGACCACATTGGCAACACCCCCAAGCAGATTTTGCTGTATGAGGCGTTGGGTGCAGCTTTACCCTTGTTTGGACACACGCCGCTGATTCTCAACACAGCAGGGGCAAAGCTCTCTAAGCGGGATGGTGTTACCTCCATCTCGGATTTCCAGAAGATGGGCTACACGCCAGAGGCGATCGCCAACTACATGACGCTGCTAGGCTGGTCGCCGCCGGAAGGCATGGCTGAGATCTTTTCGATCGAAGAAGCAGCCGCAAATTTCGGCTTTGAACGGGTGAACAAAGCAGGAGCCAAGTTTGACTGGGACAAGCTCAACTGGCTCAACAGTCAGTATCTCCACGCCATGCCGATCGATCGCCTGACGGATCTGCTCATTCCCTACTGGGAGGCAGCAGGCTGTGAGGTGAGCGATCGCCCTTGGCTAGAGCAGCTTACGGCCTTGCTGGCTCCAAGCCTAGTGCGGCTAGAGGATGCGGTCGCCATGAGCCGATATCTTTTTGTGGCAGATGTAGGCTTCACGGAGGAGGCAACGACTCAGCTCCAGCAAGAAAAGGTCGCCACGGCGCTGGGAGGCATTATTGAGGCGCTAGAAACCGTTTCGCTGACGGAAACCAACGTTCAGGATGTGATTCAGGCAGGCGTGAAGGCGGCAGGCGTGAAAAAAGGCGTCGTGATGCGATCGCTGCGGGCGGCTCTCACGGGCGATATGCATGGGCCTGATCTGGTGCAGTCCTGGCTGTTGCTCAATCAGCACAAGATGGATTTGCCTCGCCTGAAGCAGGCTTTAGCGGTCAGTCAAGGGAGTCATGGCAACCCCCAAGGCGGTTAGGACGGGAACATTTATGGTGGGGCGCGAAGCGCCCCACCATAAATGTCCTAGGCAAACTGGCGACAGCCATAAGCATAAATCTTGGAACAGTTCACTTCTAAACTCGGTCACTTGCTCTAACAGATTGCACAGTTCGTGCAGCGTTCGCAAAATCAGCTATTCATACACCCCATGCAACTTCCAGGGCTGAACTTAGGTATCAGAATCTCTCAAGCGATTGTTTTAGGAACGGGTTTGGTGACGGGACTGTGGGCTGGGTTGCCCGCGATCGCTCAAAGTCCCACCACCATCTTTGAAAACGTCACTCTTAGCCCCAGCTTTACCCCCGATCCGACGACGGTGCGCGGCATTAGTGGGGGCGAAGCGGCGGCTAGTCAGGTTGCAGAACGGGCAGACACAGTTACAGGTCCTTGCAATGGCTTCATTGACGCTCAGCCCGATCACACGATCGTCCTGACGCAATATTTCAACTACCTCAGTTTGCAAGTCCAAAGCCCAGAAGATACCACCCTGGTAATTCGCGGCCCCGGAGGAGTCTGGTGCAATGACGACTACTCCGGAAAAAATCCGGGCATTGCGGGCAAGTGGCTTTCGGGCACCTACCAAGTTTGGATTGGCTCCTATGACAGCCAAAAATATCATCCCTACGTGATGCGCATCACGGAACTCCAGCAGCCCTAGAAATCTTCGAGTAGCGGCCCCAGGCGATCGAGTAAAGGATCAATTTCTTGAGGGACTTGCTCGACTTCTGGAGCCGTTGGGTTGTCTAAATGCGCACGAGACGAGTAACTGGCATCAGCCGCGATCGCCTCCGGGATCTCCAGTCGCGCCAACCGATCGGTAAGGTGGCGCACCTGCTGCTCCAAAAATTCCTTGCGCTCTAGTGTGTCTAGGCGATCGCCCAGTTCCCGCATCTGCTGCTCTAGTTTGCGCAGGGCATAGCGCTGGCGTGCCTCCTCTTTGCCCTCCAGTCGTGCCATTTGCACTTGCAGATCTAGCACCTGCTGCTGAAGGGCAGCCACAGACTGCGGCAGTTCTGGAGGATTGAACCTCTCTGAAGAATTAAGAAAAAGCTGGAGCGATCGCTTGCACAAGTCGCTGAAGCTAAGCGACTGCGCCTCCAGGGTCTGAGTCACTGCCCGCAGCAAAGCCTGATCGGCTTCAGCCTGAGCAAAGTTAACGACATAGCCCGACTTATCTGCAATAGACCGCTCTGAACTCGATCGGTCTGGACTAGCTCTTTCTTTGCGATCGCTCATCACCCCATTCCCTACTCCCTACTTCCTACTCCTCACTCTTTATTCTCCACGCTCCTTATCCCTTTGCTGCCGCCAGCTTACTCGCCATCGCCACCAGCTGCGCCTCGCCATAAATATACTGCCCCAGCGCATTTGCCTGACGAGAGGGTTTTGCCAAATGTCCTTTGAGTCGGGCTTCCCGCAACAGCGGACGGAAATCGTTCCAGAAGAACTCACCGCCACCGCCGCTAACAATTACATCGGTCACCCGTTCGGGCAGCCAGGTGATGAGGCGATCGCTCAGTTCGCGGGCAAAGCTTTTGCGCAAGCTAGGCAGAATGTCATCTAGATTCGTCGGCTTGGTTTCGCCTCTCGGACGGTAGAACCGTTCGCCTTCAGGACGGTGAACCACTTCAATCAGCGAGAGAGACTGGCTGTCAGCTCCCTGAATTTGGGCAGCAACTTGCTCATAAAACTGGCTCATGGCGAAGGGTTCGCTCTTCGATGCGCCCCTAGCAAACCGAAAGCGATCGACCATCAAAAAATCTGTAGTTTGGTGCCCAATATCGACGATCGCCACCGAGAGGCTAGGAAAATCGGGGCTAGCGGCTTTTTTGTCCTGTGCTTCGCACCAGATGAGGCTGCCAAATCCCTCCGGCATCACCCAGACATTCTGGATATCCACGGCAACAAAATCGCCGCGATAGCTCATGACATGGGGCGATCGCACCAGACTAATCACCTGCTCTTTCTCGCGGTCAAACTGCTCTTGCGAGTAGTAGGGCAGCCCTACGACCACCGAAATTTCTCCCTTCAGCCCAAAATAGCCGACGCAGGCCAGCACCTTGACCAGAGCATCCTCCACTTTGGATTGCCCTACGCCGAGGTTTGCGCCAAAGTCAGCGGCAAGTTGACCGATCGCAAAGCCTCGCCCCTGAAACTCCAGCCAAATATCCATCAGTGGGTCGGTGGGCTGCGACTCAAAGCCGCCGCGCCGCACCTGCTCAACGGTGAGATGCGCCACGTTCGCCGGAATGAGCACTACTTTTTCGGGTTCACGGCTGGCGCTTGCCTTGGTGGAGGTGCGACCTAAGTCAACGCTGAGGACGGTCATTGAAGCAGTGACGGGAAGAGTAGCAGGGGGTTTGCTGACCATGACTTTGTGTAGCCTCTTTGTTTATGAACAGGTGAGCAGGAAATAGTCTGAATAAAAATAGCTTTGTCTATAAACATCTGCCGATATAGCAACCGCCAAGGGGGTTAAGGCGGGGACATTTTTGGAAAAACGTCCCAAGCAAGCTAGCGATAGCCTTATCATCCCATGGGCTTAATATCAGGCTCAACGGATCAGACCTGATTGTGACAAATCCTGCTCAATCCACCTGTGTTTTACCACACGATCGCTAAAAATAGTACAAATGTTCGCTAATATTCACTGGGTGATGGGCTAAACCGGGCATTGCCTGAGCCGATCGCTCTCCGATCACGCTTAGAATTCAGCAACGTGGGTTAGTTTAATTGCTCGAAGTTTCAAAATTAGGTTAAATTTAGTTAAGATTCGTTCTCAGTTTAGTCAGAATCTTCCACCTACAGATCTGTTTTTGACGGGTTAGTTTTGCGGAAAATGGCTGATTCTGAGACATTTTTAACTTAAGCACGTTTAATTCAACAGTTTTTAAGTTTTACGGTTCTAAGCTTTGCTACTTTATTTGGTTTTAAGGGCGGATTGATCTATGAAGCTTTCCTGGAAAGTTGTTCTTCTCTGGACATTACCATTTTTGGTTATTGGCTTCTTTGTATGGCAGGGTGCGTTCTCCAGCTCACCTGTTAACATGGGCAGCAATACCGCTAACACCCGCATGACCTACGGGCGTTTTCTAGACTATTTGGATCAGGGGCGGATCGTCAGCGTTGATCTATTCGAGGGTGGACGCACGGCGATCGTGGAAGCGAAAGATCCAGAGCTAGATAATCGGGTACAGCGGCTTCGGGTCGATCTTCCTGGCAATTCGCCTGAGCTAGTCACTCGGCTGCGTAAGGACAACATCAGCTTTGATGTGCACCCTCCTCGCAGCGATGGTGCCATCTGGGGTCTGCTGGGCAATCTCATCTTCCCGGTTCTGCTGATTGGCGGTTTGTTTTTCCTGTTTCGGCGGTCTAACAACGTGCCAGGTGGGCCAGGTCAGGCGATGAACTTTGGCAAGTCTAAAGCTCGGTTCATGATGGAAGCCAAGACAGGCGTAATGTTCGACGACGTGGCTGGCGTTGAAGAAGCAAAGGAAGACCTTCAAGAAGTCGTAACTTTCTTGAAGAAGCCAGAGCGCTTCACGGCAGTGGGTGCAAAGATCCCCAAGGGCGTTTTGCTGGTTGGTCCTCCAGGAACGGGTAAAACTCTGCTGGCAAAGGCGATCGCTGGCGAAGCAGGCGTGCCCTTCTTCAGCATCTCTGGGTCTGAGTTTGTGGAAATGTTTGTGGGTGTCGGCGCATCCCGCGTCCGCGACCTGTTTAAGAAAGCAAAAGAGAACGCGCCCTGCATCATCTTTATCGATGAAATTGACGCAGTGGGTCGGCAGCGCGGCGCGGGTATCGGCGGCGGTAACGACGAGCGGGAGCAAACCCTCAACCAGCTCCTGACGGAAATGGACGGCTTCGAGGGCAATACGGGCATCATTATCATTGCGGCAACCAACCGTCCTGACGTGCTGGATTCGGCGCTGCTTCGTCCCGGTCGGTTCGATCGCCAGGTACAGGTAGATGCACCCGATCTCAAAGGTCGCCTAGAGGTCTTACAGGTTCACGCTCGCGACAAAAAGCTGGCTCCTGACATTTCTTTGGAAACGATCGCTCGACGGACACCGGGCTTCACGGGTGCTGACCTAGCAAACCTGCTGAACGAGGCGGCTATCCTTACGGCACGTCGCCGCAAAGATGCCACCACGATGGCAGAAATTGACGATGCAGTCGATCGCGTGGTTGCCGGGATGGAGGGTACTCCGCTGGTGGACAGCAAGAGTAAGCGCCTGATTGCCTACCACGAAATTGGTCATGCGATCGTCGGGACGCTGATCAAGGAGCATGATCCGGTGCAGAAAGTCACTCTGATCCCCAGAGGGCAAGCGCAGGGCTTAACTTGGTTTACTCCTGCCGAAGACCAGGGATTGATTTCTCGATCGCAGCTGATGGCGCGGATCGCTGGGGCGCTGGGCGGACGAGCGGCTGAGCAAGAAATCTTTGGCGATGCTGAAGTGACTACAGGCGCTGGGGGAGACTTGCAGCAGGTGTCTGGCATGGCACGCCAAATGGTGACACGCTTCGGCATGTCTGATTTGGGGCCGCTGTCGCTAGAAAGCCAGCAGGGTGAGGTCTTCTTGGGTCGAGACTGGACAACTCGATCGGAATACTCTGAAGAGATTTCAGCCCGGATTGATGCTCAAGTGCGATCGATCGTCGAACGCTGCTACGACATCTCCTGCAAAATCGTTCGTGAGAACCGGACAGTAATCGATCGTCTGGTGGATCTGCTGATTGAGAAAGAGACAATTGACGGTGACGAGTTCCGTCAAATTGTTGCCGAGTACACGGTAGTTCCTGAGAAGGAAGAGGTTATGCCGAGGCTGTAGACTGAAAAGCTGAAGGGCTGAAACTTAGAAGCTGAGCAGGTATCTGCTCAGCTTTTTGATGTTTGAGTGTTTATGAATCAGTTCAAGATTGGTACGGCTGTAGTTTGCTTAGGGCATTTAGGGTGGGACGCTTCGCACCTTACCCTAAGTGTCCCCGTTTTAACCGCCTTGGCGGTTGCTATTCTGTCACACTTGGTTTTAACTGCGTCAACTACTAGATGCCGCATTGTTTGGGGCGGGCAGAAGATAAATGAAGCCTGAGATTAACGTCAAGGCGACAGAAATCCAGAAGGCGATGAGTGCAACATATTCAAATGAGGTCAAAGGTGCGATCAGAAGGGCGATCGCCGCAATTTGGCTGACGGTTTTGAGCTTGCCCCAAATATTGGCTCCAGAAATCTGAGTCTGGTTGACTCGCCATCCCGCGATCGTTAGCTCTCGTGCCAAAATCAGAAATACGCCCCAGGCAGGTATTTGTCTTAGCTCAATCAGACAGAGCAATGGCGCAAATACCAGCAGTTTATCCACCAGCGGATCGAGGAATTTGCCCAAGTCTGTCACCTGGTTGAGCCGCCGCGCCAGATAGCCGTCGAGCCAGTCTGTTCCCGCAGAAATCAGGAAAATTGCTAGGGCAATCCAGCGGGAGCGATCGCTAGGCTGGTAGAGCAGATATAGCAGCAGCGGTACGCCAAACAAACGTGAAACCGTAATCCAAGTAGGCAGATTTAGGGTGGGGAGATTCATTGTTCTGCCTCGGTTTGAATGGTCAACACCTGCGGCGGTGTGGCATCGGGGGGATAGAGAAAATTGAACTCGACTAAACGACGGCTGCTAGGCGGCATAGTCAGCGTCACGAGCGGTTCGCCCTGCTGTCCGCGTCGCTGCACCAGATGAAAATAGCGCGTTTGGGGAAGACCGCGATCGTCGTTATAGCGAAATCGAACCGTGCCGCGAAAAAATGTCTGACTGGATTGACCAGCCGAATCAAAGAAACGTAGCCCTTCTGATCGATCTTCCTTGATGGGAGTTTGTACGGTCAGCGTCACGATTTGGGTCTGAGTTGTAGGGTTGTAAAGCGGCAAGGTCAGATCATATTCAATGCCGTAGTTGCCGTGGGCTTCGTAAGCAGTATCAGGATAGCGCACTAGAATAGGAGCCGTTTGGCTTTGCCTTGAGCCTAACCTGCCCCGTGCCAGAGTGCTAAGCCCGTAGGAAAAAGCGGCTCCAGCAGCGGGAATGCTAAGTTCTGTGCTGGTGGAACTGTCGGTAACTTGCGCCTGCCAGCGATCGCCCCGCGCCACTCCAGCCACTCGACCATAGACGATCTGATTGGTGGGCAGCGTGTTATCTCTCAGGGAGGGCGGACGATCGCGTGCCCCTGCCAATTCGCCGTTTTCCAGGAGCGATCGCCATTCTTCTAGATCGGGCGGACGATCGCTGCCGTCTGCATTGCGGCGTGCCAAGAGCGCCAAGCTGGCAACATACACTCTGCCATCGCTTCGCAGCCGCATCAGCGTCGAGCGACCGTTTAGCGGCGGTTCTAGAGTGGCAACCGGAATCGGCAGGTTCATCACCATGCGGTACTCTTGGGGCGGAATCACAATTTGGGGCAGAAAGGAATCTTGCCGTCTGCCGCGCAAAATATCGCTCATGGCGCGGCTCCCTGGCCCCGCATATACGTCGCCCTGTAAATTGTCCAACACTGAAGGGAGCTGAATGAAGGGCGCATCAGGCTGACTGAGGTAGCTGGCGGCTTGCAGCGTTTCTAACGTGACGGGGCGATCGCTCGGATTGTAGACAATAATGCCCAAATAGAGGCTGCTCAAATTATCTGGGGCTAGGGCGCGAAAGGCATGATGGGCAAAAATATCGAACTCGCCATCAAACAGAAAGTTGAGATGAGCCGCAGGATGCTGCTTATTCTGGGGCGGAAACGTGGACAGCAAAATGCCTTCCGTTTGCACTAGCTCCGGGCTATTGCTGTTAAACACAGGCACTCGATTAAGCTGTCCTGGCAAAGGACGCACGACCTGCATCTGCACAATTTCTGGGGGCTGGGGCAGAGAGGGGGGCAGGGCTTGTGCTAGGGGAAAGATTAACATTATCGATTTTAGATTTTATAGCAACCGCCAAGGCGGTTAGGACGGGGGCATTTAGGGGCGCTCGCCCTACTCTAAATGTCCTAAGCAAACGGGCGACAGCCGTAGGAGATTTGTTATGTGTGAGTTTTGCAGAATCCTCTGTCGCGTTTATTGTTTAGGTTAGGGTCAGATGGGGGCTGATGAACTGTGGACAAAACCTGCAATGGCAGTATTCTAAGGCTTTACGATCGCCCTCTTGCCTCAAAATATAGAATCCTGGGTAGCCTACGCTAGATGCCCCTAGTTCCTTCTATCCAAAATCCAAAATCTAAAACCGCTATGCTCAACTCCCTTGATTCCTTTACAACTCTAGATGTCTTGGCACCCTGGGCTTTTGCGATTGGACTCAACGCAATTTTGGTAGCGATCGCCTGGGTTGTGCCCAAAAAGCTGTTGACTCCTGCCGGACTGATTCACGCGGGTGTTCTGGGGATTATTCTTTGGGGGACGTTAGGCTGGCGGGGCTATGTCGTCATGATGGTTTACTTTTTGGCGGGTTCTGCCGTGACGCGGATTGGCATGAAGCAGAAAGAAGCAGCCGGAATTGCCGAGAAACGATCGGGGGCTAGAGGGCCTGAAAACGTCTGGGGATCGGCTTTCATCGCTACGCTTTGTGCCTTGGGAGCCTACGGACTGGCTGCCGCGCCTCTTCCCTGGTCAGCGCAGGTGATTTTTCTCCTGCTCTTGGGCTATGTGGCTAGCATCAGCACCAAGCTTTCAGACACCTGCGCTAGCGAAGTGGGCAAAGCCTACGGCAAGCACACTTTTTTGATTACTACGCTGAAGCCCGTCGATCGCGGCACTGAAGGAGCCGTCAGCCTGGAAGGGACGCTGGCGGGCATTGTGGGTTCGGCAACACTGGCGATCGTCGGCTGGCTGGTGGGACTCATCACCCCGATCGATATTCTGTGGTGCATGATTGCGGCTTTCATTGCTACCAATCTAGAAAGCGTCATCGGTGCAACTCTGCAATCTAAGTTTGACTGGCTGACTAATGAAGTGGTGAACATCGTAAACACGCTGATGGGGGCGATCGCTGCCGTCTTGCTGGTGCTGTCTTTTCAGGCTTTGACTTGATCTCACCTCGCTATAGACAAGAGCAATTTCGCCTAGCGCCTAGCTGAAGTGAGTCGCATTCTTTTAAGATACGTAAAGAGACTCTTCAGGAATGCGTAGGAATGCGAGTTGCGATCGTTGGAGCGGGATTGGCTGGGTTGGCGGCTGCCGTAGAACTGGTAGACGCTGGACATGAAGTAGAAATATTTGAAGCGCGATCGTTTGTCGGCGGCAAGGCGGGTAGCTGGATTGATGCAGAAGGCAACCATATTGAAATGGGTCTGCATGTGTTCTTCAACAACTACAACAACCTGTTTGCCCTGATGCGTCATGTGGGAGCATTTGAGGCGCTGCTGCCCAAAGAGCATGTCCATAATTTTGTCAATCGTGGAGGCGAAATCGGCAAGCTGGATTTTCGCTTCCTGCTAGGTGCGCCGTTTCATGGACTCAAGGCATTTTTCACAACCGGGCAGCTGACGCTCAAAGACAAGCTCCAGAACGCGATCGCTCTGGGCACCAGCCCGATTGTGCCAGGATTAGTCAGCTATGACTTGGCGATGAAGATGATTCGTAACCTCGATCGCATCAGCTTTGCCGACTGGTTTAGAAGTCATGGTGGTTCACAGCACAGCCTAGAGCGGATGTGGGACCCGATCGCCCTAGCGCTGGGCTTCATTGACACCGAGCAGATTTCGGCGCGCTGTATGCTGACCATCTTTATGATGTTTGCCTCCAAGACCGAGGCTTCGCGGCTGAATATGCTGGCCGGATCGCCCGACGAGTACATTCACAAGCCAATTCTCAACTACCTGGAGGAGCGCGGAGCCAAAGTCCATACCCGCCGCCAGACCCGCAAGATTTTGTTTGAGGAGCAGGATGGCGCAACGCAGGTGACGGGCATTCTGGTTGCCAATGGGGAAGAAGATGAGGCGATCGCTGCCGATATTTACCTCGCAGCTTGCGATATTCCCGGCATTCAACGGTTACTGCCCCCGGAATGGCGCACCTGGAAAGAGTTCGACAATATCTACAAGCTGGAGGCGGTTCCCGTCGTTACGGTGCAGCTCAGGTTTGATGGCTGGGTGACAGAATTGCAGGATGCCGAGCAGAGGAAGCAGCTCGACCACGCCGCCGGGATGGACAACCTGCTGTACAGCGCCGATGCCGACTTTTCCTGCTTCGCCGATCTGGCTCTCACTAGCCCCAAAGACTACTATCGCGAAGGGCAGGGTTCCCTGATGCAGGTGGTGCTGACTCCTGGCGATCCGTTCGTCAAAATGAGCAACGAAGACATTGTTCAGCACGCCCTAAAGCAGCTCCATGAGCTGTTTCCCTCCTCGCGTGATTTGAACATGACCTGGTCTAGCGTCGTCAAGCTAGCTCAGTCGCTCTATCGAGAAAATCCCGGAATGGATCTCTACCGTCCCGCACAAAAAACGCCTGTGTCCAATTTCTTCTTGGCAGGCAGCTACACGCAGCAGGACTACATTGACAGCATGGAAGGCGCGACTATTTCGGGCAAACAGGCGGCAGCGGCAATTCTAGAGCCGACGGGATACAAGGTGAAAGGCTCAGGGTTGTTCAAATACTAGCCGCGCCTACTTCACCAGCAGCACCGACTTGACCGGACGCTCGATCGCCCTTCCCTGCTCATCCAGCTTGCCGTAATGTGTCGTGCCGTTGTAGTAGAGCGAAGCAGAGCCACCACCATCCAGGTTTAGCGCTTTCGTAGCTCCCAGAGACTTGAGGAAATCGGCAAGCTGCTGGAGGGTCATGCCCGAAGCATCGATCGCCTCCGCTTTCTGCGCCACCATGACCCAAACCACGCCACCATCTGGCAAAATGCCGACTGCACTCCGGGGACTGAGGCGATCATGATCGATCGGATCTCTCACTACAGCACCGTTCGAGATTTCAAGAAAGCTTTCCGGCTGCAAATTTAGCTCCGGCAGCAGACGCGGCCCAGCCCCTAGCGCGCTGACAAGCTGGCAGTTGGCAAGCGGCGCATCGCTGTGCAACGCAATGTCATACTGAGTTGTCTGACTGCTCCCTTGGTTACACAGATATTGCCGAAACTCTGAGCGATTGAAAATCTTGTCCAGATAGGGGGCAAGGTCGGGGTTTTGGGTGAGGCGATCGTTCTGTTTGGGGTCAGCCGCAGGTTTGCTGTCTAACGTAACGTGCGACGTAGATTGTTGATTGGCAGGGTCAAAAAAGCCGCCATTGATCACGGCGATCGCCCCTGCCGGAGCCGCAAAATCCTTCAGCGTTGCCACCCCATTAGACAGAGCCGGAACGACCTGATACTGGCTCGGAATCGTTAAAATATGCACCTCAGCTTGAGGCAGCGATCGCTTTTCGTAGCGAATGGGCTGAGCGATCGGGCTGGCGGTTGGTGAAGCATCGGCTTGTGGTGCCGGGGAGGGGGGTATCGCCGACGAAGAGGTTGAAACATACAACAAAAGCGCCTCTAGCCCAACAAACGCTAAGCCCAGTATCCAAACTAATTTCACGCAGTTTCCCTCTTTCGATAGCTATCACTATCTTACGCAAGGCGCTCCGAGATTTTAGACCTCCGAGATTTTGAAAACCTCGGAGGTCTGAGGGTCGCTAGCTCAAGCCACTCAGCCCAGTGTTCACTGAGGTGGGCAGAGTGACGATCGCCTGAGAATCATTCAGACCGATCGCTACGGGCGCTGTCAGAAGCTGCCCTCCGACTCCGGAGTTCTCGGTCAGAACTTCTGGGAAGGGTTGGACGTTGGCGACCTGCACATTGAACAGTGAAGTCTCTGCCAACTCTCCGCTTCTGACGCTTGGTGTATTGAATTGACTGTCAGCAGCATCTCTATTGAGAGAAGGGGTCGAGCCAGCTAGAGCATCGGCAGGGCGATCTAGACCCGCCAATCCAACGCGATCGTCCAGATTTAAAGGCGTTGCCAACTTCAGGGTAACGATCTCGTTGTTGTCGATCGCCGGGGGACGACCGATCGAGAACGGGTAGTTGTTGTCGTTGGCAACCAGGATGGTGTCTTTGTCTAACACCAACACATCTTCGATCGTCTGGAAGGGCATTCTGTAGGTGGTGCTGCCGTCGTGGTTGAGGTCGCCTGGATCTTGAATGTTCAACAGATCGGCAACTTCCACTTTAGAGACAAAGCCGTCGGCATCTTTCTGAGACAAATCTACCTTGTAGATTTTTTTGAACTTGGCGGCAGTGCCCTGTTCGTTATCTCGCTCAATCACCAGATACTCGTTGGCGTTGATTACGGTAAAATCACCGATCGCATTCGTTGCGCTTTCGAGTTTGTAGTAACCCTCCAGTCCAGCAAATTGCTTTGAGGCCACATCAAACTTATAGATGCGCAGGGTACCTGCCGGATCGCCCACGACCGTTCCTTCCAGCAGCGGGTACAGCGTGCTCTTGTCCGGACTGATCGCCATGCCCTCAAAGCCTCTGGATTGTCCCAAGTTGGAGACTTGAGCAGGGGTGATGAAGGTGCTACGAGCATCCTCTCCGGTGCCGGGGAAATCCGCAAAGTAGCCATCCACGCCTAGCTCAATAAATTGCTTGAACTCCGCCAGCGGATCGCCGTTGTAGCTGTCGGGCAAGAAGAAGCTCTCGTTGCGGAAGGTGTAAGGGTGAACCAACAATCCGACCTGATGGGCATCGGTAACGAGGGTCGTGGGACTGCCCGTGACGCGATCGCCATCGCTAATCTGTCCGTCACCATTCAGGTCATCCGGGCGACCGTCATTGTTGAAATCCACGGTCGAGAGGGGGACGATCCGCTGTTTGTTGGGACCAATGCCCTCGGCATAGGTGGCGATTTCCACCAATCCTGCTGGGGTAGACAGGTCGGTATAGGTGCGCGTGTCGCCGCTGACCACGAAGTCATAGGGACGACCTGAGCCACCAAACAACTGCACTATCGGAATGTTAATTCCTGCCTGGGGCATGAGGGTGGCGTTGAGTTCCTTCAGGTTGGCAACCTCAAAGGATTGAATGAAGATGCGGGTCGGATCGGTGAATTTCTTCTCCACCAGCGTCTCCACCAGCAGTTGGCTGGTGTTGTAGCCCTGAGCGGCAAAGAAAGTCGGGTGCTTGGTTTCAGGATAGATGCCAATTTTGCGCCCGGTTTCTTTCTCAACTTGCTGCACCAGGTCGATCACTTCTGCCAAGGTGGGCACCTTTAGCTTGTCGTTGTCGAACTGCGTTCCTCGCAGGGCGGGCAGACGCTCGATCGCATTCAGGGTCTTGATTTCCGCCAGGGTAAAGTCTTCAGCAAACCAGCCCGTGACGGTAACGCCGTCCAAAACCTTGGTGGTTCTGCGATCGGCAAATTCAGGCCGCAGATAAACATCGGTGCTGGTGTCGGTGGTGTTGAGTGCGCCCGTCGCCGTCAACACCGCCAACATGGGTTCGTGGCGGGCGATCAGCACGCCATCTTTTGTTACCACCAGATCGGGTTCGATGAAGTCAGCACCGTCGGCGATCGCCTTCTTGTAGGCCGCCAGCGTGTGTTCTGGACGTTCGCCGCTCGCTCCCCGGTGACCGATGACGATCGGCGCTTTGCCATCCAGCGTATTGAAGGTCGTGGTTTGCAGCACCTCTGGATTTTGGGGCGATCGGACAAAAGGGCTGGTGATCTGATCGCGGACTAAATCGCCTGTGCCCGGAAAATCGGTAAAGTAGCCGTCTACACCCAGATTGATGAACTGCTCAAATTCCCTGACCGGGTTGCCGTTGTAGTCGGAAGCCAGGAAACTTCCCTCATTGCGGAAGGTGTAGGGATGCACCAGCAGTCCGGCGTTGTGAGCATCGGTAATCAGCGAAGTGGGTTCGGTTGTCACCTTGTCGGCATCGTTAATCACGCCGTCGTTGTTCAAGTCATCCGCTTTGCCATCCCCGTTGGCATCTACCTCTTTGACCGAAACGATCATCCGCTTCCAGGGACCAATGCCATCCGCATAGGTGGCTACTTCCTGTAAACCTGCGGCAGTCCGCAAGTCGCCATAGGTGCGGAGGTCGCCGCTGACGACAAAATCGTAGGGGCGGATTTCAATCAGCGTGCCGTCCGGATTGACATCAAACGCATCATACAACTGCACCAGCGGAATATCAGTTTTCTGGTTTAGCTCCTTCAGGTTGGCAACCTCAAAGGACTGGATGAAAACACGGCTAGGGTCAGTGAAACCCGTTTTGTCCAGCGTTTCTAGCAGCGGCTCTTCGAGCGAGAGTCCCAAATTGTCATGGAAAGTCGGATGCTTGGTTTCAGGATAGATGCCGACTTTTCTGCCCGTTTCTTTCTCCGCCTGCTTGACCAGGTTGATCACTTCTTCAAACGTGGGGATTTCAAACACGCCATTGAATGCCTGGGTGCGGAATCCCTGGGGCATGATGGCGCGCAATGTCTTGATCTCCGCCAGGGTGAAGTCAGACGCAAAGTAGTCTTCGACTGCTACACCGTCCAAGATCTTGGTGGTTTTGCGATCGGCAAATTCAGGTCGGCTGGCAACATCCGTGGTGCCGCCCAGCATTGGCTCATGGCGGGCAATCAACACACCATCTTTGGTGGCAACCAGATCGGGTTCGATGAAGTCAGCCCCGCGCTCGATCGCCAGCTTATACGCTTCCAGGGTATGCTCTGGCAGTTCGCCACTGGCTCCCCGGTGTCCAATCACGATTGGCGGCTTGCCATCCAGCGTGTTGAGATTGACTGGATTGGGGGTAGCAATGGGAGCGTCCAATAGCTTTCCGGTGGCATCGAAGTGCAGCAGGAAGGGGCCAAACTCATCGCCAATCCAAATCGTGCCGTCCTCAGCAATCACAAAGGATTCAATGTCGAAGTCTGCGCCCGTTAGGAGGCGATCGCCCGTTCCCTCATTGACAATCTTGAAGGGAATTTTCTGGTCAGGATCGGCAAACTGAATAAAGTTATCGAAGATCTTGACGCTGCCATCTCCGCCTTCCGTGCCTCGGAAGTTGGGATCAACGCGGTAGATCCGCAGCAAAAAATCAGAGCTGTTATTCTTGGCACCGTAGCCGTTGTCTGGCATAAACCAGAAGCTATCTTTATCGAAAAACTGAACCCCGCTAAAGCCCTGAACGGGCTGCCCCGCAAAAGGGCCTGTGCGACCGTTGGCAGACACATCTTTGCCAGATGCAGGTCCCGCAGCAAGCGTATCTGCGGGAAGTGACGCGAAACTCTTCAATACAACATCTGTCATGGCTTTCTGTGGATTCCTGAATGTGGGAAAGAATTTCACCCCAATCAAGCTCCCATAGGGACGTTAAGAGACAGCTAACTTCTCCTCAAGCCCGACTTTAGGAAACATTAAGCGATCGGCTGATTGCTTTCTTCACAAAGCCTGAAATGCAGATGGGCAGACACATTTAGCTAGAGAAAGGACTCGTGAATTCGCCTTCACTATTCAGACTACAGCTACAGCTAACATGAAGATTTCGTAAATTTGAAAGGGGCACAACATTGCTGAGGATCTTTGCCCAAAAGAAAAGGTTGGGTGTTATGGACATCCTGGATTGCCCCACCCAACCTGAATCACAGCATCAAGACTTATGACATCAAGACCCGCAGCAGCCCTTAGCGAGATGCACTTGCCGCCCCACCTAAACAGCTCAGCGTCCGCAAAGTCGCCGCCGCCGCATAGTTGCGCTGAGCAGCCGTATCAGGCGCAAAAGCTGAACCCGTCTCATTCAACGGAGAAGCTACTCCACAGTAGGAAGACATTTGGCTAATCAAAGGATTTGCCCAATGACCATTCGTATCTGCAAAGGTAGCAGCCGGACGGTTGCCCTGAATTTGAGGCTGTTGACCTTGCATCGCCTTGCCATACTCTGCCGCCCGACGCAAGACCGCCATTAGCTCTGCGCGAGTCACAGGCTGAGCCGGACGGAAAGAACCATCCTGATAGCCCGTAATAATGTTGTTGTCGCGGGCAAACTGAATTCTAGCAGCACTCCAGCGGCTAGCTTCTACATCAGAGTAAGGGTTGCCAGTCGCCTGAGTAGGAACATCAAGCTTGACGTTAGGTAAACTGCCCAGCGCGCCCAACACCATAGATACCAACTGTTCGCGGGTCAGAGAAGCCGTAGGGCGGAACGTGTTGTCCTCAAACCCAGAAATAAACCCAGTTTGAACCGCGCGATTGATATCGGCAGCGTAAATGTCGTTAACAGTATCGTTGAAGCGAGATGGAGCCGGGGTGCCTGTAGACCCTGTACCTGTATTACCTGTAGACCCGGTGCCTGTGTTGCCTGTATTGCCTGTAGAGCCTGTAGAGCCAGTGCCACCGCCGACATTCGCAACAGGAACGTTATCACCATCGTAGGTGAGGTAAACATGCCCTAGAGTCTGTTCACCAAATACCCGCTTGGTAAAGCGCCAGCCCGGATCGAGGGTGATTTTGGCGAAGTCAGAGGTCACTCCGTTAGTGCGACCAATCAAGATGGCTTTCTCGGCACGGCTGCTAGGGGCACCAATCAGCAGCATATCGTTGTCTTGTTTAACCACTCGCAGGCTATAGCGCAGCCCTAGATCTTCGTCATTGACGCGGATGGAGTAGCCGTTGCTATCGGTACTGCGGCTGCATACCCCCGTGAAGTCAAACTCTAGCAAAAGAGGGTTAATTGCAATCAACGCATTGGGAGAGCCAGACTCGCTCCAGCAAGGACGGCTATCGGCAACTTGTTCTAAGATGAGGAGTTGGTGAGCTGCACCGCCTCGGTAGGGGGAAGCCACTGCAACAAATTTATTTTGATCGACTTCCTTTTCACCAAACTGCGCAGCCAGTGCGGGTGTGATAGCAGATAGAGCGCTAGCAAGGGTAGTTGTGGTGACGGCAGCGATCGCAGCCATGCGACGAAGAGCAGGTTTCATGGTTTGTTCTCAGGTTGATTCTGTGATGGAGGAAAGAATTACTTTGCCGTAGTATTCTGTTGATTCCTATACGGCTTCGTTGTGATCAATGACATCTAAAACGACACTTTTGTTTCTCAATGCTTTGCTTAAAAAATCTTTTAAGCTATCAATTTTGAAAGTCGTTATTGATGAATTTAGAGACATAACACGAGATCTTTATGTTCCCATTACGGGTAAGAAAAGAATTAAACTGCGATTCTTTCAAAACAATGAATATCAACATCTCAGCGTTTACTTAATAGTTCCAAAGTAATGAGGTAACTACAAATAAACTGATATGACTATGAAACCTATCCCAATGTTTCCGGCTTGCTCAAATTGATTCTTAAAGCGTTTTTGAACCGAAGATGACTGAAAAGTGGCCGCAAAAGTTTCCTGCCGATCGCCTGTTCTTCGCCTCAATTTGCAAACAGATTGGAAGTCTCTTGGAGAGTGGTGTGCAGGCAATATTTTTTGTGGTGTGGGCTTTGCCCACACCACAAAAAATATTGCCTCTTGGGGACTACCGGAGTTTTATCCCGGCAGAAAAGATACATGAGCGCTGACTACTCGCCAGCCCTCTAGCGATCGCATCCAGGTTTGGCTTTGCCGTCCGCTCTTGCCAAGGCGCTGAAATTCGGTGTTGGCAGTAGCAAAATCTCTGCCGTAGGTGGTGATCACAGTGTTGCTGAGGGTGCGATCGAGTCCTTGTGCCGAACGGGCGCTGCGAAAGGCAGCGATCGCCTCATAGCCGTACAGATTTTCGGTCGCGCCATAGCGAATGGTATGGGGGCTATTCCAAAATAAGGTGTCCAGGACGGCGACATCGTTGCTTGTAAGCGCCGCTTCGTAGCGTTCAAAGGCGATCGTCACTTCTGCAACCACGTCAGGGAGATTGATGTCCATTACTTACACTCCTTCACTAACCCAAAGCCGCTCGTTTGCGGTTCGATCGCCGACCTTTAGGCGGAGGCGCAACAGCTGGGCTAGCATTTCCTTGACTGCCATTACTCACTATCTCTGGAGCGATCGGCAGCGTGAAGTGAAACTGGCTACCCTGATCGCGACCGGCTGACTCTGCCCAAATTTGTCCGCCCAATCCTTTGATAATTTGGCGACAGATAGCCAGCCCTAAGCCTGTACCCCCAGCAGTGCGGCGCAAGGCTCCCTCTTCTTGATAGAAGCGATCGAACACGGTTTCTAGTCGGTTTGGTTCAATGCCCCGCCCGGTATCAGTGATGGTAATTTCCAGCATTTTACCGCCGTTGGTCTTGGCTTCAATCAACACCTCACCTTCTGGATCGGTGAACTTACAGGCATTATCCAATAGCTTCGAGAGGACTTCTACTACGCGCTCACCGTCTGCCTGCACCTGGGGAAGTTCTAAGGGTACCTGCGCCCGAATCTGAGGAAATTCTTCCCGGTTCATGCCGCGAATGCTGCTGACGGCAAGATCGACACATTCATCTAGGGCGATCGGCTCCAAATGCCACTGAACTCTGCCGCTCTCTAAGCGCGACAGGGTAATAAAATCCTGAATGAGCTTCCTCATGCGATCAGCATCCGACATCGCCGTATTCAGCATCACCTGTCGCAGTTCTGGCGGCATATCTGGCTCGCTCGCAAGGCTCTCTAAACAGACTTGAATTGTGGAAAGCGGCGTACGCAGCTCATGTCCAGTGATAGCAATTAAGTTGCTACGGGTGCGCTCCAGTGCCTCAAGCTGCTGATTCAAATCTTCTAGGTTGGCGTAAGACTCAGACTGAATCAGGGCTACGCCGAGCTGCGTGGCAACGGCTTCCACTAGCCCTACTTCATCTTGGCTCCAGCCGTATGGCTCTGCCTGACAGTGGTGCAGCTCCACCATGCCCAGCAGCCGTCCTTGGTAAATCACAGGCACCATGAGCCAGGAACGAATTTGCCAGCGATCGACCAACAAATCCAGCGAAGACAGGTCAATCGGCTGAGGAATCTGCGTATCGGCTAGGGCGATCGCCTCTTGCCGCTGTGCCACCGACTGAAACAGAGGATTGCCTTGCAACGACCAGTTTTGCCCCACGACTGATTTGATCCTTGCACTCGCCAATGATTCATAGACGATCGGCACAGTCGCATCGGTTGCCTTGCAGCGATAGACCAGGCAGCGGCAGACCTGCATGGCGCGTCCTAGTTCCTCAACGGCTACTTTAAAGATCTCGTTGGGGTCGAGCGATCGCCGCATAGCGGACGTAATCAAATTAACCAGCCGCTCTCGCCGCTCTTGAGCCGACATAGAGCGATATGCCTTCAGCAGCTTATATTGCCCTGCCTGAAGGTAAGTCACTAGCCGCTGAGCAAAAGGATCAGGATCAACCTCACCCACTCCAGACACTGCTTCTACTAAGTAATCTGTCTTGGCTTGCTCAACCTTTAACTGTAATTCTGGGCGGTACAGGGCAATGCGATCGAGCAAGATTCTGGCGGCGGTGCAGCTCACCTGGCGATCGAATGTCCAAACGCCTTCAAACCGCCGAGTTTGATCCATAGCAGGCAGTCCGGCATTTTCCTGTTCACTGGGGGCAAGAGTTTGGCGCTCCTGACAAACCAGGCAAGCCGCATAGTTTTGTCCAATCACCACCAGATGCCATTCATGGCTAAGCTGATCCTCTGGGTCAAAGGCGATCGTTTCGTACTCTTTAGACTCGTTCATGAAGCTGGTTTCTGGAGCCGCCAGCACATAAACATGCGGCGTCAGAGCCGCAATTCGCTCATAGCGATGTGACTCCTGCCGATAAAACCGTTCTCGCTGAAAGCTGGCGATTACCAGAGGCATACGAACACCTCCCGCCAACACCTGATCCTCCATGGCGTGGGATAGGGCAGTCAGCGAAGCCTTGAAATAGAGCTGGGGTCGGAGCTGGGGACAGCTTTTTAGCAACTCCTCCAGCACAGAAATTTGGATACGCATCGATCGTTCAGCGGTATAAGCTCCACTATATAGTTTCAAGGGGAGCAGGGGAAGCAATGGGGTTGCAACTTTAACAAGCGTACAGAATCAAACAAGCGTGTTAGTAACCGCCAAGGCGATTAGGTCGGGGACATTTTGGGTGGGGCGCGAAGCGCCCCACCCAAAATGTCCTAAGGAACATGGATTTAACAAGATGTAATTCTTGGGGTAAGGGCTTAGCAATGCTAAACCCCTACTGGCGACAGCTATAGAATCAGCAGCCCATTCATCTTGACAGGCAAAATTGCTGGGAGTTATATTAAAACGAGCGATCGATATAAAATAAAGTAGACCATGCCGAAAGTTGTTGATTCAGAGCTGTACCGCAAAGAACTTCTCCACAAGTGTTTTGACCTGTTGGCGGAGAAGGGCTATGCCAACGTGACGACTCGCCAAATCTCTAAAGAGCTTGGCATTTCGACTGGGGCACTCTATCACTACTTTCCTAGTAAGAAAATCTTGTTTGAACAGCTTGTAGAAGAAATGAGTCAGCAAGATGAGGTGATGCTCAGGGCAGCAGCTCAGGGCGCAAGTACTTTACCAGAGAGAATTGCAGCCCTAGGGCAGTTTTTGGTTGAACACGAAAGCTATTTTGTTAAACAAGCCGTCATCTGGATAGATTTTTGCCAGCATACTGATTTGCATGAGATTCTGAACAATCCCGTGTTTCAGCAAGTAGATGAGCAATATCAGCAGATGATTACCAGTGTGTTGGGTCTTTCCAACCCCAAGGTGGCTCGATTTATCTGGACGCTAATCAATGGTGTGCTGATAGAGCAAATTGGGAGTGATGAATCATTCCCCTTTGGTGAGCAGATTGATCTCTTGGTCAATATGCTCACCGCGTACTTCGAGAAACATGGGGTCTGAGTTTAGAACCTTCTGAACAGAAGGTCTGGAGTCGTTTTGTTTATGTGGTTTTATTTATATCGATCGCTCGATTTAACTCCCTAATTCTTTTGAGAGGTCTACGCTATGCGGTTTCCTACGATCCTTCCTGCACAGTTCACAATTGTATTCAACACCAGAGCAGCGGAAATTCAGCATCATCTGCACCTCTTGCAGGTACTCAAGCCCTTCGTGACTTTGCTGTACGGAGAAGATAGCCTAGATACGGTAGGCGAACTCTCTGTCGCCCTCCTCAAGACCCCCTCCTTTGACTTGGCTGTCCAACATTTGCAGCGTGATCCGGCTGCTGCGGCACTCATTCAGGAGCGATATTTAGCTCCACCGCACGATCTTGATGCCCTGCTGCAATATCCCCAGGATTCTCTGGGTTATGTCTATGCCGCTCAGATGAAAGCAAAAGGCTTTGATCCAGACTTGTATTCTCATCTCAACGTTGACTCTGATGCCAGCTACGTCGAAGCACGACTGGGGCAAACGCATGACATTTGGCATACAGTAACTGGATTTAAGACTTCAGCGATCGACGAGATTGGGCTACAGGCGTTTCACCTTCCCCAGTTTCCTTATCCGCTGGCAACGATGCTGATCGCCAACAGCCTAATGGCAAGCACTTTTTTTGAGCCTGCGGAATTGCCCCAGCTCCTCAACGCGATCGCTCAAGGATGGGAGATGGGCAAGGCAGCAAAATCTCTGTTTGCTCAAAAGTGGGAACAATCCTGGGACAAGCCGCTATCGCAATGGCAAGCGGAATTGGGCATTCAGCCTATTGTCTATCAGCCTATTGTCTATGAGAACTTCCAGCATCAGGGTGAGGAGCGATCGCCTGATTTCAACTAGGTATAGCGCTACGCGCTTAGATCTAATGAGTTATTTTTTAAGAGCTGTGCTACGTGCAGCTCTTAAAAAATAACTCGTCCTAGCTCAATCACGTAGGGCTATAAACTATATTTTGGTAATTTTTACCATAAATAGGGTATCATCTAATGAGATGGACTGATAAAAGCATTCGCCCGTCCTCCAATCTATAGTTTCCCTATTCTTAAGAGATGAGACACTCTCCATGAGCACTTCAACCCAGCTTCCTATTCCGGTGCACTTCAATTCGGCAAAAGTCGGTGAAGTCTGGCGCGTACCTTACCAAAGCCGAGCTGCCGAAGCCAAGATTTGGGCGCAGCAGCAGCAGATTTTACCTGCTACCCACGACAAGACTCGCGTGTGTCTCTTGGCGATCGATGTTCAAAACACCTTTTGCATTCCAGAGTTTGAGCTGTTTGTGGGAGGGCGATCGGGTAAGGGAGCCGTGGAAGATAACGAGCGGCTGTGCGAGTTTATCTATCGCAACCTGGGCGCGATTACCGAAATTGTTCTGACGATGGATACCCATACGGCAACGCAGATTTTTCATCCCGTATTTTGGGTGAACGCTGCCGGAGAGCACCCAGCACCCATGACGATGATTCATCGAGAAGATGTAGAGCAAGGCATCTGGAGCGCCAATCCTGGGGCAAATCTAGGACAGGCGGACTATGGGGGCGATCGCCTTCAGGCTCACGCACTGCACTATGTGCGCCAGCTTGACGCAGCGGGTAAGTTTCCGCTCACCATTTGGCCCTATCACTCCATGCTGGGGGGCATTGGTCACGCGATCGTTTCTTCAGTCGAAGAAGCCTGTTTTTTCCACAGCATGGCGCGGGATAGCCAGACGCGATTTGAAATGAAGGGCAATAATCCCCTGACCGAAAACTATTCGGTGCTGAAACCCGAAGTTCTGGAAGACGAGAAGCAAAAGACGATCGCCCACAAAAACACGGCGCTGATTCAAAGCTTGCTCAACTTTGATGTTGTCTTGATTGCCGGACAGGCAAAGAGCCACTGTGTTGCCTGGACAATCGATGACCTGCTGACTGAAATTCAGGCGATCGATCCTGCTCTGGCGCGGAAGATTTACTTGCTCGAAGATTGTTCTTCTCCCGTCGTGGTTCCTGGCGTGGTGGATTTCACCGATCAGGCTAATCAAACCTACCAACGCTTTGCCGATGCCGGGATGCAGGTGGTGCGATCGACAGATTGGAGTTCTTAAAACCTAGTCTGAAACTCCAGCACCGCTCGGCTTTCTCCACTCAAGTTGCTAGAGCCGCGCAGCAAAAGCTGATCGTTAATTCGGTAGCGCAGGCTAAAGCGAGTCGGTTCTGCGACAGTCAGCAACTGCAACACTGAAACTGAAAGATTGTCCGTGATGTCGTACCCCAACTCGGCAGCCAGAGCCAGAGTTGAAGAACGCGCGTTTTCAGACGAAACGGTCGTGGGAAAGAGGCGAAAATCAGTCAGTCCGGTGGCATCGCTGATCAGGTTTTGCAAGCCTGAGAGTAAGGTTGACCCGGCAACGCTGGCGAGTGCCAAGGTGGGATTATCGGCAGCTTGACTGATGCTGCCAAGGAAATTGCCGCCAATCAACGCCACAATTTCCGCCTCGGTGCGGCTAGGGCTACTCGAAAGCTCCAAATTATTGTAAATCTGGCTAGCGAGTCCGGTGACACTCGCCTGTACTCGAATGGTTTGCAGCGAGCCAAAATCGGTGGAGGTGGAGGGGGATGCCGTGGTATCCGCTAGCTCTGCTACCCCAAAGGGTGAGGTGGTATTGGCGACAGGCACCCGCACCACTTCAGGGACAGAGGTAATCAGGCGGACATCAATATAGGGATCTAACCCGCGAGTGGGCGAAAAGACGGCTCGGTTGTTATAGTCTCGCTGCAAATTAAACTGAGTGGCAAACAGATTGACCTGACCCTGCTTTAGGTAAATCGTGCCGTTGGGGCTAATGTCATCAAAGGTTTCGTTGAGGGTGCCATTAATTAACAGATCGCCTGTGGCCACAAAGCTGAGGATGGGATCGCTCGTGACGCGCATGCGATCGCCCAGGCTAACCTGTAAATCATTAAACTGCGGCTGCGTGAGAAATCCGGGGGTGGAAGGCGCGGAAGCAGTCTGGACAGCAGGGGCACTGCCCTCACCATTAGGCAAGATAACCCTGCCGTTGCTGAGGTCGATGTCACCCCCGATCTGAGCCGCTAGAGCTGCACCCGTTACCAGAATCGTGCCATTCACGTTACCTTCAAAGCGGTTTTCTAGGTTCAGGGCAATTCTGTCTAGGTTGACAACCAAAGGCGTAGCGGCATCTGGATCATTAGCGGCTAGAGGCGCGAGAATAGGCAATGTTCCTTGAGCCGTCACCTGTCCGTTGCTAAACTGTCCCTGAAGGTTTTCTACCCGGATGCGATCGTTGTTAAACAAAATATCGCCATTCACATTGGTTAAGTCTTGGGGCAGCGCTTTGGCAGAAAAAACTGCGTCTTGGAACGTCGCCTTGCCTGTGGCATTGAGCCGCACAGGGCTAGAGAGCGCCGGATCGAATGTACCCCGGACTTGCAGTTTGACATCTCCTTCACCGCCTTTCCAAGCCACCAGGTCGGTGAACAGACTGAGGAGGGCAATGCCATTGTTGCGAATATCGACATCCAGGCTGAGGTCAGTATTGTTGGGCTTCACCGTCATAAACGGAAAGGCGTAAGGCACGCTACCGTTGAGCTGAAAAGTGTCTGCCTGACTTCTAGGTGTCCCCGCTGCCGGATTACCAGTTGCCGGATTTTCAGTTGCCAGCTCCTCGACCGTTTGATTCCCAGCCACCCGATCGCCAATGACTCTGCCGTTAAAGTCGAGTCGCGCATTGGCATAGCCAAACAAACTCCTCAAGGGCGGCACTGTCTGACCATTAACGGTTGCATCTGCCAAGACCAGCTCTCCAGTCACCTGAGGATTGCCGACGCTACCCGCCACAGAGACATTGGCGTTGAGATTACCATCGATCGCCACAGGCAGCTTAAACAAGTCTTGAAGCGCCGCGACCGGAATATTTTGCGCCAAAAGCTGACCCGACTGCTGCTCGCCGCCCAAGGTGCCAGAGAAGTTGAGAAACGAGTTGTCCGACTGGAATCGCAGCGGCAATAGGGTCAGGATGCCGTTTTCCAGCCCCCCAGATGCCACCACCTGATTCACCTCATATTCTCCCCACCGCCAATCCTGTCCTTTTAAGTCGAAGCCCAGAGTTGCCCCGTTCCTGGGCGAAAAGGCAACGTTAATGTCTCCGGTAAACACGCCTTGCAGCTCCGACAGATCGGGCAAGAAGGCATTGTTTTGACGCTGAGCAATCTGCTGGTCGCGTAGCGCCGTGATTTCGGAATAGCGGCGGAGCTGGTTCAACAAGCTTAGGCCGTCCGTTGTCACAGATGTAGGCAGGATATCGATCGCTGAGGCAAAGCTAGGAGCGCCGATGCCCCGCCCCAAATCCGTCAGGTCAAAAATTTGCAGCGCCGTCAGAATATCTTCTACTCTGCCGGAATCAGCGGTTATTTTGCCCTGCAATTGCGGATCGGCTCCTGGGCTAAAGCTCCCCGACAGCAGATAGCGGCTGTTGCCCTGGCGCAGTTCACCTTCATCTAGCACGCCAATACCCTGGACGTAGCGGAAGCGTCCGGTGAAGGAATCGGCTCTGATGTAGTCGATCGCCGGATTGGCGATCGCCACCTCTCCCACCACGTCTGGCTGCGCCAAATTGGCAATATTGAGGTTGAAATTGCCGTTTACCCTACCTGTGACTCGCCCCAGCCCATAGTCAGCCGCAGGAGACAAATTGAGAATAGCAAGCGGGAAATTTTCCAGGTCGACGACCAGCCGATCGCCGTTGCCTCTGCCCTTCGCGATCGCCTCTCCCTGCTGCACAAAAAAGGAAACCGGGCGATTGCGGCTGTCTAGCTGTAGGGCAATGCGGTCTTGCGCCCCGGCCACATCTAGATTGAGCGATCGATTGGTGACGTACTGAAGTTCGCCATTCAAAGCTGGCTCGAAGGCGGTTGCGTTGACCACCAGATTATTCACACCCACCCGCCCAGCAATCGACAGCGTCTCTAATGCCCCGGTCAGCCGACCGCTGAAGTCTGTGGTTCCGGCAACCTGAACCTGCTGAGGAATCGGGATGGGGAGCTGAGTAATGTCGTAGCCCCGCAGATTGACATTCAAATCTAGGTTGGTGATGGCAGGGGTGCCTTCTAGGGAAGCAAATACAAAGCCGTTGGCATCAAATCCGGGCGCGGATGCCTGCCGAATTTGGAGGCGATCGCCCAGCCATTTCACCGAAGCCGTCAGCGGATTAGCAATCAGCGAAACGCCTTGAGACAGCCGCACCTGTCCTTCAGCACTAATGGCCTCTGGGCTGAGATTATCTAGACTGCCGCCCAGGGCGAAATTGCCGCTGAGAAGCCCCCGCAGGTCAGAAGAGAACTGGCTGAGTTCAATTCCCGACGTGTCGAGATCGGCATTCCAGCGGTTTTGGGCGATCGCCCCCTGCCCCCGGACAATGCCCCCGGCAACCAGCAGCAGCGTGTCTTGAAAGCGGATGGTATCTCCCGCGATCGCCACCGTACCTCGCCCCGGATAGGTGGCTTCAGGAGCTTCCCATTTAGCGATCGCCTGCACGTTGTCAAACCCGCCAAAAACCTGAGCGGTGGCGTTGACGTTGCCAACCGTGACGCTGCCTAGATTAGCTCCGTAGGTGCGGGCGATCGTATCTGCGGGTAGACCTTGGGCACGAAGATCAAAGGCTAACCCCCCGCGATCGCCCAATTTCACATTGCCGCTGCCCGTCAGTAGCCCCCCTGCTTGGGGCACCGCTCGAATATTGCTGATGTCGATCGATTGCAGCGTTGCTGTAAACTGTGCCTGTGCCGATCGGAGGGCAACTTTATCTACCAGAACGGGCTGAGTATTTTCGACAACTCCCGCAATCAGGGGTTGATCACTGCTGCCTTTGACCGTGGCATTGGCGCGGAAAGTTCCTGTGAGGGCGATCGGCAGTGTTTCAGGATCAACGTCCAGAGTCTTGAGCACATCTGCAATTTGGGTAGGCTGCACCTGCACCGTCAGGTTGTAGCCTTTTTGGGTATCCAGACTGCCGCCAATTTGGGCATTTACCTCGCCATAGCGACCGCGCAGATCCTGCATGGCGATCTGCTGACCCTGAAAGCGCAAGCCGCCATAGACATTGCGGATCAGCTTGGGTACTCCCTCAGCGATCGCAGTGACATTTTGCAGCCGCACGGTACCCTCTAGCCCCAAAGGCTGGTTGTCGGGCGGAAACAATACCTGCAGGTCAGCATCTAGCAACCCTGCCTTCAGCGTCAGCGGTAGAGGAATGAGCAAACCAATATCTGCCGCCAGCAGGTCATTCCCTTTTGTGTTGAGGGTAATCTCTGGAAGCCGCAGATCGGCTTTGCCGTCTAGATCAAAATTGCCTCCTGTTTCAGGCTTTCCGGCAACTTCAAAGGTAATCAGCTTGTTGTCTTCTCGGAAGGTCGCTGAGCCATTCACCTCCTGAAAGGTAAGGAGTGGCTTAATGCGGGCTTTCTCAGCAGGAGAGCTGCTTTTGGAAGTGGGAGAGGGCGTGTTTGTAGGCTCATCGGAGACGATCGCTGATTGCTCTACTTCCTTACCGTAGGGCGCTAATTGCAGCTTGGCGTTTTGCACCCGCAGCGTATCTAGCTTGAGCTTAATCAGATCCTCGGTGGGCGGCTGGTCTTTCAGCTCAGTGGCAATCCACAGCCCTGTTTCATCCTGGTCAATGTAGGCAGTGGGATTGACCAAAGTCACATTAAGGCTGAGCGATCGCTCCCACAGCACCTCCCAGGGATTGAAATTGACCCAGACGGACTCCACTTGAGCGGTGTCGGCATCGCTAGCGGTGGGCGGCAAGCTAGAAGCCCCAAACTTCAGGCTGGTGAGAGAAATTTGCTCTAGCCGCCCCACCTCAACCGGACGATCGAGCAAATCACTTAAGCTGGTTGAAACTTGCGGAGCTAGGTCATTTTGCACGTACCGCCATGCCCACCAGCCGCCCACCGCCGCACCTGCCAAAGCGACTCCGCCTAGGGCTGCGCCCACCCATAGCCAAACGCGCCGATTGCCTGAGGGCGGCTCAGGCTGCTGATCTGGCTGATTATCCGAATGGGGAGAATTCGTCATGACCTTGCACTTTCACCCAACAGTCTTCACCCAACAGTCTTCGTCCAACAGTTTTCACCCAACAGTCTTCATCTTCAGCCTGACGTTGAAACGTAGCTTAAAGATTCTGGCGCGTCCCTAACAGAATATACCTTAATCCCTCCGCTCCCATTCCCAGTAGGATAGACAAGACGCTTTTTTCTCAACGTCCCATGCGCGTGTTTGTTTTGCTATTTAATGCCCGTACCGAGAATGAAGGAATCCATACGCTGAAGATGGACGATCGCAACGTCGTTCTAATGTTTGAATCAGAAGACGATGCCACTCGTTACGGTATCTTGCTCGAAGCCCAAGACTTCTCTAACCCTACGGTAGAAGCCTTTGAAACAGAAGAGATCGAGGAGTTCTGTGATAGCGCCAACTACGAATGTAAGCTAGTGCCAGAAGGTATGTTGGCAGTGCCTCCCGAAACCAATGTTGAAGAACCTGACTGGAATCCGGAGGGGCAACCCGCTAGCTCCGGCGACCCGGCTGACGAGGCTGAGATGCCCCCCTCAGAGCTAGAACGACTGCGGCGACGGTTTGAAGGGCTGCTGTAAGCCTGAAGTTTAGCCATGACCAGGTTAGCTATGAAAGTAAGGTTAGCTATGAAAGTTTAGTCATGAAAGAAGATTTTGTTGAACGAGGGCATCTGCTGACCGAGCAAGTTAACCCTAATAGTCAGACGCTTGATCAGCTGACAGCGCTTGAAATTGTCGATCTGTTCAATCGCGAAGATGCTCAGACGATCGCTGCCATTGCCGCCGCACGGATGGATCTAGCTGAGGCGATCGATCGGACGGCAGCGGCTTTGCGTCAGGGCGGACGGCTGTTTTACATTGGGGCAGGCACTAGCGGTCGTCTGGGGGTGCTAGATGCTGCCGAATGTCCGCCCACGTTTTGCACCCCGCCCGATCTGGTACAGGGCATCATTGCCGGAGGATCGGGGGCGCTCGTTCGCAGCTCCGAAGATTTGGAAGACCGCCCGGAGGACGGGGCAGAGGCGATCGCCCATCGTCAAGTCACCGAGCTAGATGTTGTGGTGGGCATTACGGCAGGAGGCACCACGCCCTATGTTCACGGAGCGCTCCGTGCCGCCCGTCAGCGCGGGGCCGCCACGGTGTTCATTGCCTGTGTGCCTCGCGATCAGGTCAGCCTGGATACTGTTGATATTGACATTCGCCTGCTGGTAGGCCCAGAGATATTGGCAGGTTCTACTCGCCTCAAGGCAGGTACCGTCACCAAGCTGGCGCTCAATATTTTGTCTACGGGCGTGATGGTTAAACTGGGCAAAGTCTACGGCAATCGCATGGTGGATGTGGCCGTCACCAACACTAAGCTGCATGATCGCGCCCTGCGAATCCTTCAAGACTTGACCGATCTGAGCCGAGAGGAGGCGATCGCTCTTCTAGAACAGAGCGGTCTTCAGGTGAAGCTGGCACTGCTGATGCACTGGACAGGGCTAGATCGGCAGGGGGGCGATCGGCTCTTGACTCAGCATCAAGGAAACTTGCGGCAAGCGATCCAGGATTTCAAGGGGTATTAATACTCCTTGTTTGAGAGTCTCTTGGTATGCTTAAAGATTATCCATACTTTGTGGATTAATAGAGAGCCTCTACTGAATGATTACTGCTGTGATTCTGCTCGTGGCATTGGCACTATTGGGGTGGGGTTTCTACCGCGCCTTACCCCTTGGCAAGCCGGGAGTTTTGGCGTGGCTGCAATCCGTAGCGCTCATGCTGCCTTGGTTTCTATTTTTTGGTCTGTCGGCAGTAGGTACATTCATTAATCTTGCAGAAGCCTTGTCTTTGCTGGTCGGCTCTACACTGATCTACATTGCTTTGGGCAGATGGCTACGAGATATAGTTGGCAATGATCCGGAGAAGTATATCTCTCCGGCTCCCACGCCTCCTCTAGCTCAATCTCCGCCACCTCCAGTTGCTCAGGCGGAACCCGTTCAAGATGCAACTCCTGCCCTTCCGGCCGCCGACCTTCAGACAATTCGCGGCATTTTTGGAGTAGACACGTTCTTTGCAGTCGAAGCTATCCCCTATCAGGCAGGTGTCATCTTTAAAGGCAATCTGCGGGGAGAGCCACAGTCCACCCATGAGCGCCTCTCTGTCCGACTGAAAGAGCGCCTAGACGATCGCTATCGCCTGTTTTTGGTGGAAGGCATGGAAGACAAGCCCGTTGTGGTGGTTCTGCCCAGCAGTAGTGATCCCAAGCCCGCTACGGTTTCGCAGATTGTGCTGGCTATTGGGTTAGGTGTGGCGACGATCGCGACCTGTTTAGAAACCGCAGGGCTAATGTTGGGATTCGATTTGTTGACGACTCCCGCCCGACTGCTGGAAGTTTTGCCGATCGGCGCAGGGATTTTGCTGACTTTGGCAGTTCATGAGATTGGGCATCTGGTGCTAGCAAAGCGCTACCAGGCTCAGCTACTGCCGCCCTTTTTCTTGCCTGTGCTGCAAATTGGCTCTTTTGGGGCAATTACGCGCTTTGCTTCCCTGCTGCCTAGCCGCACTGCCCTGTTTGACATCGCTTTTGCGGGGCCAGCTGTCGGCGGGTTGACTGCTTTGGGAATGCTGATTGCAGGTTTGCTGTTGTCCCATCAAGGGAGCTATTTTCAACTTCCTTCAGAGTTTTTTCAGGGATCGCTTTTGGTAGGACTGCTTGCCAAGGTCGCTCTAGGCAATGCGCTTCAGCAGCCTGTTGTTGATGTGCATCCGCTCGTAGTCATTGGCTGGCTGGGATTGGTGATGACGGCAATTAATTTACTGCCTGCCGGACAGCTTGATGGCGGACGGATCTTACAATCCATCTATGGTCGTAAAGTGGCGGCTCGCACCACCATTGGCACTCTGATTGTTGTGGGTTTGGCGGCTTTGGTCAATCCGCTGGCGCTGTATTGGGCGATCGCCATCCTGTTTTTGCAACGTGATTTAGAACGTCCTGCGCTCAACGAGCTAACGGAGCCAAATGACGCAAGAGCCGCGCTAGGTCTACTGATTCTGTTTGTGATGGCGGCAACGCTGCTGCCCTTAACCCCAAGTCTGGCAAGTCGCTTGGGCATTGGGGGCTAATTGTAGAGATTAAGTTCACAGGGTGCTTTTTGAAGACTACTTTACTCAGAGGCTATTTTTTAGAGGCTAAATCTACCATGGCAGTTCCCCCAGTTATTTTGGTGTTTGATATCAGCGCGCTGTCGGTTTCTTCTCCTAGCGAATGGCAAGAGTTTTCACGAGTCGGTAGCTGCTACATTCCTCAAGTGGTTTATGAGGAAATGAAGCTAATGTTCGATCGATCGCCCGATCCAGACTTAGAGAGAATCGCAAAAGCGTTTAACCGCTTCTATGCCTCTAGCGGCTGGCAAATTACCGATGCCAATGCCCACCACCCTACGCTGAAGGTTGGGTCTGGACAGGCGTTAACGCGCCGCTCTAGGGTCTCATTAGCGGTGGGGCGCTGCGCCTTTGCCCTGTCCCAAAATTTCTCTAATAGCCTGGTGGTATTGGTTTCCAAAGACCGAGCCTTGCTGCAACGGCTCTATGAAATTCCGGTGGTGAATCTGTGTGGCATTACGGGAGAATCTCTCCTGCAATGGAGCCGTACCGGACAGCGCCCCATTGCCGTCAGCCAGAAATTTCAGCAATTTCGGACTGCCTATGGGATGCCCCCTGCCGCCCCTGCCTATCAGCGTACTTCTCCCACCCGAACGACTCCCCAGACTAAGCCTACGATCGTTCGGAATACTGTTTCAAGACCTGATTGGTTGCCCGATGTGATATCGCTGCTTTTGGCGGTGGCAGGATTGGCGATCGCGGCCTATCTCATTTGGTTTCTTTTGAATAGCGCTGATCTCAAAAAATACTGGCCTCAAACTCTTGCCCCTCACCAATTGCCGTTCAAAGAATTGCAGGTGGCAGTTGACAAGAAGTAATTCTTTTGGCTAATCTAGTAAAAGTGAAAAGGAACCTGCCCCCATCGTCTAGAGGCCTAGGACACCTCCCTTTCACGGAGGCGACGGGGATTCGAATTCCCCTGGGGGTATCCAAAACTCAAGATACGGAACATGACCTGTAGGAAACTTCTTACAGGTCATGTTTTTGCGTTCTTATCTATCTCTACTTTTAAGATTGGCTAGTGGCAACCAACGATATCTATGTGGTGGTGTGCAGGTAATGATTTTTTGTGGTGTGGGCTTTGCCCACACCACAAAAAATCATTACCTTTTAAGGACTATTATCCATTCTTGGGAATGTTATTAATTAATAACCTCTCCCCCGTTACTTTTTAAAAATGCTAGGATGATACCTGAGATTAAGTATCGGTGGCAGCGTTTGTTTCAAGTATTAAAAGTTTTTCTACGTTTGGTATTGGCAGGCTTCTCTCCGAGATTTTTCTCTACAAGTTTTTCAATTTTGGAGATGAGTTAATGTCGATTTATATTGGTAACCTGTCCTATCAGGTGAGCGAAGCTGACGTAACGGCTGTATTTGCAGAGTACGGTTCAGTTAAGCGAGTTCAGATACCGACCGATCGCGAAACGGGTCGAATGCGCGGCTTTGGCTTCGTAGAAATGGGTACAGACACTGAAGAACAGTCTGCTATTGATGCTCTAGATGGATCTGAGTGGATGGGGCGTGATCTGAAGGTCAACAAAGCTAAACCTCGTGAAGATAGAAGTTCTTTTGGTGGCGGAAATCGTAGAGATAGCTTCTCTCGTAACTAATAACCCTTAAAGGATGGTTGGAAAGTCCAACTATTGGTAGGGAAACGTTTCAGATTCTCCTCGATCCGCCTTAAAAAGGAGGACTTTGAATCCATTTCTCCCTTTCTAAGCGGGCAGGGGGATCAGCAGGTGCCTAAAATCACAGCCGACCGCTTTTAAACATCCTCTTAAGTTATTGTATTCATTTCTTTTACTAGAGGTATTTTATCTCTAGCTAATTTCAAGGTTCAGGCAGTAGTGTCTGAACCTTTTTCATGCCTATTAATAACAATTCTTAGCCGCCTATCCTAGACTGCTTGCGCCTCTAAAAATACTTTCTGTTTGCACTGTCACAACCAACAATAGAGTTGGCTTTTCAAACAAATAAATAAGCTTATTTATTAATTCTGATATTAAGCCCATCACTTCATTCGCTCTATTCTCTTGACAAGATTAATCAAAAAAGAGTACCCAAGTCGGGTACTTATCAATGGCTTGTAGTTGAAGGATTATAGATTCATTGGAAGCCAAAGTAACTGAGCCAAAGAACGAAAAACTGAAAGCTGATTCTACGAAGGCTTGCAACTCAATCCATAAACTTGAAATCAAAAAAGGGAAATTATCATGTCTAACGAAATGCAAGAAATGGCAGCCCGCGCAGCACGTTCTCAACAAATCTCAACAGTGGTAGGTGTGCCTGGACAACGTGATGAAAATACACTATCTGAGACACGTTCTGAAGGTATTGTCGGTCCTGTAAAGTTCACGCTTTCTAACCTGGATATCAAAGGCTTGGGCAACGTTCCTGCTGATCCTGCCAACTCGCAGTATATCGCCGCTGAAGATGAGTTTTTTGTTGCCAGCGTTGATATCGAGTTTAACAAAACTCCTCTGACTGAGCTACTGATGTGCTTAGGAACCCGGATCAATATTGACTTTGCGCTTGAAGGCTATGGCAAGAAAGCATCAGAACTGAATTTGGGTGCTACGATCCTGACTCAAAAAGGGGTATTCAAGTACAGCCTGAAGACGATTCCTACTCGTCCCGTTGATCAGAATATGCCTGCTGGTCTTTATGCAATGGGCGCAGTTGTTACAGTTGGGCCTGTTGAAAACGCTTGCACCACTAAGATCTGGGGACATGGCTACATTGAGCAAGTGCTGCTTCAAGTCTATGCTTCGGGTCAAGAGTAATCTTTTCCAGATGAGAGTAACGCTGATTGAGGCGTAACGATCGCCTGGTAAAGTTCAAGACTCTGACAGACCTGGCAGGGCACGGTACCTGCCAGGTTTCCTATTGAAGGTTATAAATGTGAAGGTTATGGTCATCGCCAGTTTTCTTAGGACATTTAGGGTGGGGCGCTTCGCGCCCCACCCTAAATGTCCCTGTCCTAACCGCCTTGGCGGTTGCTATATAAATGTGAACAGGATTGCAGCAAAATTCGGTTTGGATATCTGCAAACGTTATTAGAAACGTCGTTAGAAATTAACCAACGGAGAGAGGGTGCTATCTATTTGCTTAACCCTCAGCTAATAATTGACTCTGCATTTGTCATATTGAATAGACCTCTTGCAAATTAGGTTTAGTGGGGGTGCAACGCTCACTAAACCTAATCCCAAAACTTTAATCTGTAAGAGGTCTAATGAAGCGCTGGCGGAGTTGAAATATCTTGTCTTCTAACGCGACGTTGAGATTCTTCATTTCGCTAAATTCAGAATGATAGTCATAACCTACCGCAATTTTCAATAGAAGCTGCGCGGAGAGCGGCTTCCAAAAAATAACTCGTACTTAACCAAGCTTAAAGCACTGTATGTTGTCAGTATAAATTTAGGGAGATTAGTCATGATCCATAAGCTAAACACGCCTCAGAATCTCAAAGACTGGATAGGCACAAGAAAGCAGCCCCAAAGATGCCCTATTTGCTGCATTTTGCCACCGCAAATGTTAGATCACATTATCCGGCATGGCGACGATAATCAATGTGATTGGGCACTTAAAACCCTGAGAGCCTCAGAACAATTTCGCGGCAGACGTTCTGCTGTAGGTAACATCTCGTTTGCGGTATCGCCGGGTCGAAAGCGACGCACAATCTACGATGCTAAAAACAGCCAGTCTCTTCCTGGTGTGCTAATTCGAGGGGAGGGCGACCCGGCCTCTACCGATGAGGCAGTCAATGAAGCTTATGACGCATCTGGAGCCACTTACGATCTGTTCAAAGACATTTATGGACGCAATTCTATTGACGATAACGGATTGCGATTAGACTCCACCGTACATTTTGGTGTGAACTATGACAATGCCTTCTGGAATGGCGATCAGATGGTCTATGGCGATGGCGATGGTCGCTTATTTAATCGTTTTACTATCGCGATCGATGTCATGGCTCATGAACTCACCCATGGAATGGTTGATTACACAGCGAAGTTAAAGTATGAGGACGAACCCGGTGCGCTCAATGAATCCTTCTCTGACGTGTTTGGGACATTGGTCAAACAGCGATCGCTCAACCAGACAGTCCATGAGGCAGATTGGCTGATTGGTGCCGGACAGCTAGCTGTCGGGGTGAATGGTGTGGCGCTCCGCTCCATGGCAGCACCCGGAACAGCCTATGACGATCGCGTTTTGGGGAAAGACATTCAGCCTGCACACTACAGCGACCTTTATCGAGGCACTTCCGATTTTGGAGGGGTGCATATCAATTCTGGTATTCCTAATCGCGCTTTCTATCTTGCTGCTATGGCGATCGGCGGTTTTGCTTGGGAAAAGACTGGGAAGATTTGGTACCTTACGCTGAAGAAAGAGCTATCTCCTGAGGCAAATTTTCAGCAGGCAGCTGAGGCAACTATCCAGATTGCAGGGCAGATTTATGGTAGCGACGGGGACGAACAAAAGGCGGTGAGTAGCGCTTGGCAACAGGTTGGAGTTCTTTAAATAGCAAAGCATAAGTCTTGCAAATCTCACCTGAACGCAGTAGCAAGTTTAGAAAATTAAACCTAAAGCTTCAATATAGTGTATGCTGCACAACATCTTTATGCAGCACACACAAACTATGGCACTGATCAATCACCGTCCTCACCGTGCAGCTATTCGCTTCAAGGCTAAAATGCAGCTTCTAGAAACAACTGACGAGTTTTTTGGAACGGATGATTGTTTCGAGTCGGCTAATCCTCTTCTAGAAGAACTGGCGGCAACTTTATTTCAATCTAGGCAATACCTAGTGTTTTACGAGCAGCATCACTCTAAACAAGAAGCAAAGCAGGCAGAGGACAGACTGGCTCAGGAGCTAGCAGGGATCTATCTGCAAGTCATGAGACATCGACAAAATCCTGTCGTTCAAAGCCTCAATGCTTTGCTGTAAGCAGTGGTCAAAGCTGGTCATGTGGCTAACCAGTCTTAGAGAATGTTTAAAGGGTAACAACTGCTGTCTAAATCGCCCCCCAGATCCCCCAAATCCCAGGGACTTTCGAGCCAGTTCTTGTTGAGAGTCCCCTAAAGTTGAGGGACTGGGAGGCGAATGCAGAACATTCTGTACTCCTCAAGTGTGCTCTTGTACCAGCTGTCACGAGCAGATGCAAACCCTCAAGGTAGCTCTGCATGATGCAGGTTTTCTTTGGGTAAACTATGACATTCCACAACACCTTGCTAATGCTGCTTGATCAAGGCAACGATGTCTCTCATCTTTTTATGATCTAAAGCTGCAACATGAGCAGATCTAGAAATCTTTGCCTCTTCCCGGCTTTTGAAGGGACCAAACTGGTAAGTTTGCTGGGGAGCGGAGATAAAAACTTCCACCCACCATGATAATGCTGTTTGATCCGGTGATAGTGTATTCATCAGAGATACCTGTAGATTTTTTTAACGGAGTTTAAAGCGATCGAATTTAAAAGGTTTCTACCGTACTAGGAATATGAAAAGGGCAGTTTGATACATACGCTTCGTTTAGCTAGATCCAGTGGATACTGGTGCGTTGGCTATGTATGGAAATCGCTAACTGCGATCGCCTACCATGATTTTAGCGGTTCACTGGGGCGTGTATAGCTTCATTGAGCTGAGACAAATTAAAATTCAGGCTGACTGGAAGCTTGTCATTATTAAAGTTATACAACCCATACAGGTGTAGCATCTATCAATTTGTAGAGATTGGTAGAGACAAGACAGTAGAAATAACGCTGGAGAAATAACACTGGGAGAAAGCTGCAAGGCAAACAAGGTAGTGTCAGCCTGTGCAATCACTTTTATATCACCTTAAAAGATAGTACAGGAATGATTGAAATCGCGTCTATTCAACTATTTGAATTGTATAACTTGTGTCATATAAATTGAAATGTATTAAAACTTCACTTAGGCTGTCTTAAATCAGGTGTGAGATTTCTCCCTGCTGTTGAGATTCTTTCTAGCCCGACCAGCTCATGAGGCAATAGCAAAGCAGCTTCAATTTCTTGCCGCACGGTAACGGTTACTTCGCAGTTGCTATTGAGGCAATCGAGCAGTAATTGATTTGCATCACAGTATCGCTGCCATACTTCCTGCTGCTCTAGACTGAAGTCAAAAACAATATCTAGAAAAATTCCCCAACTCAGCATAGAGGCAAGCACTAGGTGCGGAACAAGATGAGGCTGATGGGTGAGGGCAAAATAGAATGTGTGAATTGCAGCAGGCTGTGGAGAAGCGACAAGAGGTTTGTGCGCTGCCCAAGTTAAAAGTTCTTGCAGATCAGCGTCTTCAGTCCCGATCGCATCAATTTTTTGTTTCATTAGCTGCACTAAAGGATCAGCGGTACGCAGCATTGCCGCTGTCATGAGAAAAACTTCTCGCCAGCGGGATTCATTCATATGGCTAACTAACTGTTCCAATGAGTGATCGGTGGCATCTGAATTGTGATTGGCTACAATTTTTCGAGCCGTAAAATATTCTTGAAATATTGGGTAAGAGAATGAAAAAATTCCCTGCACCTGTTCTGTTAAAATTCCATGCTGTGATTCGATCGCTTTAAGTATCCTTTCGCTCTCTAACTGCGATTCTTCTAATTCTATCGAAGCATTAGGTAAGCCCTGAATGTAATCACTGATGTGGTGCTCGATAACCTGTTTTCCAAAAAAATAATCCTCCTGCTCAAAGGTGATCTTAGCAACTTGGCTCAGAAGCTTCAGCTTTTGGGGCAGTAAGCAACCGCAAAACATTTCGTCTCGCTCAACGCCTTTGGTTTCATCCCATTTGCTGAGCAGCAGATCTAAACATTGCTTATAAAATTGCGATCGTCTAATAGGAAATCTACCCTGGTAATGGAAAATCCAGCAGGCAAGGTGAAGAAATAGCGGCGTAGTGACAAGCCGACGGAGAGGCATATTTTCCGCCAAGTCTAGTTTCTGAATAAAATGAACTGCCTGCACTTGCCCAGCGTGGGTCGTGGTCTTCGTTAGGGTAGTAAACCATTTCTGAGCAAAATCCACAATTTGGTCTTGTGTAAAGGGAGCCATCTCTACATCTGTGAAGCGCCTGAGAGTGGCAGCTTGAGTTGCTGTACGACAAGTTACGACAAATAGGTTCCGCTGATACTTTTCGGAAAGTCTGCGAATTTCTTTAACAACCGCCTTGCGTTCTTGATGCAGCACTTCATCCAAGCCATCTAGCAAGAGCAGCATTCTACCCTCTTGAAGCAGAGTTCTGACTACGGATGGGTCTGAAATTCCTGAGGTGAGAAACTCATCATGCAGGTAGGTGCCTAAACTCAGCTCGTCTGGGTCTTTAGCTTCATCGACAAAATCTCTCAAGGTGATAAAAACAGGAACTCGCTCAGCAGCAAAGCTGCCTTGGCTGCATCGAATTGCCAGATGCTGTAAAAAAGTGGTTTTCCCTGCCCCTGGCTTCCCCAAAACCCTCAGTTTTGAGTAGGTTTCGACGGCTTCTACCCCCGCAATCTGGGTTTGAGAAACATCTCCTAATCCAAATCGATTGAATTCTTTGGGCGTGAAGCGCTGTAGGTCGGCTAATTCTAACCACTGTTGGCTCGGAATCTCTTCCAGAGTATTGACATTGATATAGATGTTGTCAATTTCAACGGGGTGGCTGATATTCAACAGCTGGAGAGTGCCGCACTGATGCTGAATTTTGTCCCGACGCTGCAATCGCACCTGTTTGACTAAAGCATCAATCTCGGCAACCGAAGTGCTGGAAACCCCTCCAAGCTTAGGAAAATCCGAAGGCGGATCGATCGCTATTTTTCGCCAATCTAGCTCCAATATTAAGCAAATTTCCAAAAAAACCTGCCGCTCAATCGGCTGACCTGTAAAAAACCGCCAAATTGACTGGCGTGTTTTTAGCCCGACTTCTCCCGCTAGGTTTTCTTGCGTCCATCCCTTCTGGGCAAAAGCACGTTTCGCTTGCTCAATACCGAGAGGTGATGTCCGAAGCGATCGTTTGACCATGAGATAAAACCTCTGGTCTCTACTGTAAAGTCATATATACCACTAACACATATCAATCTACGATTATCCTCTGTATTGTGAATCTATCGTTTTACCGAAATCAAAAGAATCCACAAGTTTCAGGTGAAACAAATTCACGCTATTGAAGGAGCATAAGCTTTAAGGTAAGAGCTTTTCTCACTCAGAACACAGCAAAAAATCCTTAACCCTTAAGGACTACCGATTCAAGATGCGCTCAGCTGTACGATTCAGCCCTCTCATAGGCGCGATCGCGATCAATATTTTTAGGGGTGGTATTCAGGTAATGATTCTGTGTCGTATAGTCTTTACCCGTACAGCACAAAATCATTACCGACTGAGCACTACATTGTTATTGCTGCCATTTCTCCCTACCGTTTGAGAATTGCCGTTAGGGAAATAGTGGTAGAGACTGGTTCACTTCAATCCGGTCGTTTCAGAACACCAGGTAATCTATCTCCCTCATAGCTGTACTGCTGAAGCACCGCCATCAGCTGGGGAATAACTGCTGCTTGAGACATAGATTGACTTCAGAGATAGATTGACCTCAAGAAAATTTGCGCTCCTACTTGACATTATACTGAACGTTCGGTAAATTTTAGTTGTACCAAACGTTCAGTATAGATAATTGTCCCACTCACCCATTGGAAATTGAACCCATGCCTACAACCTTCCACACCATCGCGATCGAGGGACTCAATATTTTCTACCGAGAAGCAGGTTCCAAAGATAAGCCTACGATTGTGCTTCTGCACGGTTATCCAGCTTCATCTCATATGTATCGAGATTTAATCAATCAATTGTCTGATCAATTTCATTTAGTTGCGCCAGACTTTCCTGGGTTTGGCAACAGCGATACGCCGTCCATTGATCAATTTGAATATAGTTTCGATCGCCTTGCCGACATCACCGAGAATTTTTTGAAAGCGCTAGGACTGACTCGATTTAGCTTTTACTTGCAAGACTATGGCGCACCTGTTGGCTTTCGGGTTGCGACTCGACATCCTGACTGGATTCAAGCGCTGATTTTGCAAAACGCCAATGCCTATGAAGAAGGTTTAACTTCCGCTTGGCAAGCGCTCCGAGATTTGTGGCGCGATCGCACCGAAGCCACTGAAACTGCTGCGCGTGAATTTTTCAAGCGCGACACGACAATTTTCTTTTACACGAGTGGAACACGCGATCGGCAAAATATTAACCCCGACAACTGGAATTTGGATCAATCTTTTCTCGATCGCCCCAACAACGCTGCCGCTCAGCTGGAATTGATCTACGACTACCGCAAAAATCTAGAGAGCTACCCAGAATGGCACGCCTATTTCCGTACTCATCAACCGCCCACGCTCGTTGTCTGGGGCAAGAATGATCCGTTTTTTGGGCCTGAAGGTGCTAAAGCCTTTGCACGAGATTTGAACATAATTGAGACTCATCTGCTCGACACTGGACACTTTGCTCTGGATGAAGAAGGTGAAGCGATCGCTCATCAAATTCGCCGCTTTCTTCCTGCTCACATCGCCTAATTTAAAGTCACCTAATTCAGAACCTATTCACTCTACAAGGACTACCCGAAGATGATTAAGCTTTACGGTCACGAAATCTCTGGCAATAGCTACAAAGTTCGTCTGTTTTTATCTCTATTGCAGCTTGAATTTGAATGGATCAAGGTTGATTTGTCGAAAGCAGAACAAAAATCACCCGAACATCTAGCGCGCAATCCTTTCGGTCAAGTGCCAACGCTGGTGGATGGTGCTATCACCTTATCGGACTCACAGGCAATTCTCGTCTATCTAGCGCGGCAATATGGTGGCGAGCCATGGCTACCGATCGAGGCGCTGCCTCTGGCACAGGTTGTGCGGTGGCTATCAACATCGGCAGGAGAAGTCCGTCAAGGGCCTGAACATGCGCGGCTCTACCATTTGTTTGGAGCAACTGACATTAACATTGAAAGGGCGAATCAGAAGGCAGCGTTTATCCTGACGCAATTGAATCAGCATTTGAGCGATCGCACCTGGTTAGAGTTTGAGCGCCCAACGATCGCTGATATTGCCGTCTTTCCTTACATTGCTCTAGCACCAGACGGCAAGATTGACCTTGCTCCTTACCCCAATGTGCGGGTGTGGATCGATCGGGTTAAGCAACTTCCAGGCTATATCGCTATGGCAGGGATCTGAAAAAGCTGGCGCTGCTGGTTTTATGCACGAATTTCTTAAAAGGTTTGCTCCGCGCCCCTTTCAAAAAAATTCATACCCAGATTTAGCACTGCCAAAAATCTGAGCCTCAATATTGTACTAACCAAGGAGAGAAAGCATAATGAGCCATTCAGGCTGGCTGCACACCGAATCCCCCTTTCATCCTGGCGAACTGGCAATTCAAGCCCAGCTCGGTGTCCAGGAGCAAATGGACAAGCAGGGACGACGCGTGATTCGAGATTATCTTCCTGATCAGCACCGTCAGTTTTTTGCCCAGCTCTCCTATGTGATTGTGGGCACAGTTGATGCCTCTGGTTCGCCCTGGGCTTCCATCCTGGCGGGCGAACCTGGCTTTCTCTCCTCCCCCGACGATCGTTCTTTACAAGTTACCGCTAAACCTCTGTTGGGCGATCCCTTAGCCACCATTCTCAGAGCAAGAATCGACATTGGATTACTAGGAATTGAGCTTCATACCCGGCGACGGAATCGTTTGAACGGCACTGTTACTGCAATTCACCCGGATCGCTTTGATGTGCAGATAGTACAGAGTTTTGGCAACTGTCCTCAATACATTCAGGCACGTCTGCTTGAGTTCAGCGAGTCGGATATCGCGGCGCCTCAGTCTGTCCATTTGGTTGAAGTGCTAGGAGAACCCGATCGCGCGATGATTGCTGCGGCTGACACATTCTTCATTGCGACTGCCTATCAAGACGCTGCTGCCGCTGGTGGCGTAGATGTTTCCCATCGGGGCGGCAAACCGGGTTTTGTCCGAATTGATGGCGATCGCACATTAACGATTCCTGACTTTTCTGGCAATGATCACTTCAATACCTTCGGTAATTTAAAGCTGAATCCCTATGCAGGACTGCTGTTTATAGACTTCGATCGGGGCAATCTGCTGTATCTAACAGGAACTGCCGAAGTGATTTGGGAAGGGGATGAAATTCGGGCTTACGCAGGAGCAGAGCGATTGTTGCGCTTCCGCCTCTCTCATGGGTATCGCGTAGAGGGCAGCTTGCCGTTACGCGGGTCAGCTCCTAATTTTTCGCCCTTTCTCGATCGCATGGGTTCCTGGTAGAAACGCACTGTCTACCAACCTCTAGGAGATTTTGCGGGGACACAGCCTCAGCTCAACTTCTAGCTAAGCTCGTGGCTAAGCTCCTCCGATTCAGCGTGGACTGCATCTGCTTCAGCTTGAATCGCCAGCAATAGCTCTTCTTCTTGAGTCTCAAAATCTTCTTCTGAAATTTCGCCCATATCGAACGCCAGCTGAAGCGAGAGTAAGCGTTTGCTTAGATTCTCTTTTTCGTCAAGCGCTATGTTGGCTTGCTCTAAAATTTTTTCGCCAATCCAGGCAATACCATTCAAAGGAGCAGTAAGAGGAGCAACAAGTAGATCAAAAAACATAGGGAGTGGGGGAGTGGGGGAATGGGGAATGTCAATCTAAGATCGATTAGGCGAGCTGAGCGAAGTTGAAGGGAGCTGTGAAGTTGTTGTAGCGAAGTCTCAAACGGTTCTCAAAATGGCGATCGACTTCTTCAATTTGCTCTCCAAACTGTGGTTCTGCCTCCCAAGGAATCAGATAGGCAGCGTTATAGATCATCTTTTCGGTGAGAACATCGTTTTCCACAATCTCGATCGCTAGCGGATTTAAAGCGTCCTGAAATCGAGTCACAATCTCTTGCTTACGATCGTCCATTGCCCGTTCAATTGACTGTCCAATTTTCACCACCTGATCCATGCTGAGAGATCTGCCTTCTAAGCGATCGCGTTTGGTTCGCAGATCGTCGTTTTCTCGCATCAGCGATTCCAGTTCAATCTCCGGTTCCCAAAAGATCTTAATGCTGACTTCTCGATATCCCTCTAGTTTGTTGAAAAGCTGCTTGAGGCTATCCCCTTTTGGCACAGTCAACTGCTGACGCACCATTTCCCAATCGCTGATGATTAAGCCAAACTGCAACGGCAACAGCGTCGGATGACCTTGCTGCATCACCTGCTCTAAGACCCGCTCATGACCCAACAAGTTTTTGCGGCTGGCAAGGTAGCGATCCTGCTCGGTTTCCGAATACAAAAACATAAAGTTATCTAGTTCGTGCATTTGCACAGGCTGCTGGTCTAAGCCTTCTAGCTGCAAATCTGAACGAATGGAAGGGGGGAAAATGCCGTATAGATAGAGACCGTTTGCCATCATGAACTCCTGGAGGAATTGGTGTAGAGGGCGATCGAAGGGGGCGATCGCCTTTTCTATTCCCTAGAGTTCCCAGGTTGCTCTTGAAAATTCAGATCAAGCAAAATTGAGATCAAGCAAAATTATCGACTCATCCCTAGGTGATGCTCTAGACACGTTGTTGGTGTTTGTGAAAGGGGCGTGGAGCGCCCCTTTCACAAACACCAACAACAAATTTGAAACACTACCAGCCGATCGATGGTTCACGGTAATTACTTTCGCTCGGTAACGACGTGATCGATCGCTAGACATTTTGGCGCTAGCAGGCTTAGAGGAGCGGAGTCAGTATCATCCAGAAAACCTGTCGGGCGGACAACAACAGCGGGTGGCGATCGCTCGTGCGTTGGTCAGCCATCCCCAAATCGTGCTGGCAGATGAACCCACGGCTGCGTTAGATAAGCAGTCTGGTCGAGATGTGGTTGAGCTGATGCAAAAACTTGCTCAAGAACAGGGCGGCACTATTCTGATGGTGACACACGATAATTGAATTCTCGACGTTGCCGATCGGATTATCTATTATGGAAGACGGCAAGCTGACTAAAACCTCAGAAGCCTTTACACTGAAAGAGAGGAAATTAAGATATCTGGCTCTCTTCTCCCCAGGGGAAAAGGTTGGGGTCAAGAACGTTACTTAATTTGCTGCTGAAAGTAATCGCGCAAATCGGCTGCCAAGGCTGGCACTTGGAGGGCGCGGCGCACCAGGTCTTCACTGGCTTCACGCACGTAGATTTGCACAATATCGGCAACGGTGACGTTGTTTTCGTCACGGCTCACCCGCTCGATCGCATCTCCTGCACCCACTTCACCTTCCTGCACCACTGAAAAGTAGATGCCGCTCAAACGGCTGTTCAAGAAGCGCTTGACCATATCATCGCGCCCAAACTTGAGGTTGAGCTTGAAGCAAGGGAACCGGGGTTGTGTCACCATCACCTCGGCAGCGCCAATGCGAAAACGATCGCCAATATTCACTGCTGTTTCCGACAAGCCCTCAATCGTCAGGTTTTCGCCAAACGCGCCCCAAGAAAACGCCTCATCGGGTAATTCTTGCTGCCAGTAGGCGTAATGCTCCTTGGGGTAAGCGTAAATGGCTTTCTCGCTCCCACCATGAACCGTCAGATCCGCCTGTCGATCGCCGTCTAGATTGAGCGATCGCATCATCACTCGCCCATCCACAGGCTGCTTAAAAATTCCGGTCATGACGGGTCTGCCCTTCCAGATAACCTCACGCGGCTCTCCAACGCAAACGGAAGTAAGTTTCATCTGGCAGCCTCTTCAACAGCTTTCTGAGACTTTACCGCATCTTCGCGTTGCTTTCTCATTACAGTTAGCTTTTAGTTCCTGCCATCCAGGATAGTTGGAGATACAATTCTTAAATGCCCCATAGCGTTTTTGCGTAAATCTGCCGCGATGACAGAACCCGGAAGCTACAAAGATACGGTTAACTTGCCCCAAACCCAGTTTGATATGCGCGCCAATGCCGTCAAACGAGAACCCGAACTGCAAAAATTCTGGGCAGACCACAAAATTTACGAAAATCTGTCAGAGCACAACCCTGGAGAGCCGTTCACGCTGCACGACGGGCCTCCCTACGCCAATGGGGCGCTGCACATCGGTCATGCGATGAACAAAACCCTCAAGGACATTATCAATAAGTATCAGCTCTTGCAGGGGCGCAAAGTTCGCTATGTGCCCGGTTGGGACTGTCACGGACTGCCGATCGAGCTAAAAGTCCTCCAAGAGATGAAGCCTGAAGAGCGTAAGAATCTCACGCCCTTAGAGCTGCGTCAGCGGGCAAAAGCATGGGCATTGCAGCAGCAGCAGCAGCAGAGCAAAAGCTTTATGCGCTATGGGGTTTGGGGCAATTGGGAACATCCTTACCTGACGATGCTGCCCAAGTATGAAGCGGCGCAAATCCATGTGTTTGGTCAGATGGTGCTGAAGGGCTACATCTATCGCGGCTACAAGCCCGTTTACTGGAGTCCTAGCTCTCGCACGGCGCTGGCTGAAGCAGAACTAGAATATCCGGAAGGGCATACTTCGCAGAGTGTGTATGCCGCGTTTCGGATGATTAGCCTTGCAGATGCGGCGGCGGCACTCCAGCCCTACTTATCGGAACTGGGGGTTGCTATCTGGACGACTACGCCCTGGACGATTCCGGCAAACCTGGCGGTAGCGGTCAATCCCGATCTGAAGTATTCGGTGGTAGAAGCGGCAAACCTGCCGTTTAAGTACCTCATTGTCGCAACCGATCTGGTGGAACGCCTCTCTCAGCTATTTGAAACTGAGCTGACGGTGAAGGCAACCGTCACGGGCAAAGACTTAGAGCATTCCACCTATCAGCACCCCTTGTTTGACCGCCAAAGTCCGATCGTCATTGGCGGCGATTATGTGACCACCGAATCGGGTACGGGGCTGGTGCATACTGCTCCGGGTCACGGGTTGGATGACTTTATCGTGGGTCAGCGCTACGGACTGCCGCTGCTGTCGCCTGTGGATGATGCCGGGGACTTCACCGATGAGGCGGGCAAATTCAAGGGGCTGAATGTCTTGAAAGATGCCAACGGGGCGATCGTCGAAGCCCTAACTGCCGCTGGATCGTTGCTGAAGGAAGAAGCCTACGCCCACCGCTACCCCTACGACTGGCGCACCAAAAAGCCCGTGATCTATCGCGCCACCGAGCAGTGGTTTGCCTCGGTTTCCGGGTTCCGCGATCAGGCATTGGAGGCGATCGCCGCAGTCACCTGGATTCCGGCGCAGGGCGAAAACCGCATCACCTCAATGGTGTCGGAGCGATCGGACTGGTGCATCTCGCGCCAGAGAAGCTGGGGCGTACCCATCCCGGTATTCTATGACGAAGCCACGAATGAGCCGCTGCTGAATGCTGAGACGATCGCTTGGATTGAGCAAATCTTTGGCGAAAAAGGCTCGGATGCCTGGTGGGAGATGTCCGTGGAGGAATTGCTGCCGGAGCAGTACTGCAACGACGGACACACCTACCGCAAAGGCACCGACACCATGGATGTTTGGTTCGATTCTGGCTCTTCTTGGGCGGCGGTCTTACAGGCGGGAGCCTACGGCGGTGAGCCTTTGCCCTATCCAGCAGACCTTTACCTGGAAGGCTCCGATCAGCATCGCGGCTGGTTTCAGTCGAGCTTGCTGACTAGCGTGGCGGTGAATGGCTATGCGCCCTACAAGACGGTGCTGACCCACGGCTTTGCCCTAGATGAGCAGGGACGCAAGATGAGCAAATCGATCGGCAACGTAGTCGATCCGGCGATCGTCATTGAGGGCGGCAAAAATCAGAAGGAAGAGCCAGCCTACGGCGCGGATGTATTGCGGCTGTGGGTGTCTTCGGTGGATTACTCCAACGACGTGCCTCTGGGTAAGAACATCCTGAAGCAGCTTGCCGATGTCTACCGCAAGATCCGCAACACCGGACGATTTTTGCTGGGCAGCCTGCACGACTTTGATCCGGCCGATGCGGTGCCCTATGATCAAATGCCCGAACTCGATCGCTATATGCTGCACCGGATGACGGAAGTCTTCGCCGATGTCACCGATGCCTTCGAGAGCTACCAGTTTTTCCGCTTCTTCCAAACCATCCAGAATTTCTGCGTGGTGGATTTGTCCAACTTTTACCTAGATGCGGCAAAAGATCGGCTCTACATCAGCACCGAGAATGCCCTGCGGCGGCGAAGCTGCCAGACGGTGCTGGCAGTCGCGATCGAGAATTTGGCAAAGGCGATCGCTCCTGTTCTCTCTCACCTAGCCGAAGACATCTGGCAATACCTGCCCTACAAAACGCCCTACCAGTCGGTGTTTGAGTCGGGTTGGGTGAAGCTAGAGGACTCCTGGAAGCAGCCGCAGCTTGCAGAAACCTGGGAGCAGTTGCGCGACATTCGGCAGGAAGTCAACAAGGTGCTGGAGCAGGCAAGAGTTGCCAAGGCGATCGGCTCTTCCCTAGAGGCAAAAGTCCTGCTTTACGTGCCTGACCTGACGCTGAAGCAAAAGCTGCAAGCCATGAATCTCACGGACAGCCTCAGCAGCAATGGCGTGGATGAACTGCGCTATCTGTTTTTGACTTCACAGGTGGAGCTATTGGAAACGCCCGATCGCCTCTCAGACTCTAAGTTCCAATCCCAATCCGATGCGCTGGGCATTGGCGTAGTCGATGCTGAGGGAACGAAATGCGATCGCTGCTGGAATTACTCCACCCATGTGGGCGAATCTACAGTCCATCCCCTGCTGTGTGAGCGCTGTGTGGAAGCGATCGACGGTCAGTTTTAAGATATATGCGTCAGTATCGTGATGTTCATCTATAGCAACCGCCAAGGCGGTTAGGATGGGGACATTTTTGGTGGGGCGCGCAGTGCCCTACCAAAAATGTCCTAAGGAACATGGATTTAACAAGATGTAATTCTTGGGGTAGGGGCTTAGCATTGCTAAGCCCCTACCGCAGATCGGTTGTACAGATTATTTAATCCACGATCCTAAGCCAACTGGCGGGCCATATAGGCAGATTTGCTGAGTGGTTCACGGATTTTATCAAGAAAGCATGGTGTAAAAAAAATACTTTCTCGGACGACATACTGAGAAAAACTGCCTAAATTAAAGGAGTTTCCCCTTCCTGCTTAGGATATTTTGATATGCAGAATGATATGCCTGTCGAGAATGCACCCGATTTAATGCCCTTGCCCGACCAGAAAGAAGAAAGCGAAATGCCTCCAGATATGGATGATTCACTGCCTCCAGAAGCCAGTGAGAATCGGATACGAATCAAAACTCAGCGATCGGGCAAAGGTGAAAACCGCAAAGAAAAACATCGGCATCCAGGTCTTGGAACCGAGGGTAACGATGTTCTCACAAATAATAAGGGCGGTAAAGTCAAGCTCAAAGGGGGTGCGGGCGATGACAAACTTATTGGCGGCAAAGGTAAAGATCTGCTTGTAGGGGGTGAAGGAAATGATGTCCTTTTTGGGCATAGAGGGCCAAACATCCTGGAGGGTGGTGCTGGAAGCGATATTTTTGTACTGAATCGAGGGCGCGGCCACAATGTAGTTAAAGACTTCAATGCCTTAGAAGGCGACAAGCTGGTGTTGCCCCAAAAACTCAGCTTTGAAAATCTGACTTTCAGGCAGGTTGGCAATCACACCTCGATTCAGCAGGGAAATCGTAAGGTTGGGCTGTTGCTTGGAGTTCAAGCCAGCTCGATAACAGCAGATATTTTTGTCAAGCCACCTGTGTTAGCAAACCTGTCTCCTCTGACCACTCCAGCTCCAGTGTAATAGCGTCCTATAGCTGTCGCCGTCCTAACCGCCTTGGCGGTTGCTATGGAATTTTTCAGGTCGAACAAAGGAGGGGTTAGGCTCTGCCTAACCCCTCTTTTTGTAGCTGCAAATGCTTGCCTCAGAATCATTGTGCGATCGAAAATCACTCACCTAAAATGCCCTGAGCTTAATTCCCCGAATCGAGGCATCCAGCAGCTTGATCGGATGTATGACAGGCACAGATTTCCCTTGAAGTTCCAGGTGCTTCAAAATTTGCAGCGAACAGCCCGGATTAGAGGAAGCAATCATCACCGCTCCCGTATTCAGCAGGTTGTTGACTTTCATTTGCCCCAATTCCTCAGCCACTTCCGGTTGCAGCATATTGTAGACCCCAGCACTACCACAGCAGAGCGCTGCGTCGATCGGTTCTCGCACCACCACCCCCGGAATCTGGCGCAAAAGCTGGCGCGGCTGGAGGCTAATTTTCTGCCCATGTAGCAGATGGCAGGCGTCCTGATAAACCAGCGTTAGCGGCTCATCTTGCAGCGGATGCAAGGGCGCAACTAGACCGATCGCCCCTAAAAACTCCTGAATATCTTTGACCTTGTGGGCAAATTCTTTGGCTTTGTCGCAATATTCCGGGTCGTCCTGAAGGATATGATCGTATTCCTTCAAGGTATGACCGCAGCCCGCCGCATTGATAATGATGGCATCGACTTGGGTATCCGCAAAAGCATCAATCATCTGCCGAGCCAGCGATCGCGCTTGGTCTTCCTGTCCCTGATGCTGGGGTAGCGCCGCGCAGCATCCCTGAGACTTGGGAATCACCACCTCGCAGCCGTTAGCGCTCAGCACTCTTGCGGTTGCCTCGTTCACGTCGCTAAAAAATAGCCGCTGGACGCAGCCTAAGATCATGCCCACGCGATAGCGCTGTTTTCCCTGCGCCGGAACCACGGTCGGCAGATTGTCTTGAAACGACTGCACTGTAACCTGCGGCAACAGCGATTCCATTGCCGCTAGTCGGGGCGAAAAACGATCGAGCAGTCCAGTTGCTCTGACTAAACGCGAGATGCCCAGCTTTTGGTAAATGCCCAGCGGAGCCAGCAGCATTCGCAGCCGATCGGGGTAGGGAAACATCGAGAATAGAAGCTGACGAAAGAGGCGATCGCCCCAGCCACGCTCGTGATTGCGCTCAATTTGGGGGCGGGTGGCACCAATCAGCTTGTCGTACTGCACGCCAGAAGGACAGGCCGTGACACAAGCCAGACAGCCCAGGCAGGAATCAAAATGCTGAACGGAGGTAGGCGAGAGCGGTGCGCGTCCTTCGTTAATGGCATCCATCAGGTAGATGCGACCTCTGGGAGAATCAGTCTCTTTGCCCAGCACCCGATAGCTGGGGCAGGTCGAGAGGCAAAAGCCACAGTGAACGCAGGCATCAATTAGCTTAGGATCAGGCGGATGCTGGAGATCAAAACTGGGATCAAAGCTGGTGTCGAGAACGAGGTTGGGCGTTTCTGGTGTGGAGGATGCGGTCATTTTGGGCTGAGGAAGGAATGAATTTCTGGAGCTTTTTTGTCTGTTTTTTTCAAAGCGTCTCGGCTAAATACCGCCGACAAACCGACCGGGACTGAAGAGATTTTCGGAGTCAAACTGCTGTTTTAGCCGTCGCATAATCTCCAGCGAATTGCCAGAATAACCCCATACATCTAGCTTCTGCTTGATGGCGATCGGCGCTTCCAACACCGTCAAAAATCCGCTCTGAGCTTGGCAGATTTGCCGCAGGTCGAGGATGCTTTGGAGAGATGCCGAACAGCGTACCGTTCCTAATCCGCTACTGGCGTGAAAGGTGGCGATCGCCGGGGCTAAATCGGGCAAGCCTGCCAGCTTGACAAGCGTTTCCACCACTCTGGCAGGCAATACTCCTATTTTGCAGAAAATTTGCGGTTCAGGGGGGCGATGCTCCATCAGTTCTTGCCGTTGGTGCCATAGAGAGTTTTCGGGGTCATCGGTCAGATCAACGCTGGATAATCCCAGCGTTTGGCTGATTTTTAGCACCTGCTCTGTCTGCTTTTCCACGCTAATTTCAATGCCTTGGAACCGCGCTATCAAACCCAGGTCTGCGCCGCGTGAGCCGAATAGCGCCTTCACCGCCTCAGCCGAGAGCAGTTCGATCGCCGTTGGGGTTAGGCCAGAGGCTCGTAGGGTAGAAGTGGCTTGAGCGATCGCCTCGGCATCTCCCGTCAGCACCACCGTCCGAGATGCCGCAGGTAAGGGATACAGCCGAAAGGTGAGTTCGCCAATTGCCCCCAACGTGCCGTAGGAGCCAGTAAACAGTTTCATCAAGTCGTATCCGGCAACATTTTTTACGACTCGCCCACCTGCCTTTGCTGTCTGACCGTCCGTTCGCGCTATGGAAATACCGATGAGGAATTCACGGATGCCGCCGTAGCGCTGCCGCAGTGCGCCTGTGTCTGCCGTTGCCACAATGCCGCCTACTGTCGCGATCTGAGGATATGCCGGATCGGCGGTGAGAAATTGCCCTGACTTCGCCAGTAAAGCCTGAAGCTCGACAAACCGCATTCCTGCCTCAACGGTAACGGTCATATCTCCAGCCGCGTGTTCAATCAGCCGATTCATCCGAGCGGTGCTGATAACGACCTGAATACCCTGCGCCAGACCGCCCCAGTGGAGCTTGCTGCCACTCCCACAGAGCAGAACTCGCCAGCGCTGAGTATGGGCACAGGCGATCGCTTCGGCAAGTTCTGCTAGGGTGCTGGGATAAATAATGCAGTCGATTTGTGTCTCTGGCGTAATGGCTTGGGCAATCTGAGATTGGAGGCTGGGCTGAATAGCATTCAAGGTTTCCCAACTGCAAACTGCATCCGCACCCAGAATATGTTCAAACGTTTGGGCGATCGCGCTCATTCAATCAAAGGAAAAGTAGAGAGGGTCAGTAATCCTACCCTACACCCGATGCTTGCCTGTTGATCCGTTTAATTCAATAGACCTCTTGCAAATGAGAGGTTCTGGATTAGGTTTGGTGGGAGCGTAGCCGCCAAACCTAATTTGCAAGAGATCTAATCCGTCAATTTTCAGGAGACTCTGAATCTCAATGAATGCGATCGCTCCTCATTCCAATCTGGATAACGATGCCGACTCGAACACGCTGATTCATCAAGTGGGCAAGGTGCTAATTCTGGCGCATCGAGAATCGACTGACCTGCTGCAATCGACCTTTACCCAAGCAGGGTTTGAGTGTGACGTGCTGCGGCAAGCCGACAAGCCCGAATACCAGACTTACGCCTCAATCTATCGCTGTTTGCTCAATCATAGTCAAGCCTGGGAATTCGCCGCTCAGGCACAGCAGCCCACCCTGATTGTGGAAGCCGATTTTGTGCCGATCGTTGATCTTGGGAAACTGCCGCTGCCCTTTAGCCCCGACCAAGCCAGACTAGAAAATGTGGGCATGGCATGGCTCTACACTTGTGCGCCGCAGATTTACAGCGTCACCGTAGACGGATTTGCTGAGGGTTTCTCGACAGCATTGGTGGCGTACATCCTCACGCCCCAAGGAGCAAGGGCGCTGCAAGGCTTTGTTGGCGAAATTACGGTACGGCACGGCACAGGATACTACAACTTTGATTCTGAAATTGACGGCTTTTTACGCGCTCAAAATCTCAAGAACTATGTTCCTTTTCGCAACTATGGTGAACATGGCGGCAGAGCCAACCCAGAACATCGGCGCAACGGCATGAGTGGTCTGCATCGGGCAGATGTGCTGTGGGGAAGCTTAGCATTTTTACCAATCTATTCAGAGGGTTCTCATCTACGGCTCTTTGGGGCGCGTTTGCAAGCTCGCTTCAAGGGCATTGCCCGTCTGGCGATGGGCAAATACCTACGCCCCAAAATTGTTAAAAGCTCCAGAACTCCAGGTCGGCTCATCAGCTTTGCAATCCGACGGCAGTTAACGCTTTAGGCAGTTAACGCTTTAGATAGGCTAACGTTACGCTGCGCTTCACTCATGTGGCACTCTATAAGATATTCACCGCAACACATACCCGATACTCCGCACTGTGTGAATCAGTCGTTTGGGGTATTGCGCTTCCAGCTTGCGTCGTAAGTAGCCAATGTAGACCTCGACAACGTTAGATTTGCCCATGAAATCAAACCCCCAAACCTGCTCTAAAATCTGATCTCGGCTCATTACTTGTTCTGAATGCTCGACCAGATAGTCTAATAGATTAAACTCTGTGGCGGTCAGCTCGATTTCTTGTCCATTTAGATGAATCTGTCGCGCATTACGATTGACCAACAAATCGCCATATTCTGCTAAATGAGACGGTGCGTTTTGCGATCGCCGTAATCCTGCCCGAATTTTTGCTAGCAGCTCCTCCAGGGCAAACGATCGCGCTAGATCCGATCGCACGAGGCAATGATCGGCACCCGCATTGAGTGCAGCAACACAGGCTGAGCTATCTTCAGCGATCGCAATAATCACAGTTGAGCTACGGGTAGCCCGCAAACGTTGACAAATTTCTAAGTACGAAATGCCAGGTGATGAACTACTCAAGATGACCAGATCTGGACAGGTTTCTCGAATGCTCATCAGACCCAACGTACCGTCCTGACAGAGGTCAACATGATATCCCTCGTAGGACAGCTCTAGCCTAATCAGTTGAGCGATTTTGTCATCGCTCTCAATCACGAAAATATGTGCTGAACCTGTTTCTGACGGGGTATGTTGAGGAGAAAAACATTTAGCCTGCATTTTTAATCTCCATAATTTTACAGCAATTTTCAATTGCATAAACCACAGTTATTTTTGTAGAAGCCGCGCAGAGCAAGGCTTCTACAAAAATAACCCACACTTAACCAAGCGCAAAGCGCTGTAATTTTCACAAACCTTGGATTTGTTCTGCTACCTCTAAATTGCCCTGCTGATTCGTTCGTACCACTACCGCTCCGCCTGCCGGAGGATTCACGCCACTAATCGCGCCGATGTTGACAAAGTGCGACACCATTACGATCACGCCAGATGTGTTTAGATGATTGAGAATTTGTTGGCGCACCTGTGCGGATTGTTCCGCTTCATTGCCGCGATCTGTAAAAGTAGAATTCAGCATGGCAGAAGATTCGACCTCACCTAAGTCGAGTAATCTTGCCGTATCCAAACAGCGGCAGTATTGACTGGAAAGAACCTGGCGAATGGGGATACCGCGATCGCGGAATGCTTTGCCAATCCGTATAGCTTGCTGCCTGCCCGCCTCTGACAAGTTACGTTGGGTGGCGCAGTCATTTAGCTGAAACCCAGGTGGATCGCCCGTCCCATCAACCGTTTGGGCATGACGCAACAGCACGACGTAGCCTGTGCCTTGCCGCATCTGTGCCCAAATATCTTGTCCAGTTCTCTGAAAGGCAGGAGTTTCCAACTTTGCCGAGGGAGATGCTGAAGGGCGATCGACATTCGCAGGCTTATCAGGATTAGATACAGCAGGATTGGATATAGCAGGACTGGAGGCAGCAGGACTTGGGCTGTTGCGGGTATTCAGGGACGTACAGCCAACTATACTCAGACTAACCACACCCAGAAAAGCCCCAATTAGCAGAAAGAATCGATCGGTAGATTTCATGTCAGCTGTTTTCAGTGCTTCTATTTCCAGTGCTTCTATTTCCAGCATTTCTAGTAGCTGCCAGACCGGGCAGACGCACCAGTCCATTAAACTGTTTACCGGGATACCAGGGCATCTGTGCGAGTTTGCTAAAGCTAGGTAGGCTCTCCATATGTCGCACCATACGGGTACGCATTTCGTTGTCAGGAAGTGATCCTCTTAACGCTCCTAAATTCTCAGTAACGTGAGCAGGGTTTGTGGTTGCCGGAATGGCACAAGTTACGGCAGGGTGAGAGATTACGTACTTGAGGAAAAACTGTGCCCAGTTTTCGCAGCCGATCTCGCTGGCAAAATCTGGAAGGGGTTGTCCCTGAACCACTTCAAACAGACGTGCCTTCTCAAAAGGCATGTTGACTAAAACTGCCGTACCTTGATCTGCCGCTGCCGGGAGAATTCTTTCCTCAGCTCCGCGTTCAAAGATCGAGTAGCGGATTTGAACAAAGTCGAGATTACCTTTTCCAATCCAGCTTTCGATCGGTGCAGCATACAGGGGCAAATCGTGATGTGTTACTCCAACGTAGCGAATTCTGCCCTCCTGCTGCCATTCTCGAAGTATTGGCACAATCATTTCTACGTTGACCAAACTATGAACCTGCATAGCATCAATGCGATCGCGTGACAACCGTTTCATCGATTGCTCAAGCTGGCGCAGCGCCTGACTGTCATCGCCTAAATACTCGCCTGTCGCCCAGATTTTGTTGGTAATAAACAGTTCGTCAGTCATGCCAAGTGCTGCCGCAAATTCGCCAACATTTGCTTCTGACATACCATACAGGGGCGAGACATCAATCATTCGTCCACCGCCGTCTCGAAAGCGCTGCATCACCTGCTGAAGATGATCGCGCGGCTGTTCTCGCAATACATCAAATGTTAAAAACGTTCCCATGCCGATCGCAGGTACTTTTTCATTCGTACTGGGAATAGCTTTCGTGATAATATCTGACGTTTGGTTCTGACTTCCTGAATTCTGACTTCCTGAATTCTGACTTCCTAGGTTTGAGTTGACCTGACTCTGGGCAGGTTGGGATCTACTCAGAGCCAAAGGCGTAAGGGCAGCCGCAGCGCTGATTCCCATTGCCTTAATGACGCTACGACGAGAAAAGGCTTGTGGATTGGATGAATCAGCATGATCTTTGTTCATTAGAGTCTCCTTATTCAGTAAAAGATGCGGTAGTGCTGAATCTGGGTATGATTTTTTGAAAGGGGCGCTCTACGGCTCTTTCAAAAAAATTCATACATAAAACCAGCAACGCCGAAGATGCTGAGATGTGAAAGATTTTGAGGTTCAAGGCGCAATCATCACCTGATGCGCACCGCGATCGACTTCAATCACTTGGCGGGTGTGCCGTAAGCCAAGTTCTGGGCTACGAATTACCTGCCACAATTCAATTCCGGCTTCCGGCTTTGAGGTGAAATAGTCATAGACGGCAACTGCCAAATAATTTCCGCTAGCATCAAAGGCAGCACTTTCTGGCAAAATTCCTTCAAACGGATAGTCACCTACTTTGGTGAGTTGCCCAGATTGTTCTAGCTTCAGCAAGCTAAGAGAGGCTTCACGGGTAAATCGGGGTGATAGAGGCGGAAACAGTGTTCCTCGCATATTGACCGTAACCACTAGCGATCCGTCTGGGCTGATCGCTAAACTCTCAGGAGAAAGATCGCTGGTTGCAGTAGATACGACCTGATGTTGAGCGTTGTCTAATGCTAGTTGAATGACTGACACTGTTCCTTGAGCTGAAGGTATGCGCTGCTCTAGGGTGGTAATATTTTCACCAAAATTACGTCCCCAGTTGCTGGTTAGATAGAAACGTCCGTCAGGCGTGAACTGTCCGGTAAACGGATCTTTGCCAACGTTGACGGGCGTTCCCCAAGGTATGAGCTGAGGATTTCCGCTTTGATCCTGCCGTAGTTCATAAAATGCAATTTGGTCGCGATAGGTGAGGTTCACTGCCAGATAACGTCCAGACGGATGCCACTGCACAGAGCTGACATACATGCCGTCTTGGAATCGATCGGGATCAGGCTGAATTCCCAACTGGCTCAGCGAGAACTCGATTGGCTGCCCAAAAACCTCATTTTGAATGGGAATGAGAAGGATTTCTCTGCCTGGGGTCTGAGTTGAAATGGTAAGCAGCGCTCCGCCGGGATGCACACTCACCGTTTCGGGCTTAGGTGCGATCGCAACTACACTCTCAACCCTGGGACGACGCGAATCAGATAGGTCAATCATTACCAACTGCTGTCCTGGTGGGAGCTGGTCGCGTTGGGTTGCGCCTATGGGCGGAGCTGCAAGCGTCTCCACCACAAAAGCCGTCTGCCCATTTGCGGTTAAATCAAACGCATAAGGTGCGCCAGTCACCGAATTGGATGCCTCTACCTGGGCGATCGCCGCACGCTCATCTAGAGGAAGCTGAATAATAGATAGCCTGTCTGGATTGATCGAATCAGGCAGCTTGCCATCGGCATAGGTGCTAGCAAGAAAATCACCATCAGAAAGGGTGGCAATGTAGCGACCTACAAAGTTTGGGAGCTGTACGGGTTGGGCATCGCTCAATTGACTCTGAACACAAATTAGAATCAAAGTGGTGAAACCCAGGATTAGGGTTAGGACTCTGCGAGTGAACTTCATAAAGAACAGTTAGATTGAGAACTGTATTGAAAAAGGCATCGAGAATTCTTTTCGCAAAAAACTTCAGCTCGGACATGGATATCAGTCTAGAGAGAAATTCTCACAGAAAGATGACAGAACTGCGCCTATGGAATTTAGCAATGAAATTTAGCGATCGATGATCTTGTAAATCACGAGTCTTTTGATCTCTTGCGGCGATCGCCCTAACTCCTGAGCAATTGATGCTTCGATCGCCTGGGGTTCCGTTAGGAAAAACTCAAACTCAAGTTTTTTGAGTGCCGACTTAAATAATTTGACCTGCGCTAAGGCAATCCCTCGCGACCGATCGATTTCTACCGTAATGGATGCGATTTGCGGAGTAGTGGCTTCATCAGTCTGAGTATTCGCAACGAGAGCGCGAGAGGTATTGTTAGATTGGTTCAGGACTTGCAGCGTGATGAACCTACCAGCAATCCAAAAGCCAAACGCCAGCAACAATAAAGGCAGCCAAAACCGGATATTTTGCAGAATTAAAACTTGAAATCGCTGCGATCGTGACATATGTTTTGCTATTCATTCCCCGGCTATGATTAAAATAGCAATTTGATTAAAATAGCAATCGATCGAACCGTTGTTTCATGATTATTCTTTTTGATGATTATTCTAATCGTTGAGGATGATCCGGCTCAACTTCGACCTCTGTGCCTAGCACTATCAAAGTCTGGTCATTTGGTCGATGGCATTGAGGATGCCGAAACCGCACAGGGGTTGCTGACCCACAAAGACTATGACTTGTTAATTTTAGATTGGATGCTGCCAAAGCTCAGCGGTGTTGCCTTATGCCAACAGTATCGCAGGATGGGAAAATCCTCGCCTGTCTTGATGCTAACCGCTAGAGATGCAACGATCGATAAAATCTCAGGATTAGATGCAGGAGCTGATGATTATTTGGTGAAGCCCGTGGATCTGAATGAATTGCTGGCGCGAGTGCGGGCATTAGGGCGGCGCTCTCCGCAGTGGCATGGCGATCGCCTGGTATTAGGCGATCTCTGTCTAGACTTGACCACCCTAACGCTGGAGCGACACAACACGCAGATTCAGCTTTCCAGTCGAGAGTTTCATCTGATGGAGTACCTCATGCGGCGATCGGGTCAGGTTATCCCGCGTGAACGGATTGAGCAAGCCATTTGGGAGTGGGGAACCGAGCCGGAGAGCAATGCAATGACTGCCCTAGTATGGCGGTTGCGCCAGCGCTTACAGGAGCTAAACGCCAAAGATTGGTTGGAAACAGTCTACGGAGCGGGTTATTGCCTCAAGCTTCCCAATGAATTGTAAAGGCATTTCTATAATTTAACCGCCCATGTTTAACCGCAGTCGCCTTAATTTAGCCCACTGGTTTGCCCTCTCAATGGGCAGTATCTTCACTTTATTCACGGCAGGTCTGTATTATCTGCAAGCAGATGATCAGCTTAATACTTTTGATGAAAATCTATACCAAAAAACCAAAGTGGCGGCAACCAAGGTGCAGCATCAGCTAGAGCAAGGGCAGTGGCAAGTTAAGCTTCAGCAGGGTACGCCGCGATCGGGACGCGAGGCATCGCCACAAAACGAACTCGTCTATGCCCGCTGGTATGATGCAAACGGACGCTTGGTGCAGTTCACCGGACTTCAACCTGTTCCTGAGCAGATTACTCTAAACAATCCTGTGTTTCAAACTATTCGAGTGAGTGTTCCCACAGCGTTAGCAGAAGGGTCGCTGAAAGAACTAGAAGAACGATCGCTGCGGCAGTTCACTGTACCCGTAAAGCACAATCGAGTTATTATTGGCTACCTGCAAACAGCAACGCCACTTGCGCCATTAGAGGCAGATCTCAGCCGAATGCTGTTGATGTTGACTCTCGGTGTTCCCATCACATTGGGGGCGATCGGTCTCACCGGATGGGCTTTGGGTGGCATGGCAATGCAGCCGATTCGTCAGTCCTACGATCGCTTGCAGCGGTTCACTGCCGACGCCTCCCATGAATTACGAACGCCTCTAGCAGCAATTTTGAGCAACGTGCAGGTCGCAATGATGCCAGCCTTTAAGGCGGGTGAGCAAGCAAGTGAGCAGCAGCAGTGTCTGGCAGAAGTCGAAAAAGCGGCTAAATCTATGGGTGGGCTATTGGACAACCTGCTGTTCCTGGCACGGCATGAGGCACCCATGATTACAGCGACATTGAATCAAAAAATTGATACCCTTGACGTACTCTATCCTCTAGTGAATCAGTATCAGAATCGAGCCTTGCAGCAGGAGCGCACCTTTACGAGCCATATGCCAAAACAGGCAATATACATAAGGGCAGACACTCAACTGCTACAGCGATCGATCGCCAACTTACTGGATAATGCCTTCAAATACACGCCTTCTGGTGGCAGCATTCATCTTCGCTGCCTCACTCAATCTCACCATGCCGTGATTCAAGTTGAAGATAATGGCGTGGGCATTCCAGAACCTGATTTGCCCCATATCTTCGATCGCTTTTATCGCGTGGATGTCGCCCGATCGCGTCAGACTGGGGGGTTTGGGTTGGGATTATCGATCGCCCAGCAGATTGTGCAAGCGCATGGTGGACACATTAAAGTGAGCAGCGTTTTGGGGCAGGGGACAAGATTTCAGATTGAAATCCCCCTTGGCTATGGGCGCAGCAAAGTCAGCTAGCCCGAAAAAATGCCTCCATGGGCTTGCAGGGTGAGCCATTATTCGCAAACGACCTCCCGCAATCGGTTGGCATCATTGAGCAATATTGCCAACCGATTCATTGCTGCGAAGATCAAACATATATTGGCGGGCTTCTTGCTGAGTTTCAAAGCCGCCCATAGTAAGGGCTTGAGTACAGGTTTGACTTTGCCGCCAGTACTGGAGATAAAAAGTATCAACGTTTTGCCAGATTTCATAGACCCAGCGATGGCTAATGGCTCCGCTGGCTACACGAAAATCTCCTGTCGAGACAGGCTGACAAGCTGTATACGCAATTTCGGCAGGACGCTCTATCCCCAACAGATCTGCATTCGATGGAGTCGTCAAAGCAGCGATCGCTACGCTGTTAGATACAACTATCTCATCTGGAGCGCCAGATGTAGCTCCAGCCATCCCCATTCTCTCTAGAGTCCCTTCCCAGTTAAAAGAGGACTGAGCAGTCAGAAGCCGAACGCTTTCCTGAGTTGCTCCTGCCATCACAGTATTGCCCTCACATTGAGAAAAGGGAGTCGTTCCAGCCTGATAGGCAAACAGATCTTGCCGAAGCGCCAACAGCCAGATTCGTTCGCTAGGATGAATTTCACTGCCCACCAGCGCTCCCGAAACGCCGATCGCCTGAGACCAGTTTTGACCACACATGGCCTGTTGAAGTTGCGATCGCCATGCTGCAATCTGATGCACTTCGCTAGAAACGGCAGGAGTTGCAAGTGTTGCCAATACTCCAATGAGTAATCCGCCCAATCTATATTTCATGCTGAATCTCTGTTAGCTATTTCCCTTTGATGACAGAGTGCCCAAGGGACTTACAGAGCTATCAAAATTGGCGCTGTCAGAATTTAGCGCTATCAGAAATCAGCATTGCCTACTCAGCCTTACGGAGTAGAAACTAACGCTGGACGCAGAGTCAACACTTCTACACCCTCGGTGGTGACAGCGATCGTGTGTTCAAACTGGGCAGACAGCTTGCGATCTTTCGTCAGCGCTGTCCACTGGTCAGACATCACCTCCACCTCCCAAGTCCCTTCGTTAATCATCGGCTCAATCGTAAACACCATGCCGGGACGAATCCGCTTGCCTCTGCCCCGAAAGCCGTAGTGAGGAACTTGCGGCGCAGTGTGAAAGATTCGACTTACCCCATGCCCCACAAAATCTTTGACGACTGAAAACCCTTGCGCTTCCGCATATTCCTGAATTGCTGCGCCAATATCGCCAATCTTGCCGCCCGGTCTGACGGCGCGGATGCCTCGCCACAGGCACTCTTCGGTGACTTCGACCAGCTTACGGGCGATCGGTGAAGGCTCTCCCACAAAGAAGGTGCGCGAGGTGTCGCCATGGTAGCCATCGACTAGCGGCGTGACATCAATGTTGATAATGTCGCCTTCTTTCAAAATCTGCTTAGCGTTGGGAATGCCATGACAGACCACTTCATTGACGCTAGTACAAATAGACTTTGGAAAAGGATTGTTGCCTCCTGCCGGGTAGCCCAGCGGCGCGCTTTTGGCTCCTCGTTTTTGCGTCCAGGCTTCGGCTGCATCATTGAGTTCTAGCGTGCTGACACCAGGTTTCACCATTGGCTCCAGATAGTCCAATAGTTCGGCAGCCACCTGCCCAGCCTGACGCATTTTCTCAATTTCTCGACTGGATAATAATATGATTTGCTCGTTATCCATGAATTCCGTGGGATTCCTATAGCTCTTGTGAACTGCACCAACGTACCTCAACTCGTTAGGTACCTCAACTAATTTAGCTCTATTTCAGGGCTATGATGCGGTTTACTAAAGAGGTGCAATGGTAGCCGTTTCCTGATCTTCTAGATGGCTAGTATGGCTCTCGGATTGGCTAGTGTGGTTGCCAGGGTGCTGGGCAAGATGGTGCTGGAAGGCATCGCGGGTATGGGCGATCGCCTGTGCCAACACCAGATCCTCTTGAGTTAATAGACCGATGACTCGCTGCGGCTCTTCGCGGGTAATGACTGGCAGCTGTTGCAGTCCACGGGTCGCCATCCGGGCAATTGCCTCCGTCAACAGCTCATCGGCATGGACAGAAAGCACCTTCGTGGTGCAAAGCTGCTGAATGGGCTGGCTCAACGTCGCATTCTCGCCGTCCGATTTTGCTCGTGCCAACAGCCGATTAATATCTTGCAGCGTCAAAATCCCCACAAGCTGCTGATCGTCTCCTACGACCAAAGCACTGCGATCGCGTCGTTCAATCAGGGTTTGGATTGCGGCGGCAAGGGGCAAATCTGCGGATAGCTGTAGCGGAGCCAAATGCATAGCTTCAGCCACAGTAATATCTGGAATTTCTGAGGGGGCGATCGTCTCAGCCTGTGGCTCCGGCGTGTTGTCAATCACCACCTGCGCCTGCGGCTGGTCAATTAGCCAAATGCTTAGCCCCACTGCCGTCATTAGGGGCAGCACGATTCGGTAGTCGTGAGTCAGTTCGAACAATAGCAAAATCGAGGTCAGGGGGGCACGGACGCTAGCTGCCAAGACTGCCGCCATGCCCACCATGGCGTAAGCCGGAGGCGAGGCAATGTAGTCATGCAGCATCGGGAGCGCGAGCGCCAATACCTTGCCATACATCGCTCCCAGAGATGCGCCTAAAAACAGCGCTGGGGCAAACACGCCGCCCACAAAACCGCTGCCAAAGCTCAGCGCCGTCATCAGCAGCTTCATGACCAGCAGGGAGACCACTAGCGGTAGGGGAAACTGCACGTCTTGCAGCATCGACTCAACGGTTTCGTAACCCACTCCCAAAATCTGCGGCAGCCACAGCGCCACAATACCCAGACATAGCCCTCCCATAACCGGATGGAAAGGTCGCGGAATTGTTGCCAACCAGCGAAACCCCGCTATCTCACCCTGAAAGCAGCGCTGAGAAAACTTCAGCGATCGCACGTACAGCAGCGAAACCCCGCCAGCTGAAAGCCCCAGCCCCACATACAGCGGCAGCTCCATCAAGCTCCGCACCTCGTAGGCAGGTAGGGCAAAGGCGGGCTGAGAGCCTAACCCAATTTGGGCGATCCATGCCGCCACTACTGCTGAGAGCAAAACTGCGCTCGCCGCCGAAGCTGCAAAGGTTGTGCGAGACACTACTTCTAGGGCAAAGAATACCCCGGCGATCGGCGCATTGAACCCTGCCGCCAGACCTGCTGCCGCCCCAGCGCTCAGCAACAGCCGCCGTCGCTCTTGTGACACCTGCAACGCCTTGCCTAACAGCAGGCTAAAGTACGCGCCGATTTCCACGCTAGGTCCTTCAGGCCCCAAAGATGCACCGCTACCCAGCGAAATCGAAGCAGCCACCATCTTCGTTACAGGATTGAGCAGCATCACCTCACGGTTGCCTTGCACCACCTCCATAAGCTTTGCCAGCCCAGGTCCAAAGTCCTGCATCCACCAGCGCAATAGCCCAATCAGCACCCCGCCCACCAGAGGGATGAGTGCCAGTGTCCAATGCCCCCAAGGCGAAAAAAAGCTAGAAACCTCCCCAAACATCAAGCCATGAATAAAATGAATCAGCGTCCGAAACAGCACTACTCCTGCACCCGCACCCATGCCAATTAGAACCGCCAATAGCAGCAGCGTCGTTTCAGGTTTGGGCTTAACTCGGCTGAGCAGATCGACAACCGATTCGGCAGGGAGCGATCGCTCCAATGGCATCTGATCTTGGGATTCAGAGGTCAGTTTCATTCGTTGGGCAAAGGCAGAGCTAGATGACTGACAAAACAATTGGGCAGGATTGGCTAAGGCATTGACGCAGGGTTAATCCACAGGAGGGTGCTTACCCTCCTCAAGCGTGACTGTAGCCCTACATCTGGAAGAACCACACATCTGTAAGCAGGCAGATGAAGACATCCTACAGCCATTCTGGGGGATAGGAGGGGAGGTTGAGTCCCTTCTCTTAACCGCCATGAACCAATCTCAGCTACAGAAGATGAAGACACCGAGAGTTTCAGTTTGTTTCTCTATTGTGCGTGATGCCAAGGCAGAATTGGAGAAGTTTTCCTTACCAGATCCCCAACAGACAGCGCCCTGCCCAGCGAGAAATTCGAGAGCAATCTTCTGAGTAGGCGTACTGAATCTCAGGGATAAATGATTGTGAGAGAGGCGCTCTGTGATCCTCTCTCACAATCATTTATGCGCTGCTGAATTCTGGGACAAAGCCATTCGAGCCGCCCTAGCCCTCTCCCAAAAGGAGAGGGAACAAAGATTTCGGCTCCCTTCTTCTCAGGGAGAAGAGCTGGGGATGAGGGCAACTTATCCCGATATTAAGCAATGCCGCATTCATCCCCCGATCGCGCAATGCCTCAGAGCATGGGGAACAGGCAGAGAGTTGGCTAGCGATCGTTCAATTTCTAGTATCTGTGACACGCCAACTCAGCTTCAAGTTGAGCCAGAAATTCCAAAAGGTCACAGCCATAATCGCGATCAGGTTCGCCAGATAGCGGTTGATTCCCAGCACGTTGTACAGCATATTGAGCAGCAAAACGTTGAGGATGAGTCCTGCCAGACAAACCATATTGAACTTCAGAAATCGGCGAATCCGCTTGCGCTTCCCCTTCTGTTGACCGGAGATGTCGCCGAATGTCCAAGCATCGTTCCATGTGAAGTTGTTGACAATGGCTACCTCAGAGGCAATGATTTTGCTACGAGTCAACCCCCAGCCCAGACTGGATGGATCGCTCAGCAGATAGAAGACCGCCATATCGACAAACACGCCGCTCAGTCCGACCAAGCCAAACCGAATAAAACGCTGCCAAGGAATCTGTTCTCCCAAGCTGCCAAAGCGACTATGCGCCCCGCTGAAGCGCAGCCTGACGAGGTGCATCAGGTACTCAATATATTGCTTCCAAGTAACCTTACTTTCTCCTTCCTGACGCTCTTGAAACACATATCCGACTTCGGCAACTTCCTCAACATTGCCGCGCCCTAACACCTCTAGCAAAATCTTGTAGCCCAGCGGATTGAGCGTGCATCCAGCAATTGCCTCCCGGCGCACCATAAAGTAGCCGCTCATGGGGTCAGAAACTCTCCCGACGACACTGGGCAACACAATCAAGCCCAACGTTTGGGCACCTCGTGATAAGAAGCGACGGGTTGGACTCCAGTCACTCACGCCACCACCCTCTGAGTTGCGACTGGCAACGGCTAAGTCAGCGCCCTGATCGATCGCCCTGAGCAAATTCAGCAGCACCTCTGGCGGATGCTGTAAATCTCCATCAATTACGCCTAGCACTTCGCCCCGTGCCGCCTGCCAACCGCGAATGACTGCCGTGGACAAACCCCGTTCTTCTTGCCGCCGCATCACGCGCAGATGCGGGTAGTCCGTCATGAGGTTTTGTGCTAGTTCCCAAGTGCGATCGGGACTATCATCATCAACTACGATCAGCTCATAGGCGTTAGGCAGCGCAGCATCCAGCAAATTTGAGAGTTTTGCAGCGATCGCTCCAATATTTTTGCCTTCGTTATAGGTTGGGATGATGAGCGAAAGTCTGATGTTAGGTTGCAGTTGCCCCAGCGGAGGTTGATCAGCTCCAGAGCGCATTCCCGTCAAATCTGGAATGAGTAGTGCTCCTGAAGGCACCACCAGCAATGCTTTTTCAGAACCCGTCATAATAGTTATATCCGTGTAGTTATATTGATAGTGTGAAGGGTTGCGAAAGCCAAAGGTCTTGCTGAGGCGGATAAAACTCTAGCCTTCGATCGGCAGCTTCAGTGAACTAAGCTCTGTTCGGTATTCAGATTACTGGCTGGATGCAAAGTCCAAGCAATTTCATCCTAAGGAGTAGGGCTATCCTTTACAACCTTCGACATAATCGATAAAGGTCTGTATAAAGAGAGAGATTTGCTAAAGACAGAGTGTCTTCTGTAATACCGATACAGTTCTATCATCTGTTTGCAACTTACTTATCTCTAGCCATGACACTTTAGACAAAACTAATTATTGAGCTGCCTTTGTGAAATGCCAATAAATCTATTTGATGTTTTACAGCTGGAACAAAGTGCTGCTTGCTATTCTCATATAGGCATCTGGCAGGGTGGAACAACTGATAGAAATTTATTTTGATGCTAATACCAATTTTATATAAAGCTACATAAAATACGAGGGCTGAAACCCCTGCCAGTCAAAGAGATTATTCTGTGTAGCCTCATAGAAAATTGGTATAAGTGTATTTCAATATACATCCGACTTCTACCTGAATAAGCTTCTGTACCCAGAGATGAGCAAATCAAGCCAGAATCTTAATTATTCATTGAGAGTATTACCTAGAAATTCTTATTTCTCAAAAGATTTTGAGAAGCTTATTAGAAGATTAAGTGACTTACGCAAGATTTGTTGAGCAGCCGCTCAAGGCATAGGTATGAGAATAAATCGGTTCCAGGACTGAGCTATTGTATCTATTGAATGTAAGAAAATATGACGATTAATTTATTTTGAAAGTTAAGCGACCAGCTTATCTAAGTAAATTTTAAGGTGAGCCTACTAGACTATTGAGTCTAGTACCTGAAGCCACCAAATACTTAATAAATGTTTAATTTGAAAGTTTAATCAACTCCAATTAGAAGTTGCTTTATTGTCGGGGAGATAACATTTTGATATCACAAAATAAACTTGCAGATATGGAAAAATCTTCGCCTCAAAGCTTATTTGGAGCAGATTGGCGTTCCATCTCTAATCTGTGGCGACTTATAATCATAGGCTGCTTGGTTTTAGGAATTGCACTACGATTTGTCAATTTGGAGGGTAAAGTTTATCAGCATGATGAAACATTTACTTCATTAAGAATTTCAGGATACACCGAAGCCCAGGCTGTGCAAAATCTGTCACAAGCAGGTGTGGTTAGCCTTGATGATATCAAAAAATATCAGCAGTATAATCGTGAAACTACCGTTAACGATACTATCAAAGGCTTAGCTGCTGAAGAATCGCAGCTAACGCCCCTATATTTCATTCTGACCAGGTTTTGGACGGGAATCTTTGGTGACTCCATCGCAGCAATTCGTATTCTATCTGTAATAGGCAGTATTTTAGCTTTGCCTTGCATGTATTGGTTGTGCTGGGAACTCTTCAAATCTGCCTCAGCCGGATGGTTGGGAATGGCAATCTTGGCTATTTCTCCCTTCCAGATTCTCTATGCTCAGGAAGCACGTCCTTACAGTCTGTGGGCAGCTACCCTTTTACTGTCTAGTGCTGCTTTGCTCAGGGCTGCACGAGTACAGACAAAAGTAAGTTGGTTAATTTATACCCTAACTACAGTTCTCAATCTTTATACCTGTCTATTTTCAATATTTATAGTGATTGTTCATGGTCTTTACATATTAGGAATTGAACGGTTTCGACCCAGCCGACGGATGCTATCATTTGCAATTACCTTGGGCATCAGTCTTCTCGCTTTTTTACCGTGGATTCTTATTCTTCTATCTACAACAGAACAGATTAATCATGCTACGCGGTGGACGTGGACTGTCAATAATGCTTTATCCCTATCCGATCTTTATCGCCAGTGGATGTACTACCTTAGCGTTGGATTTGTTGATACAGGTGGACAGGTATTTCCAACACCTTTGAAGTATTTCTTCTCTTTAGCTTACTGGGTCTCGCGTTTTCTAGTTGTGTATGGGCTTTACCTACTCTGCCGCAAAAAGCTTTGGCAGGCTTGGCTGTTTGTTCTGCTGCTAATTCTTGTTCCTGCTCTTGGATTAATCTTACCTGACTTAATATTCGGGGGAACTCGATTTCTGGTTCCGCGCTACATGGTTCCACTGTTCTTAGGCTGCCAAATTGCTGCAACTTATGTTGTGGCTCGCAAGTTGCCAGGGCGCGGCATTAAGCATCGGCAGCAGACAGTATGGCAAGGAATTACAGCCATTATGCTTATTGCAGGTATTTTGTCTTGTGGATTAATCGTTCAGTCGAGTACCTGGTGGAACAAAGGAATTAGCAATAACAATCCAGCCATAGCCCAAATTATTAATCAAGCTAAGAACCCCTTAGTCATTAGCGATACTGGACTTGGTGACCTTCTTTCCTTAACTCACTATCTAAAGCCAGAAGTAGATTTGTTAGTTAGACCCTATTGCTACACCGCGTGTCAGGTTGATCCTGCCTACCGCGCCTTAGAGCTTTCTCCCTACTTGCCGTCGATTCCTTCAGGTTACACTGACGTGTTTTTGTTCTACGCCCGACCTCAACCTCTCTGGCAGAAGCGGTTGAAGGAAGCCAAGTACTATCCTCTAGAGGTTTTGGCAAAAAAAGATGAGGAATGGCTCTGGAGGGTGAAACAATAAATATTAGATTGCCGGGATAATAGCGATCGCGTCATCTGCCCATCCCAAGTTCTCTATTCAAAATGCTGCTCATCTCAATCAGTCTCTTGGCGTTTTATCTTGCCTGGAATCTAGGAGCCAATGATGTCGCCAATTCTATGGGCACTTCGGTCGGTTCTGGGGCGATTACGCTAAGACAGGCGCTCGTCATTGCGGGCATTTTAGAGCTTGCCGGAGCCTTACTGTTCGGACAAAATGTTTCGGCGACTCTGGCAACCAAGATTGTCAATCCTGCTCTATTTGCTCCCAATCCGGCTGAGTTTATCTGGGGAATGATCGCGGTAGTGATGGCTTGCGGCATTTGGCTCAACATTGCGACCGTGTTGGGACTGCCTGTGTCGTCCTCCCATGCAGTGGTAGGGGCGATCGCCGGATTTGGCTGGCTGGCGGCAGGGCTAGAAGCCGTTGCTTGGAAGTCAATTGGCATGATTACGCTGAGCTGGGTGCTTACGCCTGTGATTAGCGGGGCGATCGCCGCCTTGTTTTATGCCATCCTTCAGCGCAGCATTATTCAGTCTGCCGACGCGCTAGTGCGTTGGCAGGAGTTTGTGCCCTGGCTAGGTGCCGTTGTTCTGGCAACATTCGGGCTTTTGGTACTGCCAACGATCGCGCAAGGGCTGCAACAGGTGATGCAAGACAAACTGGGAGAGAGCTGGAATTTGCCTGTGCATACGCTGGTCATTGGTATGGAGGCGATCGCCACCTTTAGCCTCACCTGGTTTAGCTTGCGAAATTTGCAGTTGCAAAACTTGCAGTCACAAAACTTGCAGTCTACGGCTGAACTTAGCTCAGCTCCTCAAGCTTCAATTGAAGCTCAGCTCATCTCGTTTCAGATTCTCAGCGCTTGCTTTGTGGCGTTTGCTCATGGAGCCAATGACGTGGGAAATGCGATCGCCCCCCTTGCCGCCATCGTCTTTGTGCAGCAGACTGGCTCGGTTCCCATGGGCAATTTTCAGACTCCGCTCTGGGTACTGCTCTTGGGTGGGGTGGGCATTGTCGCTGGGTTGGCAGTATGGGGTAAAAAAGTGATTGCGACAATCGGAGAGGGCATTGTGTCGCTTCAGCCTAGCGGCGGCTTCTGTGCGCAGTGGGGCGCGGCAACAACGGTGTTGCTCGCTTCTCAACTGGGGCTGCCCGTGTCTACCTCCCATGCGATCGTGGGGGGAGTCGTAGGCGTGGGTTTAGTCCAGGGTCTAAAGGCAATTCGGCTCAATATGCTGCGAGATATTGCTCTAGCTTGGGTGGTGACGATTCCAGCGGCGACAGGTCTAGCCGCTGGGCTTTTCCTGATCTTTTCTGCGATCGGGCGATCGGCTTCGTGAGGCTTGAGATGGGAAAGGTCATGAGCAAGGTTAACTGAACGACTGCCCTTCCTTAACTGAGGCTTTACCTTCATGCCATAAGCTGCACGGAGGCTAGATAAGAATCGTTTTTTCTTTGGAGAGAGCTTCAAAGGCAAAAGTTATAGATCACAAGCCCATAACATAGCTCTCTTAGGATCTGGATCTCAGTTTTTACATGACTTTTGAACTGCCCTCGTCCCGAAGCTCGGATCTTTGGCAGCCTAATCGACAGATGAGCAAACTATCTGAAGGGGCTGCTAAAGCTACATTTACGCTGTTTGCCCTAGTTTCGGTGGCGACTACTTTGGGCATTATCCTCACGCTAATCTTTGAGACGATCGAGTTTTTTCAGGTTGTCCCACTCTGGCAGTTTTTGACTGAAGATCGGTGGACTCCACTCTTTGCGGATGCCCACTTTGGCATTTTTGTCTTGGTCAGCGCTACGCTGCTCACGTCTGCGATCGCGATTTTGGTCGCTGCGCCCATAGGTCTGCTGGCGGCCATTTTTTTGAGCGAGTATGCTAGCCCAAAACTGCGTCAGTGGTTAAAGCCCATGCTGGAGGTTTTGGCGGGTGTGCCTTCGGTCGTCTATGGCTACTTTGCCCTGCTGTTTGTCACGCCGCTTCTACAGCAGATTATTCCCGATTTGCAGGGTTTTAATGGGTTGAGTGCAGGTTTGGTGCTGGGCGTTTCTATTATTCCGTTGATTGCTTCACTCAGCGAAGACGCGATTTATGCAGTGCCCCGCAGTTTGCGAGATGGTGTGTATGCGTTGGGCGGCACTAAGCGCGAGAGCATTATTTCGGTCGTTTTGCCTGCGGCGCTTTCGGGAATTGTTGCTTCGCTGATTCTGGCGGTTTCACGGGCGATCGGTGAAACTATGATCGTGACGCTGGCAGCCGGACAGAATCCGACTCTGGGCTTTAATCCGCTGGTGCCGATCCAAACAATGACGGCTTATATCGTGCAGGTAAGTCTGGGGGATACGCCTGCCGGATCGCTGGCATACAAAACCATTTTTGCTGTAGGCATGACGCTGTTTTTGATCACGCTAGCGCTGAACGTTTTTAGCTTCTGGTTCGTTCGCCGTTTCCGAGAAAAATACGAATGACGGTTCAAGATTCAAGGAAAAGTTTGTTCATTAACCCGCTCCCCAGTAGCGGTATGTTTACGGCAAATTTGCCCCAGCGCTATCGGCTCGATCGCCTGTTTGTCTTCTTCTGTCGAGCGGCGATCGTTCTCTCGATTTTGGCGCTGGCTATTTTGATGTATGACTTCTTGGTGGATGGATTACCCCGACTCAACTGGCAGTTCATCACCAGCTTTCCCTCGCGCAGAGCTGCTTCTGCGGGCATTGCTCCAGCTCTAGTGGGCACCATTTGGATGCTGCTTGTGGTAACTTGTGTTGCTTTTCCTATCGGAATTGGGGCAGGGATTTATCTTGAGGAATTCTCAGGGGATAGCTGGTTCAGCCGAGTCATTGAGGTGAACATCAACAATTTGGCGGGTGTGCCGTCTATCATCTACGGGCTGCTGGGGCTGCAAATTTTTGTGCGCGGCATGGAACCAATTACGGGTGGGCGATCGGTGCTTGCGGGCGGTCTGATTCTCTCTCTGCTGGTTTTGCCGATTGTCATTGTCACCACGCGAGAGTCTCTGCGCGCTGTGTCAGACAGTATCCGGCAGGCGGGAGCAGCGCTAGGGGCAACGCAGTGGCAGGTCGTGCGAGAGCAAATCTTGCCCATTGCAGTTCCGGGAATTTTGACGGGCACCATCTTGGCATTGGCACGAGCGATCGGTGAAACTGCGCCGCTAGTAGTGCTTGGGGCACTCACATTTGTGCCTTATTTGCCTACAAATCTGCAAAGTCCGTTTACAGTGTTGCCCATTCAAATTTATAACTGGATTTCTCGCCCTCAGCCCGCGTTCCATGACAATGCGGCTGCCGGAATTATTGTGTTAATGCTGGTGCTGCTCTCCATGAATGCAACCGCTATCTATTTTCGCAACAAGTTTCAGAAGATACGTGCCTAATCTTCTGGAGACTCTGGATCTATTGAGCATCTGCTCCCCCAATCTATGCTGACCTCAGAAGCCAATAAAGCCAGAGCAAGCCGCAGACCTGAGCGCATTCTCATTGTTGAAGATGAAGAGTCTATTCGAGAGGCGATCGCTCATTCACTGCAACGGGAAAGCTATGAGGTGCTCACCGCTGCAGATGGCACGGCGGGTCTTGATCTAATGCAGCGGGGCAATGCTGCGATCGCCTTTGATCTGCTGATTCTAGACTTGATGCTGCCGGATATGAGTGGCTTTGATCTCTGTCGGCAAATCCGTCATCAGGGCAGCAACTTGCCAATTTTGATCATTAGCGCTAAGTCGAGTGAGGGCGATCGGGTCACGGGTTTGGACTTGGGAGCGGATGACTATCTGCCTAAACCTTTTGGAATGCGAGAGTTGATTGCACGCTGTCGGGTGCTGCTTCGCCGCTGGGATGCGCCCCCTCCCCCCCCTCCGCTTCTGACGGTTCGAGACATTGTGCTAAATTTGCATTTGGCAAATGTGCTCGTCCGGGGCAAAGAGATTTCCCTATCTCCTAAAGAATTTCAGCTTTTGGAGATTTTTATGCTGCATCCCCGCCAGGTTTTGACGCGAGAGCAGCTGATGAAGCAGGTTTGGGGTAGAGAAGCGATCGGAGACTATAAAACGCTGGATGTGCATGTACGGTGGCTGCGGGAAAAATTAGAAATCAATCCTAGTCAACCTGAATATTTGATTACCATGCGCGGATTTGGCTATCGCTTTTGCTGAATTAATCCACCTCTTTTGAGTAGCTTTCTTATCATTATTTAGTGTTAAGATACAGAGCCGCAACTAGAGAAAAATGGATCAACTTAATCGTCTGAAAACTTTGCGCTCTTTACTCCCTAAAGAGGCGTTTATTCCTGATTCTGGCAAGCTCGTTATCCTGGTCATTAATCTATTGATCTTCATCGCAGGCTTGACGATCGCCCGTGATTTAGATCAGTGGTCTTTAGGGTGGCTCTGGCTGTATTTGCCGCTGGCAATCGTGATGGGAAACAGTGTGGTTGTGCTTCTGTTCTCTTCCCATGATTTACTTCATGGTAGCGTGATCAAAAATCCTCGTCTGGCGCATTTCATCAGCCTGTTTGGATTGGCACTGCTGTGGATGCCGCCGACGCTTTGGAAAGTTGTCCACAATCAAAAGCATCACACCCAAACCAATGCAATGGATGATCCCGATCGCAGCTACCTCTTGCAGCAAAGCCAGACTTGGGGTAAGTGGATTCAGAATCTTGTGGTGCCCTCAGCAGAGGTTAATTCCTTCTATTTGATCCTGGGAATGGCAACAGCTTGGGGAACCCATACCTTTCGCCACCTCACCTCAGTTTTGCAGATTAACCCATCTGGCTTTGGCCCCACTCCGATCGCATCTAACGCCAACAAGCGCAAAATGATTGCAGGAGAGCTGTTGATTATCGCCTTGGCTCACTTCAGTATTCTAGCTTACCTGAAGTTCAGCTTTTTGAGTATACTTCTGGGTTACTTGATGCCGATTTGGATTGGATATGCGGGAGTGATGTTTTATATTTATACGAATCATTTTCTTTGCCCTATGACAGAGATAAATGATCCATTTTTCAATAGCCTTTCTATCAAGGTTTACAAGTTTTTTGATCTACTTCATTTTAATTTCTCTTATCACACTGAGCATCATTTTTTCCCCAGCATCAATTCAGATTATTATCCGCTCTTGAGAAACTTGATCCTAACTCATTATCCTAATCGCCTTAACTTGCTGACGGCAGGTGACGCGTGGCAGAGTTTGCTGAATACTCCCCGTCATTACAAAGATCAGCAAACTTTAACGGATTGGTCGGGCAATAAGTCTGTGATCTGCCCCTGTGTTTCAGAGCCAGCGATCGCCTCTCCTCAGAGAACGGGCATCAAAGAAACTGCTTGAAGAAGATGGGGCGTTGCTGATTGGGTAATGATATGCCTTGGATTTACGTCCTGTAATCGCTCTTGCTTTGTGAACCAATACCTGAAAATCATTACGAATTTAGCAACGCCTGAAAGGTTTTTTGTATCGGGTTGTCACCACTGCCGCCAAGATTTCGCCGGTTGCCTCATCCACTCCCAAATGCAACTTGCGCCATGTCCGTCGCTTGCTCACTCCGTGTTGACGGGTTTTCCATTCCCCTTCCCCATACACTTTCACCCCGGTTGAATCCACTACCACATGCCGAGCACCCTCCTTGAGCATCACGGGTAATGCAACCGATAACTGACCCAATCGGCGTGATAGAGTGCTGTGGTCAGGCACCGATAAATCAATTTCCATTAACTCAAAGATGGATTCCACAAAGCCCTGGCATTGTCTTCCTGCTAGACGATACACTGCTTTTAGCGTTGCCATTGTCGCAATCGCCAATTCGCTATAAAGCTTAGATGCTCCAGGTTTACCGCTTAAATTCTCAACAATCCATGCCTCTAGCACGGACTCCTCGACCCAGAAGGTGAGGCTTCCCCTCTGCTTCAATCCAGCGTTATACTCAGACCAGTTGCGGATGCGGTGTTGAGGTTTCATTGCGTGGTTTTGGTGTGGTAGTTGAAACTTACCATGTCTCCTACCCTCCGCAACCCCCCTTCATGCAACAACGCCGTGGGCGATCGCCAATTCCATGCTGTCTCGCAATCTAATTTCGCGCCAATAGCCCTAATCTAACTGCCATGGATATTTCCAGATAGTATCAAAGTCATCGGCGCTAAAGGCATTTTGTTCTTCTGACTCCTGAAATAGTTCCCAATAGTTGTGCTGAGAAAGGTAATTGCCATGGTGTTAATGATTGGAGGTTAAAGGGTGCGATCGCCGACTAATGGGGATACACATTGGTGTTCCAGCAACGGGATCTTTAACAATCCGACTCTCTAAACCAAAAACTTCTCGCACTGTTCCTTCTGTCATCACATCAGCGGGAATTCCTTGCGCCACAATCTGTCCTTGTCGTAGAGCGATGACAAAGTCTGCGTAGCGACAAGCTTGATTCAGATCATGTAAAACCATGATGATCGTTCGTCCCTCCACCTGATTAAGGTCATAGAGCAAATCCAAAATCTCGATTTGATAGGCCAGATCTAAAAATGTTGTGGGTTCATCTAGCAATAGAATGGCAGTGTTTTGTGCCAAAGCCATAGCGATCCAGGCTCGTTGCCGCTGTCCTCCCGACAGGCTATCCAACGGACGCTCTGCTAACTCTGTCATATTCGTAATGGCAAGGGCTTGTTTGGTAAAGTTTTCATCTTCCTCCGACCATTGCTGAAGCCAGCCTTGATGGGGATAGCGCCCCTGTGCAACTAACTCTCTCACGGTCAATCCTTCGGGGGCAACAGGGCTTTGGGGCAGCATTCCCAATCGTTTTGCAACTTCCTTAGTAGATAGTTTGAAAATGGAAGCGCTGTCCAGATAAACTGTTCCCTTAATAGGTTTGAGCAATCGCGCTAATCCTCTGAGCAACGTAGATTTGCCGCAGCCATTAGAGCCAACTAAAGCAGTAATCTTCCCTGATGGAATGGCTAGATCTAGCTCGTTAAGAACGATCGCCTGATCATAAGCAAGTGTCAGTTTACGAGTGGTTAAGGCAGGTTCAGAATGGGTGAAATCAGAATTGATGGGCGTGATGATAGCCATAGGGTTTAAGCATTACGGTTACGATAGAGCAGATACAGAAAATAGGGTGCACCCACGGCGGCTGTCACTACGCCACAGGGAAGCTCGATCGGGGCAAAAAGCGATCGCCCTAACAGGTCAGAAAATGAGACGATTAATCCGCCCACTAGGGCTGAAGTTGGGACTAATCCTTCATGAGCATTGCCCACGAGTTGACGTGCTAAATGAGGAGCCATTAGCCCCACAAAACCAATCGTGCCTACGGCCGCCACACTAGCTCCAGAGAGAGCTACGCAGGTTATGAGCAACAAGCCTCGCTGCCATTCCACCCGGCTGCCCAAGCCCCGTGCTATTTCATCTCCCAGGTTTAATGTATTTAATTCTCGCGCCAAAAGTAAAGATGCTGGGATAAACAAAATCAGCCAGGGTAGCAGCGCTTGAACGTGTTCCCAAGTGCGACCATAAACACTTCCTGCTAACCAGACTAACGCCTGACTGACATCGCTAATCTCGCCAAAGGTGATCATGACGCTGGTGAATGCAGAGGCGATCGCTCCTACTCCTATTCCGACTAAAATCAACCGAATTGGTGAACTGCCATTTGCCCATGCCAGTAGATAAACTAGGGCTGCTGCGATAAATGCTCCGGTAAACGCGGCGATCGGTAGAAAGAAAACGGGTACGGATGGAAAGAGGACAATTATTGTCACTGCAAATAATCCAGCTCCTGCTTCCACTCCAATAATTTCAGGAGCCGCCAATGGATTACGGGTCAACCCTTGCATAATTGTTCCGGCGATCGCTAAAGCTGTTCCTACTAAGAATGCAGTAATGACTCGCGGCAACCGAAGTGTGTGAATGACAAAATTGTAATCAGGATTATTAGTAGATAATCCTAAAATCGTTTTAATAACATTTAGCGGTGAGATAGGGTATTCTCCATAGCCAATGCTAATTACCATGATCATCAATGTCATTATGATTAGAGCTAACAATACCCAAGGAACTCGACGATCGATCCGCATTGAGAGAAGGGATTTCTGAGTCCGAATTACTATCCAACTGTTTGTCATAGCTCTTTCAAAAACTTCTCAAAATAACGCTGAATGCAATGACGCTAAAGATGGTGCTAAAGGTAAAAACCAATCAGGACTTGATCTTGCGCCTTGCTAGGTAAATAAAAAATGGCGCCCCCACTAAGGCAGTCATGATGCCTACCGGAAGCTCTTGCGGTTTAATGACTAAACGAGCGGCTAAATCTGCTAGAGAAAGCAACATCGCCCCCCAAATTGCAGCATAGGGCAGCAGCCAACGATAATCGACACCGACCCAAAAACGCACGATGTGAGGCACAACTAAGCCAATAAATCCAATAGGCCCAGCTAAAGATACGGCGCTGCCTGCTAACAGAACAACTGCCACAGCGGCGATCGCTTTAACCCATCCGATTTGTAACCCAAGCCCTTTAGCCACATCTTCTCCTAGGGTCAAAGCCGTGATTTGTTTACTCAAGCTAAAGGCGATGATTAAGCCAACGACAATGTAGGGCAACACCTGAACCAAACTATCTAAATCTCGCCCTGCCACCGATCCGGCTAGCCAAAAGCGAATTTCATCTAGGGTGCGTTGGCTAAGAATGAGAATGCCTGTGGTTAAAGCCGACATTAAATAGGAGAGGACAGCACCCGCCAAAATTAGCTTGAGGGGTGTCATGCCGTTTCGTCCGACTGAACCCAGAGTGTAGACCACGATCGCCGCGATCGTCCCTCCCGCAAAGGCAATCCAAGTGTAAGATTGAACGGATAAACTACCCCAGAAAAAAGTGCTGACCACCACGGCGAGGGCGGCTCCGGCGCTAATTCCTAAAATACCGGGATCTGCCAAAGCATTCCGGGTCAGTCCTTGCATTAACGATCCAGCAACTGCTAATGCTGCTCCCACTGCCGAGGCAATCAGAACGCGGGGCAAACGAACTGTTGTGATAATTAAATGATTGGTAGAACCATCAAAGGCAAAGAGCGCCCTCCAAACCACATCGGGGCTAATATCTGCTGCACCCAAGGTAAGGCTGATCAGGGAGCAAACGACCAACAGCAAAATGCCGACTATTAATCCTAGTAACCGGAATGAATGCGATCGCTTTGATGGGAGTTGTTGCTGCAAATAAGACTGAGATGTATTCATGATTTCGATCGCTGCGTGGCAATTCCTAACGTCGCTCCTTCGATCGTCCTCACTTGATCCATCACTTCAATCACCTGACCATGATCTACAGTGCGATCGGCATTAATGACAACTAAGACTTTATTTTGTTTTCCTTTTGCAGATTGAATAGCAGTCTTTAGGTCTTGAGCGGTAACAGCTTTGCGATCGAGAAACAGTTTGCCCTGGTCATCAATTGTTACAGTTACTCTCTTTTGCTTAGTATTAGTCTGCGTGGAAGTTTCGGCATTGGGCAAATTAACGGGTAAACCTTCCGAGCGCGTTAAAAACAACGTCGCCATGATGAAAAAGGTTAGAATCGCAAAAATCACATCGATCATGGGCACGATGTTGATCTGAGGCGGTGAGTCAAAATCTTCGTCGCGGATGGTCATAGTTTTAGTTGAACGAAGGGAAGAGTTAGGAGAAAACAGAACTGAGAGAATTAGAGACTTTTCTACTCTCTTAACTTGATCAGCTCAGCAGAATTTTCTGTCCGTCTTTCTTGATGGCGACAAAAATGTAGTGCTTCCAACTGATTTGTATATTCTTGAATTAAGGTCAACTGGCGGCGATAAAAACCTCGGAATACATTAGAAAACATCAGCACCACCAGTGCCACAATCAAACCCGTTGCAGTTGAAATCAGCGCTTCACTGATTCCGCCTGTCACTGCAGCGGTGCCTTCTTGCCCAACACCGCCCAAATCTATATTGGCGAAGGATTGAATTAAGCCTGTGACTGTTCCTAACAAACCTAGCAGCGGAGCAGATGCAACGATCGTGTCGAAAATTGTGTTGAATCGACGTAATAGCGGTAACTCGGCTTGAATGGCACCTTCAAGAAAATTGTGAAAGGCTTGGGGCGGCGCATAGTCCATTTCTAACGCTTCCATAAAAATGCGGGCAATGGGTAAGTCGCTGTTTTGCTTCAGCTTGGGCAGAACGTCATCAGAGCCGTTTTGATAATCTGCCAGTACACCGCGCACAATCCGCCGCTGTTGACGATTAACCTTTGACCAAAAAATACAGCGCTCAATAATTAAGGCAACCGCTAAAACTGAAAACCCCAGCAGCGGATACATAACGATCCCACCTGCGGCAAACAAATCAGTCAGGAACATAAGCGAACCTTTGAAGTAATGTTGCTCAGCCCGAATACCCTGCCATAACTCGTTGCCCACCCAACCCAGCGTTATCTGACCTGAGAGAGAAAGCTGTAAATCAGTAGCCAGCATTCGAGCGATCGTACTATTTTATAGTGTTGCAAGACTCTCTCAACAAGTCATATAAAAAATAACTATTTACAATTCCCCGAAGTGTCATGATCTTCTAACTCAGACAGAACTGAAATATCGAGAAAAGCTCTTCTAGACTGGGCTTTAGTCCTTTGACCCAGGCTTTTGATCCAATGTTTTTTGAGTATTGGGTCGTTTTATCTTGAGTTTAATGTCATAGATTTGACCCTGTAGCTGCTTAGTAGTTGCAATAGCTGGTAAATTAAGACATAGTTTCCCCTTCCTCGGCAAAATGGCTCTCCCAAAATTTGCAGACCAAAAGCGAGAGCAGGAAAAGAATGGCAAGGCTCCCCGATCAGGCGATCGTCAAAACGCCAGCCTAGCCTGCCCATAATTGCTGCATGAAGAGCAGTAAAGTTCAGCCGCTATGCCAATGTTGACAACAGAAGATTCAGTCCCACTTGGTGCGGCTGCTCAAACAGGATCAACTGGAAGAAACTATTGAAGCGAAGCCTTATACGGACGGTTTCGCCAGTAAGGTTGACTTGAAAAAGAACTTTTCACGCTATTCAAGCAGAGAGCGATCGAATTCAGTTATGGCTGTTGCCAGTTTTAGGATATTTCCCGATTGAGAACTAGCTTCTTGCAGACTCAGTGAAGTGAGGGTGGTTCAGGCGGCACCAAATTCCCTCTGCGCCTATCGACCGATCGCATCACCTCAATCGTGCTCTTGATGGTAGCGGCGATCGGCATTGCCAGCACAACTCCCAAAAAGCCCGCCACCCGGAAGCCGACTAGCAGAGCCACCACTACCCAAATGGGGTTAAGACCCGTGAAATTTCCTCGCAGACGAGGGGCAATAATGTTGTCAGTAATTTGCTGAAAGAAAACACCTGAAATCAGAATTTGAGCGGCAGTCCAATAACCCTGGATGCCCAGTGCCAAAAGTGTGACAATGCCAATGCCGATCGTTGCTCCAAACAACGGCACAATTTCAAAGAAGCCAATCAAGAGCGCAAACGAAAGGCTATATCGAATTTGCAGAACCAGAAAAATCGGCAGCAAAAACAGCACCATCACCAAAGACAGTAACAATTGAGTCAAAAAGAACTGATGGAACTGCTGTTGCAGAGAGTCGCTAAGGGCAGTCCCTAACTTTTCGGGTAAGAGGCTGATGATGCCATGCCAAAAGCGATCGCCATATAGCAGCATATAAAACGCCAGCACGATCAGAAAAATGGTGGCAAACACTTGTCCTAGCGTGTTGACCGCCAGTTCTGGCAGTAGCCCCACGGTACCCTGAATTTGAGAGGTTGCCTGGGTGACGATTTGATTGAGATCAAGGGGCAACTGCCGCTCGTTAATCAGATTTTGAAACCAGGTGAGATTGCGATTGCCTGCCTCCAGCAGTCGCGGCAGCCCCTGCAAGATTTGGGTTGCCTGATCAGCTACGATCGGGATTAGCGTCACGGCAGAAACAATCACTACGATCAAAAACGAAGACAGCACCAGTAAAATTGCCTGGGTGCGGTTGAATCCAATGCGCTGAAAAAAACGGACAATGTAGTTGAGCAGCAGCGCCAGCACAGCACTCAAAGTTGTAAAAGTAATAATTCCCTCAAAATAGCTAAACAATTGACCTAAAACCCAGAGGTTCAAGGCAATTATTGGACCGCTCAACCCGTAGAGCAAATAGCGTCTAACCAGTTCTGAAAGCTTCATCAGGTATTCATTTGCCCGAACTTTTTACGTTGACTACTTCTACAGCTTCTGCTTTGATTTTGCTTTTCAAAGAAACTAGGGGGCTAGCATCTGCTGAAGTACCTGCTGGATCACCTCTGTGGACACTTGATCGGTCACGGTTACAGATCCAATTTGGGTAGGCAAAACGAATCTTACCCGTCCCGCTCTTACTTTTTTGTCGGTTTGCAGGGCTGTTAAGATTGCTTCAATATCTATTCCTGCTGGTAGTTGAGTCGGTAGTCCCGTTTTCTCAATGAGCCGTCGCTGGCGATCGCTCTCCTCTTGCGTCCACATTTCCAGCGCCACGGCAATTTGCCCAGCTGCGACCATGCCGATCGCCACAGCTTCTCCATGATTGACCACCCGGTATCCGGTCAAGCTCTCAACGGCGTGACCAACTGTATGTCCGTAGTTGAGAATGGCGCGCAGTCCCGCCTCTTTTTCGTCTTTGCTGACAACATGGGCTTTTGCCTGACAAGAGCAGGTGAGAATTGTTTGCAGCAGCTCCGCGCTGACATAACGCTGCTGATCGAGGCGATCGGCAGCTTCTAGCTGAGCAAACAGCTCTGTATCCCAGATCACGCCATATTTAATCACCTCTGCCATGCCTGCCCGAAACTCACGGGGTGGCAGGGTCGCCAAGACCTGCGGATCAACTAGCACCAGACGCGGCTGATAAAATGCACCAATCAGGTTTTTCCCTTGGGGATGATTGACTCCCGTTTTGCCGCCGATCGATGCATCCACCATGGCTAGTAGCGAAGTAGGCACTTGGACAAAGTTGATGCCCCGCAGCCAAGTTGATGCCGCAAAGCCCGACATATCGCCGACAACACCGCCTCCCAACGCGACGATCGTCGAAGAACGTTCCAGCCGATGCTCCAAGGCAGTATCGTAGATTTTTTGAATCGAAGCCAGGGTTTTGTAGCGTTCACCTGCGGGTAGCATGTGCGAAATCACCTGAAATCCTGCCTCAGTCAAGGAGGCGATCGCCTCTTCTCCGTAGCGCTTGAAAATCATTGGATTTGACACCAGTAGCACCTTTTGACCTAGCTTCAGCGGCTGCATCCAAGTGCCCAAACGGGAAAGCCCACCAGGGACGATCGCCACCTCGTAAGACTGCTGGGGTAACTCTACGGAAATCGCTGATGTCATGGGATGTTTCTCACGCTGGACTCTTGCTGACACTAGAACAGGCGAGCCGCCCGTTAAAATCAATACCAGTGACGCTGTATTTTACTCCACAACGGCTCTCAATGGCTTCCAGATATAGTGCGATCGGCAGGTTGGTGATCCCCTAGACATGCTGTTGATGTTTTTGAAAGGGGCGCTCCGCGCCCCTTTCAAAAACATCAACAACACCTTTGAAACACTACTCGGTAAGTTATGCGGTGGAGCAGGCAGCCTGCCCTTCCGCCATGGCGCTCTCTAAATGCTTAATCAGCATTGCCTGAGAAAGTCCGCTCTGAATATGGCTCCAAGGCAGCACCTGCTCTGTTGACCAGTTGGCATGAACGTAGTAATCCAGCTCTGGCAGCTCTCCTCGTAGCTCCTTAAACGCACGACGGAAACTGCCCAACGTGTCGCCATAGTGACGGGCTAACTCCAGAAGGGGGGCAAGACGGCGATCGCCCCTAGAAATTAACGCCTGAATGACCGACCAGCTGTAGCTTTCGGGGCGAAAATCAATGCCCTGCGATCGCAACTGCTTTTGCAGCGACTTGAGCCGTTTCTCAGCATCCGGGCTGACCCCAAACCACTGAAAAGGGGTATGGGCTTTGGGCACAAAGGTGCTACACCCGTAGGTGAGCCGCAAACCTGGAGCCGCCCGCTTCAGGTTTCGCAGCATTGCCACCGTTAGATCCAAGTCTTCTGGCTCCTCGCCGGGAATCCCCGCCATGCCGTAGAGCTTGAGGGCGCTCAATCCCCCGGCTTTGGCGTTGATGGCGGCTTGGGTAATTTCGTCATTTTCCAGCTTTTTGTTGATGATGCGTCGCAGCCGATCGCTGCCGCTTTCTACAGCGATTGTGATTGAGCGGGAGTCATGCTTTACCAGGACACGCGCCAGCTTTTCTGTGACAGTATTGGTGCGAACAGAGGAGAGGCTGAGGCGTACATCATCATACTGTGGGCGATCGAGATGATCGAGCAGCGCATCAAATTCTGGGTGTTGCGTCACCGAGGCTCCTAGTAAGCCCAGACGGTGGGTGACTTGTAAGCCGCGATCGATCGCCGGGATCAGCGAAGCTTCTAGGCTTGCCGCTCGAAAGGGGAGCGTTAGGTAGCTCGCCAGACAAAAGCGACACATCTCTGGGCAGCTTCGCACCACCTCCACCATGTAAATGCTTTCCCAGGCCGCTTTTTCAGTCACCACCGTCGAAGCCGAAAGCGTGTTGCCCCGATAGGTCTGCTTCTGCACCTGTGCCGGAATCGCGGCATCCATCGGCTGAATCGACTGAATAGCGCCATCTGGGCAATCGTAAGTGACGTGATACAGACTAGGGACATAAATACCCGGAACCTGCGCCAGGTGCCGAAGCTGAGTAGGGCGATCGGCATAGCGCACTGCCTTAAATGCCTCAATAAATTCTCCCAGCAGCTGCTCCCCATCCCCTAGCAAAATCAGGTCAAAGAAACTAGCAAAGGGTTCAGGATTAGCGGTCAAGACGGGGCCGCCGCCGAATATGAGCGGGTGGGAAGTGCGATCGCCCGCTCGAATGGGAATCTGCAAAGACTCTAGCAGGTTGAGGATATTCACATAGTCCAACTCCCAGGAGAGCGAAAAGCCCATCAGCTCTGGAGCGGTGGGCAACGGCTCATGCAGGTCGGTGAACAGGCGGCTGACCTCTACATCGCTGCGAGCAGCCAAAGTTGCCCACACAACCTGGTACCCCAAGCTGGTAATGCCAACGCTGTACTCGTTTGGGAAAGCAAAAATCGTGGCGATCGCCTCTCCATCTGGTGTGGCGGGAGTGAACAAAAGGTGTTCGGATTCAAAAGCAGAAGTTGGAGACATGAGGAGGAGTTCGGTAGGTGGAGCGCACCTGCTGAGGGCAAAAATTCTAGCAAAAACTAGAGGGCAGAAGTTACAACAAGTCTAACTAAAGTCATCCAGAATTCCAGCTTATACAACCCAGCTTAAGCCACATTCAGCCTAGCATCTGCTTCTCAAACCGTTTAATGACAGATCTACATAGCCCCGTATTTACTCGGAATTTATTTGGAAGCTAGGTGTAAAAAATAAACCCAGAATTCACGGTATACACCGTAGGCTTTTACCTGTTTTTCATATAAACCTATGTATAGACAAAGAAATAAATCTGCTGATTCAGTAACATAATTATTTCTTTTCTTTAAGTTGGGTTTCAAACAAATTAACAAACGGCTATTTGCCCCACGAATTCAAGCCAAAGATAGCGAAACACAGCCTAAGTTTATTTTTGTTCAATCTTATTTTCATCAACACTAAATAAATACAAATTAATAATGGAGCTAGTGAGAGAATATCTGAGTAGATTCAGCCAGGAAAGGTGGCAAGTAGAGCAGGTAAGAAATTTAGGCTGCTTTAGTTGCTATATTCGCTCCTGAATTTACAGTCGAAAGGTTTTCCTCGCCTTCTCTGATTTACTTCTCATCCAGGGCAGCAACAGCGAAACAAAAGTAAGGCATCAAAACGAGACTTTAGAGTCGAGAAGGTTAGATTTATGGTGAAGTCAGTGGACGAGAAGCATGGAACGTTTGTCCCACTTTCAGAGCGGTTTACAGACGGCGGTGCCCGGTTTGCCGAACCTCGAAAACTTGAGGCAGACTGTCTTCTAGAAAAAGCGGTTGAGCAATATCAGATTCGTAACTTTCAGGCGGCGCTGAAAACCTTTCAGCAGGGCTTGGAAACTTACCGCGATTTGCAAGATTTGCAGGGTAAAGGACGCTGTTTAGGAGGATTGGGGCTAATTTACTATGCTTTGGGCAACTATCCTGAAGCGATCGCCTGCTCTCACCAAAGCTTGACCATTGCCCGCCAGTTTAAAGACCTGCCAACTGAGCGTCAGGCGCTCAGCAATTTGGGGAACTCCTATCGCCATCTGGAAGACTATGGCAGGGCGCTAGATTACAAACAGCAAAGCCTGACCGTTGCCCAGAAGAATGGCGATCGCCGAGGCGAAATGGCGGCACTTAACAACCTGGGCATGGCGCACAAAGCCATGAATGACTGTCCTCAAGCGATTTACTACTACCACAAAAGTCTGACCATTGCCCGCGAGATGTCAGATATGCAGGTTGAGGGACAGGTGTTACGCAACTTGGGCAACGCCCATCATGCGATGGCAAATTATGCTCAAACGGTTGTGTGCTACGAGCAACTCCTAGCGATTGCTCGCCAAGATCCCGATCGCCAGACCGAAGCGCAAGTCCTGAAAAACCTGGCAAGCGCCTGTTACACCCTCGGAGACCAGCCTAGGGCGATCGCCTATCATCAGCAGCGTTTGGCGATCGCCCGTCTCCAGGGAGATTTTCGCGCTCAAGAGCAGGTGCTAGAAAGTTTAGCTGTCCTGCATGACAGTTTGGGCGATTATGAAAGGGCAATCCAGTATCACGAGCAGCGGCTCAGCGTCGTTAAAGCCCTGCAAGATGAGCGGCTAGAGCAACAGGTGTTAGCTAGTCTCAGGACTGTCTCTTGTGCGATCGGCGATTTTTCTAGGGCGAATAAGTATTAGTAGGATTTTGGATCTTAGATGTTTGATAACCTGACAAGCTATCCCTATGCTTCGGGTCGGCGCGTGGTGATGGGCAAGCGCCATGCGGCGGCTACGAGCCAACCGTTAGCGACCCTAGCGGGGATGGAGATGTTTTGGGCAGGGGGTAATGCGGTCGATGCGGCTCTGGCAATGGCGATCGCCCTAACGGTAGTTGAGCCAACCTCTAATGGCATTGGCTCAGATGCCTTTGCGATCGTCTGGGAGGGAAAACCGCATGGACTAAACGCTTCGGGCAAAAGCTCTCAAAGTCTACAGGTTTCAGATTACGCGGGTTTGGCAACGATGCCGCAATTTGGTTGGCGGAGCGTGACGGTGCCAGGTGCAGTTTCTGCATGGCGATCGCTTTGGGAGCGCTGGGGTAAACTGCCCTTTGAACAGCTCTTTGCGCCTGCGATTCGCTACGCCGAAGAGGGTTTTCCTGTATCTCCAGAGACGGCAAGGGCATGGCAAACAGCTGAGGCTTTGTTTGTGCCCTTGAATGCACCGGAATTTCAGTCCTTTAAACAAGTGTTTTTTGAGGGCGATCGCGCTCCCAGAGCTGGAGAAATTTGGGCGAGTCCGGCTCATGGGGCAACGCTGCGAGAAATTGCTAGTACGGGAGGCGAGAGCTTTTATCGGGGCGAACTGGCTAACCGCATGGCTGCCTTTGCTGACGAAACGGGTGGAATCTTGACCGCCACAGATTTGGCAGATCACCAGCCGCTTTGGGTAGAGCCAATTTCCACAGATTACCGGGATTTGACCCTGTGGGAAATTCCACCCAACGGACAGGGAATTGCGGCATTGCTGGCGCTGAATATTCTGGAAGGATTTGACCTGTCTCGCTATCCCAGAGATTCAGTAGAGAGTTTTCATCTGCAAATCGAGTCGATGAAACTAGCGTTTGCCGATGTTCATAGCCATGTCTCAGATGCAGATTGGCTGAGGGTTTCAGCGGCCGAGCTGCTAGATAAAAGCTACGCTGCCCAGCGCAGAAAACGGGTGAGCGATCGCGCCACTATTGCCTATCCTCACATTCGCCAGGGCGGCACGGTCTATCTGGCGACTGCCGATCAAGACCTAATGGTTTCATTTATTCAATCTAACTACGAGGGCTTTGGCAGCGGCATTCTGATTCCTGACACGGGGATTGCCCTGCACAATCGCGGCATGGGCTTCTCGCTAGAGCCAGATCACGCCAACTGTCTTGCCCCAAACAAGCGACCTTTTCACACGATTATTCCAGGATTTTTGAGTCAAGGCGATCGCCCCCTAGGCCCTCTAGGCGTGATGGGCGCCCATATGCAGCCGCAGGGACATCTACAAATGATGGTCAATCTGAGGGATTATGGCATGAACCCCCAGGCGGCTTTGGATGCGCCTCGCTGGTGCTACACGACAGGTAGATCCGTGCTGCTGGAGCAATCGGTACCGCGATCGTTAGCTTTGGGCTTGAGCGATCGCGATCATGCCGTGCAGGTGATGGCAGAAGCGCGTCCCTTTGGCAAAGGGCAGATGATCTTACGGCAAAATGGTGTGCTGGTAGCCGCCTCCGAACCCCGCGCAGATGGGCTGGCGTTGGCAGGATAAAGGACGCAACTTTAAATTAGGACTTACGCAAGCCCTCTAGCTGTAGTGTATTTTTGTTATGTGTGGTGGGCGCAGCCCACCACACATAACAAAAATGCGTAAGTCCCATAAATTTGTGATTTTGAACCTTTAAACTCTTATAGCAACCGCCAAGCGGTTAGGACGGGGACATTTAGAGTGGGGCGTGAAGCGCCCCACTCTAAATGTCCTAAGCAAACTGGCGACAGCTATATTGCCACAGCGTACAAATCACCTTGCCGAAGACTAATCCTATCGACTAGGCTAGGCTCAAATTTCTTCGCGCTGAGTAAGATTTATGACATCTAAAGTATTTGTCGCTGTTGCCCTGATCGCTATGGGTGGAATTTCGAGTTTTTGGGAGCCTGCGATCGCCGCTCCTCTTGCCGTCGAGCAATTGGCACAAGTGCAAGGACAAATCTACCGCGAACCTACAGGACTCTTTGAAATCTCGCTGCCAGAAGGCTACACCTATGAACAGACGGGCAGCGGCATTGCTTTTACCTCGCCCGATCAAAGATTTGGAGGTTCTGTCGATTACGGATCTGCTCAGGGCAACGTGCTTAGCATTGCCCAACTGGAAGCCTCTCTCAAATCAGAGTATGAAAAGCGGCTCTCAGATCTAGTGTGGCAAGGATCTTCATCTCAGCCCGATGGTAGCTTACGCATAGACTGGCTAGGGCGCGACCCACAGGGCAATGCTTTAGACGCTGTTTCCTTTGTAGAACAGCGAGGCAACACGATTTTTATCTTGAATCTATTTGGGGTAAATGCAGATTATCAGGATTACAATGCCGATGCTGAAATAATTGTTGGCGGCTATCAGGTCAGCACGCGATCGGCTTCGACAGGCACAATTCCTGCGAACAAGGCTTTTCCCGCTAGCGTTCTGTTTAGCCGCGTGAGTTCTGAAGCGCCTGCTAACACCCTGCGTTTAAGTGCAGAGCCTAGCCGTGCCGCACAATGCGGTCAACTCATTGCTGTAGCCAATCAAGCCGTTTCCACCGTGCAGGGCATTGCCCAGGGCGCAAATTCAGGCAGCACAGCAGCCATGTCTGGGATTGCCGAAGCCAGCGATCGCTTTGCCAACGAAATGCAGGCATTACAGCTTACCGATCCGCAGCTTGCGGGTTTCCAGAACCGATTTGTGTCAATGTATCTAGACACAGGCAGCGCTACTCGCGCCATCGTTGAAGCCGCAGAAAATGAAAACCCAGAGGTGGCTCAAAGCAGCTTTGCTGCGCTGAAAACAGCAACCGATCGCGAGTCCCCCTTGGTTAGTGATATCAATCGCTACTGCGCTTCGTAGCCTGTTACGGCGCTACGCGCTTAGATCCAATGAGTTATTTTTGAGAGCCGCGTGGAGCGCGGCTCTCAAAAATAACCTGTCCTAACTTAATTACATAGCGCTATGAAGCTTGGGAAGGATGTGAAGCTTCCCTCTCAGAAATAGCCAACAGCAGACAAACGGCATCCCGACCTCTTGATTCCAGTGTCATCATAAAGAAGCGCCATGAGGCGATGTTCTGATTGGTTGGCGCTTGTACATGAATGTTTTGGAAGCAGTTCACCTGCAAAAGATTTACCGCGATCGTCAAAAGACCGTTGCTGCTGTTCAAGAAGTTTCCCTCACCTTAGCCGCAAAAGAAGTCCTGGCTTTCCTGGGGCCAAACGGCGCAGGTAAAACCACCACCATCAAAATGATTGCCGGACTGATTTTGCCTGATCGCGGCAGCGTCAGAATTGTCGGACGCGATCCGCATCGCGATCCCAAGGCATTGCGATCCGTGGGAGCCGTGCTAGAGGGCAACCGCAACGTTTACTGGCGGCTGACTCCCGAAGAAAATCTAGAATATTTTGGCGTGTTGCGCGGGCTAACCCGCAAGGTAGCTCGTCAGCGTGCCCAAACTCTGCTAGAGCGATTTGACTTGACGGACAAGCGCCATAGCCAGGTGCAGAAGCTGTCTCGTGGAATGCAGCAGAAATTAGCGATCGCTGTTTCCCTGATTCACGATCCGCAGCTATTGCTGCTAGATGAGCCGACCTTGGGTTTGGATGTAGAAGCCACCGCAAGCGTCAAGCAGCTCGTGCGCGAAATCGCGGCGGAGGGACGCGCCATTTTGCTGACCACCCATCAGCTTGATATTGCCGAAGAACTCTCCGATCGCGTTGCCATTATTAGCCAAGGCAAAATCGTCATCGAAGAACCCACCTCTGAGTTAATCCGGCAGTTTTCCGGTACCGCCTACCGAATTGAGCTAGAACTGCCGCTTGATGACGATCGCACTCAAAAAATTGGGGCGCTGGGGGCAGTTGTAGAGGGCGATCGCATCCTTGTTGAAGACATTACGCTGCTCTATCCCATTTTGGATATTCTCAAGCCCTTGCCTTTGGTGCGCCTAGAGAAAGATCGGACTAATTTGACAGAAATTTTCTTGAAGCTTGTAGGCAGCAATGCATTAGGCAGCAGTACATTAGGCACCAACCCATGATATTTGAACTCTTTCTAGCGGAATTAAGACGGAGCTTCATTCAATCTACCCGCTACTCCGCCGAAATCATTGGTGGCATCGTCGGCACCACCATTATTTTCTATGGTTTGTTTTTGAGCACCCGATATGTTGCAGGGGGAGGCTTTCAGTTTGGCGATCGCTTCGACTCAATCATCATTGGCTACGTGCTTTGGACATTAATGATCTTCATTCAGGGCAGTATCTCAGGCAATCTCCAGGATGAGGCTAGAACCGGAACCTTAGAGCAAGTTTTTCTCTCCCCTTACGGCGCATCGCAGGTCTTTTTGTCAAGGGCGATCGCCAGTCTCCTGATCAACCTCGTTATCAACATCAGCATTTTACTGATCATCGTTGCCCTTACGGGAAGCAACATCAGCTTTCCCTTAATTTTGGTTTTACCCCTGCTCACCGTTTTGCTAGGGGCATACGGTCTGTCATTCATTATGGGATCGTTAGCCCTAATTCTGAAGCAAGTTCAGCAAGCTCTCAGCATCTTTCAATTCGGACTTCTGTTTCTATTTACCGCTCCCATCGAAAGCTGGACAGGCGGCATGAAAATCCTAGGCTACTGTATGCCCATGGCTCCGGGCGCAGGCTTGCTACGTGACGTTATGGCACGAGGCGAAGCTTTAGATGGCGGCAGATGGGCGATCGCCCTCCTCAACGGCACCCTCTACTTCAGTCTGGGAATGCTCCTCTTTCGCTGGTCAGAACGAGAAACCAAGCGCCGAGGCAAGCTTGGAGGCTACTAAACTTGGAGGCTACTAAACTTGGAGGCCACCAAACTTACAGACCAAAAAGCCGACCGAGTAAAGCCAGCTTTATTTTGAACTTTAGATTTTGGAGGTAATTGGAAATTCCTGGGCGATCGGTCAAAGCACCTCTAGTAAACAGCCACCCCCGATCTGCCCAACCAATGCGAAGCGATCCCAACGACTCATCTAAAGCCTGATGCGGAGGGGGTGTGGGGGACGCGCCCGTCCTCCGCTAGGGGTTTGGGGGAATCCCCCAAGGCTGTTCGGCTGTTTCTCAAACCTCAAAACCATTCCAGCCCTTAGTAGACCTCTTTCAGATTAAAGTTTTGGGACTAGGTTTAGTGGGGAGCGCAGCCACCACTAAACCTAATTTGCAAGAGGTCTAGTGCAAGAGGTCTAGTTTTTGAAGTCCCGTGATCCTGTATAGCCCGACAAATCAGCCAACTGCTGAAGCGTCTGCGTTCCCGAAGTCATTTTGCCATTAATCTCCCAAGTCGGGAAACCCTCAATCTTCTTCTCTTGACACAGCGCAGTCTGAGAATTACGCCCATCAGGCGCACATTCCACCACTGGCAACACTGCCACAGCCTGCTTCCCAAACAACTGCTTTTGGTCATGACAGTGCGGACACCAGTAGGCAGAGTACATCTTCGCCCCAACGCTAGTTAAATGCCGAGCAAGCTGAAGTTCTGACTGACCTGATAACGTCGTAATAGCAGGCGCAGCCCGACCCGGCGCATCAGGATTTGCCACAGCAGAGCCGTTAACATTCGCATAAACGCCCAGCGTCCCCACGATCGTCACCATACTCACCAAAATTCCCGTAAAGAAAAGCTGCCCCACATCCTCCCAATCACGCCCAAATAGCGTTAGCACAAACAGCGTTAGGGCAAAAATCGCAGAGGCGAGGCAGTAGTAGCACAACCCCTTTGCCCCATAAAGCGCCACATACTGAGAAAACATGATGTACATCAGATAGGCGCTAAACACCAGCATTGCCGTCGCTCCCGCAAACAGCAGCAGCCAGGTTTGGTTTTCTAGATTCGATCGCTGCGATCGCTCCTTCTCAGGATTCACCGCCAGCGGCACCAGCGCAAAAGCAGCCATGCCCACATAAGCCAGCAAACCAAACAGCGCCAAAGGCAACCCGAAAACAGTGGCATACGGCCCAGAAAGCACCTGTTCACAGCCGCTAGTCGGGCAGGCTGTTTCTCCCCCAAATAGCTTAGTAGCAGTGATATATCCCGTATTTAGCGCCCCCAGAACAGCAACCGCAGCAATCAAATACCGCGATTGACGGTACATCCAGGGAATTTGACGACGACGGCTAGTCATAAGGCTCCAGTTGCAAGAGGCTTCAGAGAGAGCAAAGTAAAAAATCAGATCGAACCGCTAGATTAACAAGCAGCTTACCTGTAATCCATTCTGACTCAAACTTAAACATAAAGTGCCCTATTTGAAAACCTCAAGGAACACAGAAGTTTTATGCTAAAGGTTCGCGCCGCACAAACCTACGCACAAATTTACGTTGAGGTTGATAGCCCTGCAACCTGCGAATTGGGAGCCAGCGCGGCGATCGCCGCATCCGACTTGACAACTCCTTGAACTGCTCCTTGAGCCGCCAGACTGCGCCGCATGGCCTCCACAAATTGGCTAACGCGAATTGGATCGATCGGCTGATCGATTTTGCCACGCCGCTTCAACGAGCTAGACACAATCACACCATCTGCAGCTTGAATCAGCTGAGGAATATTCTCCCAGCTAGCGCCGCTGCCAATAAACACCGGAGTTCCGTTAGCAGCAGCACTCGCCAGCTCTAGATCCTCCAGAGTAGGAGGACTTCCGGTTGCCCAGCCCGACAAAATTACCCCATCCGCCAAACCGCGATCGATCGTTTCCTGGACTGCCGTAGTTAGATTAGGAGAACCCAGCGGTCGAGCATGTTTTACCAGCACATCCGCCAAGATCTTGACATCGCTGCCCAACTCTCGCCGATAGCGCAGTAGCGTATGGGCTTCCCCTTCAATCAAGCCCTGATCAGTTGCCATAATGCCCGTCAGCACGTTAACCCGAATGAATCGGGCCTGAGTGCAGGTGGCGATCGCAATGGCGCTCCGAGCATCATTACGCAAGACATTTAACCCGATCGGCAGCGTCACCAGATTCATCAAGCGCTGTACCACCAGAGTCATAGCGCTCACCACAGCCGGATCAACACAGCTTTTAGCAAACGGTGCATCAAAGAAATTCTCGACAATGATGGCATCTACGCCTCCAGAGGCAAGTGCCGTGGCTTCCTGCTCAGCGCGATCGATCACTGCCTGGAGACTGCCACCCCAACGAGGAGAGGTAGGAAGCGGCAGCAAATGCACAACGCCGATTACGGGATTTACAGTTTTAAAGGTTTGTTTCAAGTCCACTGGTCTAAGATAGATATCGGGCGAATTGATATCGGGATTCAAGCATATTCAAGGAAACTTGCCAAGAAAATTTACGCAAGGCAGAGGTGTCCCCTCTACTACTTAAATTTACTCTAACAGTGTGCCTCCGACCTGAGAGATCTCCATTGAACTGTGTCGTGAGCTATTTATTATCGAAGTATTTGTGTTAAGATTGTTGTACTTCCTGCCTGAGACGGGCTGAACTTGATTGTTAAAGGTCTGGGTTAGATCCATAGATCAAGAGTTCAGTTCTCGAAGCCCTTTGAAGTTACCTCTTAGATACAGGCTACAAATGGGTAAGCCACGTCTGAAGTAAGCCGCCGCGCCAATCCGTGCGATTGCAGTTAACGATGCCTCCCAACCTAGTTGGGATAGCTCTAGAGACAGAAGTCTAGCCCGTTGATGAAGCGATCGCCACAACCTGAAAATTGGCAACTTTGTCACACTAGAAGTCTCAAAAAACATCACCTGCATGGGCAACAAACTCTCTATTGCCGTCTCTCATTTAGGTTGCGAAAAAAACCGAATTGATACAGAGCATATGCTCGGTCTGCTGGTTCAAGCTGGATATCAGGTAGATTCCAACGAGGAGCTGGCAGACTATGTTATTGTCAATACTTGCAGCTTTATCCAGTCAGCCCGCGAAGAATCGGTTCGGACGCTGGTAGAGCTAGCAGAAGACAACAAAAAGATCGTCATTACGGGCTGCATGGCACAGCACTTTCAGCAAGAATTGTTGGACGCAATTCCAGAAGCTGTGGCTGTTGTAGGCACGGGTGACTATCACAAAATTGTTGACGTAATCCAGCGGGCAGAGACGGGAGAACGGGTTAGCGAAATTTCTGTTGACCCCGTCTACATTGCCGATGAAACGGTGCCTCGCTACCGAACTACCACTGAGGGAGTCGCCTACCTGCGGGTAGCGGAGGGCTGTGACTATCGTTGCGCCTTTTGCATCATTCCTCATCTGCGGGGCAATCAGCGATCGCGCTCCATTGAGTCGATTGTTGCTGAAGCCGAACAGTTGGCTACTGAGGGCGTTCAGGAAATTATCCTGATCTCGCAGATCACCACCAACTACGGGTTGGATCTGTACGGCGAACCGAGGTTGGCAGAGTTGCTGCGAGCCTTGGGCAAGGTACAGGTGCCTTGGATTCGCATGCACTATGCTTATCCAACTGGGTTGACTCCGAAAGTGATTGAGGCAATGCGAGAAACGCCAAACGTACTGCCCTATCTCGACCTGCCGCTTCAGCATTCTCACCCTGAGGTGCTGAAAGCCATGAACCGTCCCTGGCAAGGGCAGGTAAACGACAAAATTATCGATCGCATTAAAGCCGCCTTGCCCAACGCGGTTTTGCGAACGACCTTCATCGTGGGCTTCCCTGGCGAGACAGATGAGCATTTCCAGCATTTGCTCCAGTTTGTCCAGCGCCATGAATTCGATCACGTTGGGGTGTTCACGTTCTCTCCCGAAGAAGGAACACCCGCCCATGACATGCTTAACCAGATTTCGCAAGAAGTTATGGATGAGCGACGGGATGCCTTGATGACTGTGCAGCAGCCGATCTCGCTGCGAAAGAATCGGGCAGAAATTGGCAAAGTTGTTGATGTGTTGGTTGAACAAGAAAATCCTGAGACTGGGGAATTGGTGGGGCGATCGGCTCGCTTTGCGCCTGAGGTTGATGGATTGGTCTATGTCCAGGGAGATGCGCGTCTGGGATCGATGATTCCGGTGGCGATCGCCGATGCCGATGTCTATGACCTTTACGGTCACGTTGCCGATACTTCAACTCAATTGAGAGGCGCAATCAGCCGTGTCTCTGTTCATACGTCCTAAGCCCATACATCTCAGTTCATACGCTCAAAATTCACCCTCTTAAAGGAGTTTTCAATGACGCTTTCGTTTAATAGTCTTGGTCTGTCTGAAACCGTTGTTCGCCACCTGGAAAAAACAGGATTTACGGAGCCAACCGCGATTCAGGCGCAAGCCATTCCTCACCTGCTGGCTGGGCGCGATGTCGTCGGTCAGGCGCAAACAGGTACAGGTAAAACAGCCGCTTTCTCGCTGCCCTTGCTGGAGCGGATTGACCTCAACAGCAACGCCGTTCAGGCGCTCATTCTCACCCCAACCCGTGAGCTTGCTGTTCAGGTGCATCAATCCATGCGCACCTTTAGCGAAGATCGCCGCCTACAAATTCTGCCAATTTACGGCGGTCAAGCGATCGACCTGCAAATTCGTCGTCTGCAGCGCGGCGTTCAGGTGGTCGTGGGCACCCCCGGACGAGTGCTGGATCTGCTGAAGCGCGGCGACCTCAAGCTTAATCACCTCAGCTGGCTGGTGCTAGATGAGGCAGATGAAATGCTGAACATGGGCTTTATTCAAGATGTCGAAAGGATTCTGGCACAGGCTCCCGCCGAACGCCAAACTGCTTTCTTCTCAGCAACTATGGAGCCTTCCATTCGAGCTTTGGCGGCTAAGTTCTTGCGATCGCCCGTCACCGTCACGGTTGAGCAGCCCAAGGCAGCTCCCACTCGAATCAATCAGGTGGTCTATATCGTGCCACGCGGCTGGACGAAGAGCAGAGCACTTCAGCCCATCTTAGAAATGGAAGATCCAGAGTCGGCTCTGATCTTTGTCCGCACCCGCAAAGCTGCTGCCGATCTGACTCGTCAGTTGCAGTCTGCAGGGCACAGCGTCGACGAGTATCATGGCGACTTGAGCCAATCCCAGCGAGAGCGTCTGCTGCTTCGCTTCCGTCAGCGTCAAGTGCGCTGGGTTGTGGCGACTGACATCGCAGCTCGTGGGCTGCACGTAGAAGATCTCACCCATGTGATCAACTACGATATGCCTGACAGCGTTGAGAACTACGTTCACCGGATTGGACGGACGGGTAGGGCAGGCAAGGAGGGCGTAGCCATCTCGCTGCTCCATGCTCTTGATAAGCGTAAGCTGCGAGATATCGAACACCACATTCGTCAGCGCTTGGAAATCGGCACCATTCCAACCCGTGCCCAAATTGAGGCTCGTCATCTACACAAATTGCAAGAGCAGCTCCGTGAAGCCCTTACGGGTGAGCGCATGGCTTCCTTCTTGCCGATCATCTCTCAACTCAGCGAGGAGTTTGATCCCCATACGATTGCAGCAGCAGCTCTACAGATGGCGTATGACCAAATTCGCCCAAGTTGGATGCGGGTTGATCAGCCTGGTAATGATGACGGCATGATGATGGACGAACCCAGACAGCGCAGCTATGGTGGCGGTCACGGCGGCGGTCACGGTGGCGGTCACGGCGGTCCCAAGTCCAAGCCTATTGTCAAGAAAGACAAGCCCCGCATTCCTTCTAAGCCGTAGAGTTTGAGGTGTACTGCTTGCGCCTCTTGGTACGAGCAGTACACCTCTCAGTTTTTAGGAACTTCCTCTATGCTTTCTTCTGAGTTGCTGCGTTACTACCGTTGGGTTAGCCAACAGCCCCTGGCGATCGTCGATGTGGAGACCACAGGGCGATATGCCACCACCAGTCGCCTGACAGAGATTTCTGTGATTCGGGCGACTTTGGCTGAAGGGGTTCTTGAGCAGCAGACGAGCCTGATCAATCCCCAAGAGCGAATTCCTGCAAAGATTGTTCAATTTACGGGCATTTCTCAGGCAATGGTGGAGACTGCACCCCTCGCCGCTGAGATTCTTCCCACCTTTTTGCCGCTGCTCAACAGCGGCATTTTGGCGGCTCATAACCTTGAGTTTGATTATGGTTTCTTGCAGACAGCGTTTGCCCGATTGGGTTTAGCCTTCGATCGCCCAGAGGATCAGCAGCTTTGCACGGTTCAGCTCTCTCGGCTAATGCTGCCGGATTTGCCCTCTCGCAGTTTGCCTGATCTGGTGCGCCATTTCCAATTTAACGTGGGCAAATCTCACCGCGCTGCCGCCGATACCCTCGCCTGTTGGCTATTGGCTGAGCAACTGCTCACTGAAATTAACGCCGAAGAGGATCAGGTGCTGCTGGCTCGATTTGCACGACAGTGGTTGCCCCTCAAATATGCGGCGCGGCTATTGGGCTGTTCGCAAGCTGAAGGGCGATCCCGCCTTGCAGAGGTAGCCTCGCGGTTTGTGGGTCGCGGGAGCAGTGGCACTTGGATGTACCGACGGGGCGATGTGGAGAAAGTATTCTACGAGCAGCAAGAGAATCAGCTTTCCTTGCTGTAAAGGTGGCGTTGCTTTTACGCGATTCAGCACTGCCCTCAGGGCGAACGCATCTTAACCACACAAGACCTTGAGCAAATAGTCTTCATC